>DATKON010000126.1:0-3884 GCA_035524575.1 Rhizomicrobium sp.
GCGCAAGCCGATCTCTCCGTGGCGCGCCCCGCACCCGCTGGTGCGGTCCGTTCAACCTGCGTCTGTCGGCGTTCCGCTTCCTTCTCTTTTTTAAGGCGAGTGGCGAAATGGCGAATGGGGAATAGCGAATAGCGAGTAGCGAATAAGGGTAAGGAACGAAATAAGGAACAGTTAGTCGCCAAGAGAAGGCGCGTTGCGCAGCGAGCGGGGGCTTTTGCCCTATTCGCCATTCGCTATTCGCCATTCGCTATTCGCTACTCCCTATTCGCCATTTCGCTATTCGCTATTCGCCACTCGCAATTGCCATTCGCCATTCGCCACTCCCGATTCCCACTCGCCACGCCGTTGCCCGCACTTGCGCTTTTTCCTAAGCTTCAATTCTGGCCGGGGCAGGGGATGATGGCGGAACAAGCACAGCGCCGCGAAGTCAAAATCCGTGTGCATGACGGCGTCGAGATCGCCGTCGCGCTTTACATGCCGGAGCGCGAAGACCGCTTCCCGGTCGTGCTTGGCGCTTCGCCTTATCGCTACGACAACAATGCGCTGCCGGCCTCGCCGCAATTCCTGTGGCGCGAGACCGGACCGATCGATCTCTATGTCGCCCGCGGCTACGTCTATGCGCAGATGGATGCGCGCGGCTGCGGCAAGTCCGGCGGCGAGTTCCGCTTTCTCGATCGCAACGAGCAGAAGGATCTCTATGACGTCATCGAGTGGCTCGGCCGCCAGCCGTGGTCGAACGGCAAGGTCGGCGGCATCGGCCAGAGTTACTTCTGCATGCTGCAATGGTGGATGGCGATCCAGCGGCCGCCGTCGCTCGCCTGCGTCGCCGCCTTCGACGGGCTCAACGATCCCTATCGCGCCTCGGTCTATCAGGGCGGCATGCTCAACGATTTCTTCGGCAGCTATTGGTGGAACCAGAACCGCATCATCAATCGCCATCCCGCCAACGGCGAATTCCCGCGTGAGCAGCCCTACGATCTGAACCTGCATCTGCAGGCGCATCCGACCTATGACGAATTCTGGCGCGAGCGCTGCGCCGCCGAGCACCTGCATCAGATCGAAGTGCCGCTCTATTCGGTCGGCGTCTGGGGCAAGGTCGATCTGCATACGCGGGGCAATATCGACGGCTACCGCCGCGCCCGCGGTCCGAAGAAACTGAAAATGATCGGACCGGTGAATGCCTTCGTGGCCAATCGCGAGTTCAACAGTCCGGAGCTTCATGAAAAGCTGCTGCTGCCGTTCTACGATCATTACCTCAAAGGCGAGAAGACCGATTATCCCGACCGGCCCGAGGTGGAATATTTCGTCCGCGGCGCCGACGCGGTGCGCACATCCGCGACCTGGCCGCCGCAGGGCGCGCGTTATCTGTCCTGGCATCTGAACGGACAGAAAAGCGGCAGCGTCACGTCGCTCAATGACGGCGGCCTCGCGCGCGACATGGCGTCCGGCGAGAAGCAGACCTCTTACGCCTATCCCAATCCCGGCTGGATGATCGGCGTCGTCGGCTTCGGCCCGAACAATCAGCCCGATCCGGCGCGCCGCGTATTGACTTTC
Source organism: Rhizomicrobium sp. (assembly GCA_035524575.1). GTDB lineage: Bacteria > Pseudomonadota > Alphaproteobacteria > Micropepsales > Micropepsaceae > Rhizomicrobium. Next base: position 1,555 of record DATKON010000126.1, read on the forward strand.
ACCACCGCGCCGCTCGAAGCGGACTTGGAAATCGCCGGGCCGATCAAGCTCGTGCTCTATGCTTCATCGACGCGCGACGACATGGATTTCTTCGTCAAGCTGTCCGAGCAGATGCCGCAATCGTCCGAAGAGCGCGAGAAAGGCATCAACCCGGCCTCGTTCTGGATCACCAAAGGGTGGCTCCGGGCCTCGCATCGTGCGCTCGACGCCAACCGCTCGACGGAGATGGAGCCCTATCACACCCACACCGACCCGGCGCCGATCGAGCCCGGCAAGATCTACCGCTTCGACATCAGCATCGAGCCGATGGCGCATCGCTTCAAGAAAGGCAGCCGCGTGCGGCTCGAGATCGTCAACGGCGATTCCGCCGTCACCGATGTGCTGTGGTCGCACTATTACGCGCCGAACAAGATCGGTGCCGACACGATCTATCACTCGGCCGAGCACCCGTCCGCGCTGGCGCTGCCGGTGACGGAAGGTGGGTGACGCTCACGCGTCATTGCGAGGAGCGCAGCGACGAAGCAAACCAGTCCGGCGGCGCCGTGCCGGATTGCTTCGCTTCGCGCGCGACGACGAAAGGAGCTTACAGCTTCTCCGCCAAGAATCGCAGCAAGCGCGGCGCCACGAAGGCGGCATAGCTCTCCGGCTCCTCGATCGGATCGTTCATCCAGTAATGCGGCGCGCCGTGCACGATGCAGGGGCGGACGAAGAAGTTGGCCTGCTTGAGCGCCAGCGCAAACGGATCGGTCTGCACTTTGCGGTCGACCAGGTCGTCTTCGGTGCCGGTGACCAGCAGCACCGCAATCGAATTGTTCGAGAACGTGGCATAGCTGATCGGCGAGGCGTCGAAATAGGCTTGCCGGCTTTCCGCCGGCGGGAAGCCCATGAATTTCTGGATGTTGTTGTCGCGTCCGCCTTGGATCTGATAGGTCAGCCACATCGCTGCCACGTCATAGATGCCATAGACGCCGATCAAGGCCTTCACCGAAGCGTCGGTCGAAGCAAAAGCATCGTTCGGATAGCCGCCGAGAAATTTCTTGCCGCCGAGCGCCGCCAGCGCCGCAAGGTGTGCGCCGGCGGAGGCGCCGAGAAGCCCGATCCGCGCCGGATCGATGCCGAAGCCGCCGGCTTTGCCGCGCAGGAACTGCACGCCGGCGAGCACGTCCTGCACCGCTTCCGGAAAGGTCTTGCCCTTCGCCGCGAGCCGATAGGAGATCGAGAACATTGCGATGCCGCGCGCGGCGAGATGGGGCCCCCAGTGTTTGAAAGCGTCGCGCGCGCCCTGCACCCAGCCGCCGCCGTGCACCGCGACCAGCGCCGGCACGCCCTTGGCGTCCTTCGGCAGATAGAGGTCGCCGGCCAGTTCGGCGCCGTCGTGATTGGCATAGGCGATGCCGCGATGAATGATCGTGCCGGCGTCACTCATTTGCATAGCTCCGTTCTTCCGCTGCGATGGCAAAAAGGATGTCACGTGGTAGAACAATGTGCCGGACTTGAGAAGACCGCGACAAGACGGTCGGGGATAGGAAAAAATCATTGCGCGAGAAACGCGCAGCAAGGTGGGAGGCGGAATGTCGCTTGCAGCGGAGAGCGCTGACGGCTCGTTGACAGTTGGAAGCACGCGGATCGATTTCCTCGAGCGCGGCCAGACACGCGGCAAAAAGCAGCCGCTGCTTTTTCTTCACGCCGAGAACGGCCTCGAGCCTTCGCTTCCGGCCATCGATGCCTTGGCCAAAAGCGCACACGTTCTAGCGCCGACGCATCCGGGTTTCGGCCGCTCCGAATTGCCCAAAGGCATGCGCACGGTCGACGACATCTCCTATTTCTATCTCGATCTGCTCGACCAGCTCGATCTTGAAGACGTCATCGTGGTCGGCGTCTCGTTTGGCGCCTGGATCGCCGCCGAGATCGCGGTGAAATCCACCGCGCGGCTGTCGCGGATCGTCATGGCCAATGCTGTGGGCGTCAAAGTCGGCGACCGCGAGACGCGCGACATCGCCGACATTTTCGCGGTCACCGATCCGGATTATCTCGCCATGGTCTATTGCGATCCGGACGCCGGCAAGCGCGACTACAAATCGTTGCCGGATGCCGAAGTGGTCGCCGCCGCGCGCGCCCGCGAAGCCACAGCGCGGTTTGCCTGGAATCCCTACTTCCACAATCCCCGCCTCAAAAGCCGGCTGCATCGCATTCGCGTCCCGACATTATTCTTATGGGGCACGCATGACCGCATGCTCAGCGAAGCTTACGGCCGCGCCTATTGCGCGATGATCCCCGGCGCTCGGTTCGAAACCATCGAGCGGGCCGGGCATTTCCCGCATGAAGAGCAG
>DATKON010000127.1:0-34869 GCA_035524575.1 Rhizomicrobium sp.
TCGTATGTCCCGCGAAAGCCCGCGAGATGGGCGCGGAGAAACCAGTCGTAGTCGGAGGCGACCGAGATGTCCGCGAAGAGCCCGATGCTGTCGAGCATGGCGCGTCGAACCATGAAACTGGGGGAATTCACGGTCATCCAGTAGCGCAGGTTTCCCGCGAAGTTCGGGTCGCCGATGCGGCGATAGAGAAACGCGCCGTCCTCGGAATGAAGCATGCAGTCGCCGAAGACATAATCGACGCCGCGCGTCTTAAGGGCGGCAATGCCTTTCGACACGAAATCAGGCGCCAGCCAGTCGTCAGCCATGACAGCCGCCACATAATCGCCCGTGGCGTATGACAGAGCCTTGTTGAAGCCATCGGCGCGTCCCAGATCGCGCTCGCTGACCCAGAATGTGATCGCAGAGGAATATTTGCGAAGAATACTCACCGTTCCATCGGTCGAAGCCGCGTCGGTGATGATGAACTCGATGTTCGGATAGTCCTGAGCCTTGACGCTTTCGATGGAGCGCTCAAGCACCGTCTCGACATTTCGACAGGTGCACACGATGGACACAACGGGAAGGGAAGGATCCATCTGCTTGGAGCGGGCGCCGCCCTGGATACGATCCGGACAGGGCGGTCGCTGCCGGTAGCCCTGAACGGTCGCAGGAATATTCGCCGCAGCCATGTCACTCATGGGCTTTGGCCCGCGCGGGGATACCGACGACGACCTGCCCCGGCGGGACATCGGCGGTGACGACCGCGCCGGCGCCGATCTTGGCACCCGTTCCAATCCGAATGTTCTGGAGAATGACGGCGCCTGCCCCCACATAGGCGTAAGGCTCCAGGATCACCGAGCCGGCGAGCAGCGCACCGGGCCCGATCGTGCAATATTCCGCGATCTCGGCCTCGTGATGAATGATGGCGCCCACATTGACCGTGCAGCCTCGCCCAAGCTTTGCGCGTGGCATCACAGTGACATTGCGCTGGATGACTGTGGCTGCCCCGATCTCGGCGTGCTTCGAGACATGGCTTGCCGGGGAAATGACCGTCATTGCCGATGCGCCGAATTCGCGAAGCAGACGTTCGCGGACCTTCGCGGGCTCGACGACGACGATCACGCCGACGTCGGGTTCGTTTCGATGAAAGTCGGCCCAGTCCTCGTCCCTTCCGATGTAACGGAAGGGCTCACAGGGCTTTCGGCCATGCTTGTCCAGAAAACCGACAATCTGGTATCCGCAGCTTTCGGCGAGATCGACAACATCCCATTCGATCGGGGCAATCACCACACGCTTCATTGCCACTCCCGCGCCTCACGTCAACGCGCCGACCTCGCGCTGCGCCAGAAACCAGTCGACGGTATCGCGAAGGCCGTCGCGCAATGAAATCGTCGGTTCGAAATCCAGGACCTTCCTGGCCTTGCTGCAATCGACCATCCGCACCGGGATGGTCGTCGGCTTTGTCGTATCGAAGAATATCTTAGGCCGGTGTCCGGTGGCGTCCAGAATATCCTGCACGATCTCGCGCACGGTAATGACCTTGCCGTACCCGATATTGACGGGTTCGCAGTTCGGCATCTTTTCGAGCGCGAGCAGGCAGCCGCGCGCCAGGTCCTCGATGTGCAGAAAATCGCGGATCTCGTCGCCCGTACCCCAAACCTCGAACGGGTCCATGCGCTCGACGGCCTTGCGGATAAGAGCCGGGATCACGTGGCTCGCGGCGGGATCGAAATTGTCGTACCGGCCGTAAGTCGCCGTAGGCCGCACCAGAACGACCTTCGTGGCGCCGGAGCGTTGATGCACGAACTCGCCCATCCGCTCGAGATAACGACGCATCCAGCCGTAGCCGAAATAGGAGGGATGTGTCGGCCCGCTCCACATCTCGTCTTCGCGGATCGGATGATCCGACACGGGATATCCCGTCGAAGAGCCGAAAATCTGAATGCGCTCGACTTTCGTCGCCCAGGCCGCCTCGAGAACGTTCGCCGTGATCGCGAGATTGGCCGTAATCGCCGACATCGGATTGTTCACGGTGACGCCGGCGGCAGATACGGCGCCCGCGCAATGGAATACATATTGCGCGCCTTCGAGGGCTCTGCGGCATTCGGGCTGCAGCGTCAGATCCGCGGCGACCGTCTCGATGCGCGGATCTTCAACGATCATCGGCCGTTCATGCACGATGGCGCGCACGCGCGCGTTCTGCGCCAAGAGGGCCTTGACCAGATGCGTCCCGACGAAACCCGAGCCGCCCGTAACCGCACACACTTTGCCTTCGTAGAACATGAAATCCTTCGGATTCTTCAGTCGTTTTGCGCGAGCATCTCGCGCACGCGCGCCCGAATTCCAGCGGGATCAAGCCCGAGACGCCGCCGGATGTCATGAACTTTGCCGTACCAGACGCAGAAATCGTCCGGCAGGCCGTGATACCAGGTCCGCATGCCGCAGACGGCGTCGACGGCCTCTTTGAGACCATAGGCATCGTGCACGACAAGGATGCGGTCGTCGCGGAACGACGCCACGAGCTCGTTGTCCAACGGCTTGATCGTATGGAAATAGACGAGCGAAACGTCGAGATCCTTGCAGGCCTCCAGCACGTTCCCGAGGATGGGTCCCGCGGTCATGATCGTGCAGCCGCTGGTGCCGCGCTTCAGGACGATGCCCTTGCCGAACTTCACGTCGCCGACATCGATCGTGTGCGGATTGTCCGACAGACGGAAATAGGTGGGCTTGCCATTGCCGGTCTGACTGCGCATCAGCGCTTCGAGCTCGCGCTCGGAGCCGGGCTGGAGGACTTCCATGGTCGGCAGGAGCCGCAAAATCGCCAGATCGCTGTAGGCGTGATGCGTGGCGCCGTCCCAGGCGTAGTCGAACGAGGCCCCGCAGGTCACGAGATTGGCCTCGAACCGGTTGTAGCAAAGATCGAGCTTGATCTGTTCGTAGCAGCGTTCCGTCAGGAACGGGGCAATCGTATGCACGACGGGCACGAATCCGGCGGCGTTCAGCCCGCCGCTGACGCTAATAAGCGTCGGCTCCAGGATGCCCATATTGTAAAAGCGGTCGGGATGCTTCTCGCGGAACGCGTTGAACTGGAAGACGCTGATGTCGCCGAGGACAATGACGATGCGCGGATCGTCCTCGGCCATCTCGGTGATGATGTCCTTGAACTTACCCCGCATGGAGCTCCTCCTCGAGCTTGCGAAGCGTTTCGGCGTCAGGCGCGCGGCGGTGCCAGGCGAATACTTCGTCTTCAAGCGTCTTGATGCCGTAGCCCTTGACCGTCTTGGCAATGATCACATGCGGCTTGTCCGATCGCTTTCCCAGCGCGGCCTTGAGCGCTTCGACGTCGTGACCGGGCGCTTCCGTCACTGCCCAACCGAAGGCCGCAAAGCGCTCGCCCGGGTTTTCGATTTGGAGACAGCGGGTCTGCGAGCGATTGTGATCGTAGATGACGGTCAGATTGCCCAATCCGCAATCGGCGGCCACCAGCGCCGTCTCCCAGACGGTTCCTTCATTGGCCTCGCCGTCGCCGACAAGCGTGACGACGCGGCGCGGCGACTTTGCGATCTTGAAGCCGAGCGCCATGCCGGCCGCGAGGCCAATGCCGTGTCCCAACGATCCGGTGGAGGCCTCGACACCCGGCACCTTGGTGCGGTCGGGGTGACAACCGAACCGCGACTCATAGGCGCCGAACGCATACACCTCGTCCGTCGTGAAATAGCCGAAATTGGCCATGACCGCGTAAAGGCCGAGCGACGCATGCCCCTTGCTGAGAATGAAGATGTCGCGTTCGGGCCAGGCAGGATTTTTCGGATCGTGGCGGATGGTGCTGTAGACGGCGACGAGCGATTCGACGATCGAAAAACTCGTCGGGATGTGACCGTTCCCGCTGGCATGCGAGATTTTCAGGATGTTGCTGCGGATCTCACGGCATCGGTCGAGCATCAGTCAAGCACCGCGTAGGAGATGCGCGCCGCCGTCGGCAGGCGCTGAATGCGCAGATCGCGAAGGCCGAGGACCTCGCGAACGGCAATGGTCTCTCCCGGGAAGATATCGTCGCAGAGCTCGTCGAAAACGAGGACGCTGCCCTTGCAGAGATGCGGACGTATCGCCTCGAGCGCGACCTTCGTCGGCGCATAGATATCGAAATCGAATATCGCGAGAGAGACGATCGTCTCGGGGTGTGCCTTGAGATAGGCGGGGACGGTTTTGCCGGCGTCGCCCTCGACCAGTTCGAACTTTTTCAGATGCGAGATCGGGTTCATCGCATCCTGGAGGCCGATAAGTTCGTCGAGATACTTCTTGTATCCGGCGGAAACGGAAAAGGAGCCGTCGGTGCATTTGCACAGCGCGCCGTCTTCCTCGCCCATCCCGACAAACCCCGCGAAAGTATCGAAGCCGATTATTTTGCGATGACGGTTGAACGGTTCGTAAATGCCGCGCAACGCCGACAGCAGCGACAGCGTCTGGCCCCAGCGGACGCCGAATTCCATGACGACGCCGTGGGAGTTGAGGATCAGCTGGTAGATGTGATGGAAGAAGAGGACGCGCGAAAGCGTCTTCGACGTCATATAAAGGCCGAGATTGGCAAGCAGCTCGTCATCGGCGATCGGCGAGGACTTCAGCAGCTCGGTGAAACGCCGCTGCGTGTCTTTCTCGCTTTGACTCGAGAGCACGATCGCGTCGTGCTTCTGCGTCTTTATCTGGTCCATACGTTACGATTCTCCTGCCACCAAAGCACTGTTCGCCGGATGCCGTCCTCGACGCCGACCCTCGGCTTCCAGCCGATTCGCGCGGCAAGCTTGCTGCAGTCGAGCGCCCGAAACCCAATGGTCGTGGGCCTATCCTGCAGCCACTGCACCTGTGCGCCAGAATGACCGCAGGCGTCGAGTACCAGATTTACAACTTCCCCTACGGTCACGGTGTGACCGGATCCGACGTTGAAAATATCGTAGTCAATTTGATCTGCAAGGGCCAGCGCGACGATGGCATCTGCAAAATCCTCCGAAAAAATAACGTCGCGCGCGACCTCGGGAGCGCCCCAGACCTCGAATGGATCGAGTCTGTCCACAGCCTTGCGAATCAAGGCGGGAATGAAATTCGATCGTTTCGAATCGAATTTCGCGTAAGGGCCGAAGATGTTCGAAGCACGCGCGACGATGATTTCCATGCCCGTCTTTGCATGCCAGAAGTGGCAGAGTGATTCGGCCGCACGCTTCGCGTATCCGATGCCCAGATAGGCTGCCGCCGGTGGCTTGTTCCAATCGAGGTCGTCTTCCCGAGTGAATCCGTCCCGTTCGGGATAAACCGTCGCAGAACTCACGAAAACCGCGCGCCGAACGCCCGCACGATGCAGCGCCTCGAGGAGAACCGCGTCCATCACGATGTTGTCCGTGACCTGCCGCCATGGCGCGCTTACGGCCTCCTGCGCCCCGCCGCTTTGGGATGCGGCAAGAACTGCCAGGTCGGTGCCGGCGACCAGACGTTCGCAATCCTCGGATTTTCTAAGGTCACCCTGCACATATTCGACGCGCGGATCCTCGACGAAAGCGCCGCCGCCGCTGTGATGGCCGGCGCGGATACGCGCGATCCCGGGCTCTTTGAGAAGGCGCCGCACGATGCTCGAGCCCGCCAGGCCGGTCGCGCCGGCGACAAAGACGCGGCGCGTCACGTTGCGACCCACCTGCGCGCCGCAGCGCCCGCCCCGGGCTTTTTCACGACGATATCGACACTGCAGGGCAGAACGTGCTGAAGCCAAGGCAGGCGATTGAGGACATAGTAGTAGAACATCGCGCGGGGTGTGCGATTCGTGAGCGTCGGCGCGAACTGCGCTTTGCAGGTCAGCCCGACTTCACCGGCCATGGCTTCCACCTTTTTGTAGACGATGACGTCTTCCGGGACTTCCGGCCGCTTGCGGTTCACCCGCCAATGCGCGACTCGATAGAGATATTGCCGGCAGCCCGGCTCATGCAGGAACAGCGCGGTGCCGCCCGGCTTCAGAACGCGGCTTATCTCTGCCAGCGTGCTGCGAAAGCGGCCGAAATGGTGCGCGGCCGCGAAGGCGAAGATGAGATCGACCGAGCTGTCCGGAAATGGCACAGCATAGCTCCGGCAGGCGACAGTCTCGTCGATCCTGACTCCGTAGACGTGCTCCCATTTGTGCACGGACGCGATCGCGTCCTGCGCGATATCGCTTCCGACGACCCGCGCCGCCGGAAACAGGCGCTTGACGATGCACGATGCCCAGCACTGACCGCCGCCGAGCTCGAGGATCGTCCCCGCGGACGCAAACTCCTTTTGGAACGTGTCGATCTTCTCCATGAAGATGCGAGCCTCGGCCGCTTTCATGAGGATATTGTGAATGGAGTCCGAGCCGGGCGACTCGATATCCGACGAGGACCAGAAACCGACTTCGATGGCCTCTCTCTCGGCGATGAGCCGCGCGCGTGAGTCTGCGCCCCTCTGCCCAACGCCTCCCTGTGCGGTATCCAGATTTGCCATCCGTTGCTGGGCGCCTAGCGGGTCGGGAAAGTTTCGCCATGGGCGACGCGATCGCGCCAGTACTGGAGCAGATCCGCCATCGTCTTCTCGAAGGGAATTTCCGGCTTCCAGCCCGTATGGGCCTGGAACTTGCGGGTATCGGGGACTTGCAGATCCGCATCGATCGGGCGGACACGCTCGGGATCGAGCTCCACGCGGATGTCGCGCCGCGTCGAGATCGACAGGAGATGCTTGAGCATGTCGCCGACCGTGCACGAAAACGAGCCGCCGATGTTGTAGTAGGCGCCCGGAACCGGCGAGACGGTGACGAGGAGATAGTAGGCGCGCACGGCGTCGCGGACATCGGCCCATGTCCGCATCGAGCCGAGATTGCCGGTCCTGACGACGGGCGGCAGCAATCCGGCTTCGATCATCGCGATCTGCTTGGCGAAGGTGGATTCCGCAAACACGTCGCCGCGCCTCGGGCCGGTATGGGTAAACATACGCGTCGTCATGACCGTCATGCCGTAGGCTTCGGCATAGTAGCGCCCGATCAGATCGGTACCGACTTTGGAGATCGCGTAGGGCGACGCCGGATGGAAGCTGCATTCTTCGTTGATCGGCAGCTTATCGGCGCTGACTCGGCCGAATACTTCGGAAGAGGCGCAGACATGCACGACGGGGCGTTCGTCCGCGTAGGAACGAAGTCCTTCGAGAAGGCGCGCAGTGCCCTGGATGTTGGTGTCCAGCGTGTCGAGCGGCGAGGTGAAGCTGGTCGTGGGATAGCTCTGCGCCGCCAGATGGAAGACGTAATGCGGCCGCACCTTGGCGAGCATGTTGTAGATCGAAACCGTGTCTCGCAGCTCGAAATCGACCAGATGAAGCCGGTCGCGTGCATTGATGCGATCCATCAGGTGCCGGATGTTGTCGAGAGGGCTTCTCCAGCGACAGGCACCGTAGATCTCCCAGTCGGTGTTCTGGAGCAGGAAGTCCGCCATATGCGAACCCACCATGCCCGTCACGCCCGTGATCAACGCCCGTCTTACCGATGCCATCGCCGCCTCCAGATCCGCAAGCGTTTGGATAGCATCTATTATTTACGGAAACTATAGAGCCGTCGCGCCAAGGCTATGCGAGCTGCAGCGAAGGAAATGAAAGCGCGGCAAGTCGCGGCGAATCACTCCGCTGCCAGATCGACTCGCTCCGTCGCGATTCCCTCGCGCGAAATGAGGTCCTGCGGATGCGGCATGGAAGCGATCACCGCGCGCTCCTTCAGTCGGCGCCGCACGGGCGCAACCCGCGCGGCGAGCGCCGTACGCCACTCGCGAATCGTCCGGTGACGCACCGTAAAGGCGAGTTCGGAGAGCCTTTCCGCGACCGACCGACCCTCGGGACTCGCTGGAAGAGCGCGTGCGTGCTCAAAGGCCCGGCTCGCGGCAATGTTCTTCGCGGCTTCGAAGACGACCTGATCGAGGCGCAGGAATGCGTCCGCCAGCGCGCGGGCATCCCCTGCCGAGACTGTGACCACCGAACGATCCGAGGAGTTGGCGCGCTGGGCCGAAGGCGCCTCGACGCCGAGGGCGCCGGCAAGCTCGACAACAAAGTTCTGCAGACTGTTCGTAAAGCCGATGAACGCCATTCCTCGCAGCTGCCTTTCGGCCTCGTCCGCATCGCGCTGCACAAGCGGACCTTCGATTCGCCCGCTCAGGAATCGCGTTACGTAGTTGTCGGCCTGAAAGGTACGGGCCCAGACCGCCACATCTTCGGCAAAGAAATTGGTCCGGCCGACATAGGCAGCCTGCGTGAAGAACGCGAACTGTTCGGAGTCGGCGTGGCGATGCTGAAAGCAATAGCAAAAATGGGACAGCAGCCTGTCGATCGGTTCACGCAACGTGACGGCGCGATGCAAAGCTATGTGTTGGGGAACGCTGACCGGTGAGAGATGCCCGTGGACAAAACGCACCGAGGTACTACGCGACAATCGCTGCAGGCGGCGTTCCACCGCGGGCTGCGGACTATCCGTTACGCGTACATCGTAGATCCCGAGAGCACCGCCGCGCCGCAGTGACGTGCGCACCGCAGAGGCGACTGAAGTCCCACCCGTCTTGGGAATATGGAAGTACAAAACAGGAACAATAGAAAAAGGCAAGGCGCCACCCACGTCTGACCCGCTTGGCGTCGAGGGTTCTGGCGCACGAATCCCCGAAGCAGATCCAAGGCTAGAGGCAAAACCCGACGGAAGTCAAAAGGTGGTTGTAACAATTGGGCAAATGATGACGCGGCGATGACAAATCATTCCGCCGGGGACGGATTCGCCAGCGGCGTTGGGGGCGGGACTTTTTCCGCGCTGGGTGGCGCATGCAGCTTCAACTTGAATAGGGCCGCCATTGCGACAGAGAAGACCAGAAGTTGAAGAAGCGCGATGCTGTTGAAAAAGCCGCTTTCCGAGCCGGCCCCCAGGAAGGCCAGAACCGTAAGTGCGAGAAAAAGATAAGCGCCGGGTCGGCCCCGGCAGAAGACGTAATACCGGTCGATGACGGCAAAAAAGTAGCCGTAGATGATGCAGGTGAGTATCAGTCCCGCAATGATCCCGAACGCGAACATCAGCTCGGCCGGTCCGAGGAAATTATAGACGACGTGAATGGCGTGGCTGCGCGGCGCGATAACGCCGGTCATCTGGTCCGCAAACATCTCCGGCTTGTCGGGCCAGACGGAGCGCGGCACGACCTGCGAAAACAGATAAAGTGGCGAAAGGGGATCGTGCTTGATGATCCCTTTCTCAAGGTCGTCGAGAAAAACCGAAAAAGCTTCCAGCTGGTTCACGCGGGAGCCGAAGGCGGACGCCGCAAAATGGATGGCGGTGTCGGAGTGGGTCAATCGCCAGATCGTGTGAAACGCCTTTTCCGTGTACCCGCCCGCCTGCCGCAATATGCCCTGCGCCAGAGCAACGGGCGCGAGAACAGAAACACCCAGTGTCAGCGAACGGATAGGAACGACGCGCTCGACCATGCACAGATAGCTCAGATAGGTCGTGGCGAGGAACACGATCAGTCCCGCGCGCGCCATGACGAGAAAATAGGCCGTCAGCAGAACCGCAAAGATTATGAGGGGCAGTTTCTGCCGGCGCGATGCCAGCGACACCGTAGCGGCGATCATCGTGAAGGTCAGGAAGATGCTGATATAGGCGCCGGGCCCGGTTTCCGCGAGCGCGCGGAGCTTGAGGCTGTTGCGGAGTATGCCGGCCCCGCCCTGCGCGACGGCCAGCCCCAGAGTCGCGGCGACGAGCCCCAGGCTCGGTAGCGCCAGACCGACTCGCGGGACTGCCTCTACGAGCGGAAAATTCAGGCGCACACGCGAGAAAAAGGCGTGCGCCAGCACGGTCCCCGCCATGAAGAAAAACAGATACATGCTGCCTTCGTCCACGACGTGGAGCGGGACGGCGCCCGTGAAGGGAACTCCGAGATAGCGGAATCCGAAATACTTCATCGGCAGCATCACGAGCCAGTAGGCCCACAGCAGCGGAATGGGGTGGGTGATGCCTTCGCGCCAGTAGCGAACCATGTAGCCGAGAATGACGAGCGCTATTCCGGCTTCCCAGATCATGTCCGTCCGCGAATGTGTGGCGACGTGACCATGCCGATGCCGCGCCGGTTACGCCCGCGAAAAGGAGCGAAGGACTCCCTTAACATTTGCTCCGACCGCGCCGGAAAATCGCGGCGGCAGCACGACGATTTTCTTTGGCTTCGCCCCCTTGTCGAACAGGAGGATCAGGACGTTTCCGAAAATACCCAAGGCCAAGCCGCCGATGATCGCAAGCCCCAGCAGCAGCGGCGGGTTCGGACTGAAGGGCAGAACCGGCACGGACGGCGCTTCGATGACCTGCGCCGCGTAATCGCCGCCGCCCTGCGACAGCATCAGCTGATTCTCCTGCTTGGCGAGAAGATCGATGAGGACACGCCGCTGCTCGGTTTCATTGACTGTCGCGAGCGTCGATTCCAGATAGGCGATATTGCGCTTGGCCTCCCCGCTCCCCTGCAGCTTCGCAAGGTTTTCGCCTTCCTGATGCATCCATGTCAGAAGGTCTCTGGCAAAGGCGGGGTCTTCGTCCGCGAAAGTTATCGTCTGAAGTTCTTCCCCGGTGCCCGGGCTCACTTCGACGTTCCGGGTCAGAAAATCGCGCAGATCGAACACAGTCGGCGCATCGCTCGTCGGGACGCCGAACAGCCGCCGCAGAAACGTTCCCACGGAATGCGACGGCAGCCAGCGCTGATCCTTGGCGTCCCAGCGGTGCGCATAGACCCGCCGGAGCAGGTGATGATCGCGCTCGAGAGCAACGGCGATGTCAACGCTGGTGTAACGTTTCAGATAGATTTGGAAGCGCGTGACGTCGTCCACGGTCCCGAGCAGCTTGCTCGCATTCAGGATCGGTTCCGGAGAGTTGATCTGGTCGAGGGCCTTCACCGGGGCGACCATCATGGTGGCCTGGTAGGTCGGCCGCACGAGCAAGATGTCGGCGCAGGCAATGATCAGCAGGACGACGATCGAAAATCCGATCAGCGAGCGGCCGAGCCAAATCTGCTTTAACACATCCTTAAAGTTGATCTCCGGACGAAGTCCGTCAGCGCCGCGATTGCTGTCTGCCATCGATTGCTTCTCTTCCGGGGTCGCCGGTGATTCGACGATGAATGTGAGCGCATCAATGTAGCGGCGTCGTGATGCCCAAACAACGCCTGACCGCGCGGCGGTGCGAATGCCGAAGGTCAGCGCGTTTTATGGACATTCGTTTCGGAGGTCTGCCCTGCCGCAGCACATCTCCATCAACATGTCGGCCGATTCGGCGACAACGCCCGCCGGCCCGCCCCGACCGAACAATTGCCCCAACGCGTATGCCCCCCGATCAGAGCAACAATCCGTCTGCCAGCAGCCGGGTCGCGTGCGCCCCTGGCGGCGGCCGCGCTGCGCAGCCTGTCCCCGGAATTCCCGTTGTTGGCCGCGGCTACCCGCGCGCCGGATGACGCCGCTCGGGATATTCCACGGCCGCGTTCGTCATAGACTGCTGGTCGCGCGCGGAGCTACGACGCGCTCCCTCCATTCAACACGGCCGTCGCGTGCTCGAGGCGCGCGCTGTAGGCGTTGAGCGCATCGGCGGTGATCTTGATATAAGCCTGCGCGTCCGCGAAGCGCTGCTGCTCGATGCCTTCGCGAATGGCGGGTAGCGTCTTCGCGCCATAGCCGGTCAGCGTGCCGGGCGCGTAGATCACATTCCTGAACCAGGGACGTCCCGGCAGCCCTACATCGGGAGCCAGCGTCTGGTCGATGTCGAGCATCAGCGCCTGCAGCTTCGCCAGACGATCCGGCGAAAGGCCGGCGCCATTTTTGGCCAGAGCATCGTCATAAGCCTTGGCGCTTGCCTTCAGCTTCTCGACGGCCTGATCCATCGGCCCGAAGTCGAACTGCGGCACGGGCTCAAGCGCCGTGGGCGTGCCGCTCGATTTCGTCGGATCGGCCGCCAGCCGATAGACATGGTCCCTCAGGAGACCGGCCTGCGCGACCTGGGCGTCCCTCTTGTCGTTGGCGAGCTTCTTCACCTCGGACAGATACATCGACACGGTGTCCGCGAAATCGCCGGCGCGCTGCACCGGAAGATCGGTGTCGGCCGTGCGGATGACGATGCGGCCCGCCGTCTTGGCGAGCAGTGCATCATAGACGAAGCCCGGATCGACGAATCGGCTGTGATGCTCGTAGGTGTCGTAGCGCGAATGATAGACGCCGCCCGATTCACCTTCGCCGCCATAGCCGAGATTGATGGCCGCGAGGCCGAGATGCTCGATATAGGCAGAGTAGTCGGAGCCGGAGCCGAGCGCTTCGATCGGTGCATCCCGGCTGGGATCGGCCGCGATCTTGGCGATGGCACGGGCATGGTCGCGATCGCGCATGCCCGGTTCGACCGCTTCCGCGCGCAGTTTTGCGCGATAGCGCTCGCCGACACTCACATTCGTTTCCGGATCGGTGACCTCGTCGATCACGCCGGTGATGAGATGCTCGAGATCGTGGCTGCCTTCGGCTCCGAAGATGCCGCGCGAATTGCTGTCGGAGTTGAGATAGAGCACGGCCTTCTTCTTCAACTCGTCGGCATGGGTTTCCGCCCATTCCGTCGATCCGAGAAGCCCCGGTTCCTCGCCGTCCCAGCTGAGATAAACGATCGTGCGCTTCGGCCTCCAGCCCTTGGCTGCGAGACCACCGAGCGCCTTGGCTTCCGCCAGCAAGGAGATTTGGCCCGACAGAGGATCGGTCGCGCCGAACACCCAGCCGTCACGATGATTGCCGCGCAGCACCCACTGGTCGGGATAGGTGGAGCCGTGCATCACCGCGACGACGTCGTAGAGCGTCTTCAGGCTCCAGTCGGATTTGACGACGAGATGGGCCGACACCGTCGAGGGACCGACGCGATAGGTGATAGGCAACGAGCCGCGCCACGAGGCGGGCACCACCTGGCCGCCAAGCGCCTTCAGAAACACCTGCGCATCGGCGTAGGAAATCGGAAGCGCGGGTATCTTGAGGATGGTCTTTGCCTCCGAAATCGGCAGACGTTTCGCGTCCTTCGTCGCGCCGATACCCGGCGTCAGCGGATCGCCCGGATAAAGCGTCATGTCCTGCACCGAGCCGCGCTGGATGCCCTGCGGCGGGCGCGCCGGCCCGTCAGGGTAGGTGCTGTCGACCGCGTAGCCGTCGTCGTGCGGATCGGAATAGACGATGCAACCGACCGCGCCGTGCTCCTGCGCAAGCTTGGGCTTCAACCCGCGCCAGCCCGCGCCGTAACGCGCGATGACGATCTTGCCTCTGACGCTGACGCCCATCTTCTGGAGCGCCTCGTAATCATCCGGCATGCCGTAGTTCACATAAACAACGGGCGCCGTCACGTCGCCGTCGCCCTGGTAGGCGAAGTATGCGGGGAGCGCGTAGTCCTTCGCGGTCGCGCTCGAGTCGCCTGGGATCGGCCTTTCCTGCAGCGTCGCCTTGAACGGCTTCTTGCCGCCGAGGAGCTCGAGGCTCTCATGAATCGGCGTCGGATAGAGAACGTCGAACGTCTCCATATGCGCGTCCCAGCCCCAGGACTTGAACTGCGCGAGCACCCATTCGGCGTTTGCCTTGTCGTGCGGAGAGCCGACCTGATTGGGTTCGGCCGCGAGCCGCTTCAGCCAGCCGCCCATCTCGGCCCGGCTGATTTGCGCATCGAAGGCCTTTTCGAGGCTAGGTTGCTCCGTAGGCATCGTATCGGCGCCATAGACGGCGCCGGCGCACAGAAGGCTTGTGGCCGCAAGCAAAGCAACGCGATTCATGCAGACGTCCCCTCGATGTGATGGCGCAACCATCCAGTGGGCCGGGACTGTAGCACCGGCGCGGCAAAAGCAAACAATGGCCGAATGTCGCTTGTTGGTGCAGAGTCGCGTCAGGGGGGTGATCGATGCGGCCGATCCGGTTCTTGATGGCGATTGCGGCATTGTGGATGACCGGCAATGTTGCGGACGCAGCAGAGCCGTGGATGGTGCTTCCGCCGACGCCGACGCTTCCCGAGGCCACGGTGAGCGGCTACGCGCCGGTGGACGGCATAAAGCTCTGGTACGCGGAGTTCGGCCGGGGCGAGCCCGTGCTGCTTCTGCATGGCGGCCTTGCCAATTCGAACTATTGGGGCAATCAGGTTCGCGTCCTTATGGGACAATACCGCGTCATCGTCATGGACAGCCGCGGCCATGGCCGTTCGACGCGCGATGCCCAGCCCTTCGGCTACGACCTGATGGCGAAGGATGTGCTAGGCCTCCTCGACTATCTGAAGATCCGCCGCGTGGCGCTGGTCGGCTGGAGCGATGGCGCGATCATCGGCCTCGATATCGCGATGCACCATCCCGAGCGCCTGTCGAAGCTCTTCGCCTTCGCCGCGAATTACGATACGGCCGGCGTCGCCGATATTGCCGCCAGTCCGACTTTCACGACCTTCGAGGCGCGCGCGGGCCGCGAATATGCGCAGCTCTCGCCCACGCCGCGCGGCTATGCCGGTTTTCTGAAGGCGATCACCGCGATGTGGAATCGCGAGCCCAACTGGCGAAAGAGCGACTTTGCCCGCATCAAGGTGCCGACATGGATCGTCGACGCCGATCACGACGAAGCCATCACCCATGATCAGCCGCGCACGATGGCCGACTGGATTCCGCATGCCGGTCTGCTCATCGAGCCCGATGTCAGCCACTTCGCGTTTATCCAGGATTCCGAGCAATTCACGCGGGACGTGCAGCATTTCCTGAAGACGCGCTAGCAGGAACGAAGCGCCTTCCGCAGCCGTTTCGGTTTCGACTGCGCCCGATCGAGCATCGCGGCGGCGGTATGCACCTGCTATCCGGAGGCCTCCATGAAAGCGGTTGTTTTCCACGGCATCGGCGACATTGGTCTGGACGATGTGAAGGAACCCGAGCTCGAAGAGCCGACAGACGCCATTATCCGCATCAGGGACCCGTTTTCGCAACCGTAACCGCCACCAATATCGGCGCGCATGAGCCTGTCGGCTATTACTTCGCACATCGCAGCGGCAATCCACTGGCTGCCGCCATGGGGGCGCGCGCTCGGCGTCTTCTCATTGATCGTGGCTGCAGGATCGCTGGCGCAGGTCGCCATCGTCTGGTTCCTCGGACGCTGCGCCAAGAACTGGCATCCGCTCGCCCGGGCAATGTTCCTCCGGGTGCGTACCGTTATCCGCTTCGCTGTGCTGTTCCTGGCGCTCGCGGTCGCACTGCCTCTTGTTCCGCTCGGTGCGCACGGCCAGGACGTGGGCCACAAGCTCCTGGTCGCGTTGTTCATCGTGCTGATGGGGTGGATCGCGCTGGTGCTTGCGGACATCCTGATCGACAACTACGTGGCCCGCTTCCGTGTCGACGTGGCCGACAATCTTCTGGCGCGCAAGGCGGTGACGCAGATGCGGGTGCTCCGCCGTGCCGTCAGCGTCACGATCATCCTGGTGACAGCCGGCTTTGCCTTGATGAGTTTCGACGCCGTCAGGCAGTTCGGATTTAGCCTGTTCGCGTCCGCCGGCGTCGCCGGCATCGTCGCAGGCCTCGCCGCAAGACCTCTCCTCAGCAATCTGATTGCCGGCATTCAGCTCGCGATGACGCAGCCGATCCGCATCGAGGACGCCGTCGTGATCGACAAGGAATGGGGCTGGGTCGAGGAATTCACGTCGACATATGTCGTGATAAGGTTATGGGACTGGCGCAGGCAGATCGTCCCGCTCTCCTACTTTCTCGACAATGTCTACACCAACTGGACGCGTTCCGGATCCAACATCATCGGCAGCGTCTATCTGTATCTCGACTACGCGACTCCCATTGCGCCATTGCGCGCCGAAGCTGAACGCATCGTGCGCGCCTCAAAACTGTGGGACGGACAAGTGGTCAATCTCCAGGTCAGCGATGCCAAGGAACACACGATAGAGATCCGCGTCCTCGCAAGCGCGTCGGACTCCTCGCGCGCCTGGGACCTGCGCTGCGAGGTGCGCGAGAAGCTCCTCGACTACATCCGTCGCGAAATGCCCTCTGCTCTCTTGCGCTATCGCGACGAATTAACCGTGGAAGCAGACCGCCGGCAGGCGGCGGAATAGCCCCGCTTGCATTCGCGACCCGGCCTGCTCCAAGCTTCGCAGCGAAGGACCAATTCGGCGAGGGCTTATGGACAAACAGGATTCCGCATCGGGTTTCGATCCGGTCAAGCTGGCGCATATTGCGCCGATGCTGCAGAGCGTGGTCGACGCGGGCGACCTGTCCGGCTTCGTCACACTCATCTTCCACCGGGCCGGGGTGGCGCAGCTCAACACCATCGGCTATCGCGATCTCGCGACCAAAGCGCCGATGACGCGCGACACGCTCTTCCGCATCGCCTCGATGACCAAGCCGGTGACGTCGGTCGCCGCGCTGATGCTGATGGAAGAAGGAAAGCTCAAGCTCAGCGATCCGATCACCAAATGGGCGCCGGAATTCGCCGATCTGCAGGTGCTCAGGAAAGCCGACGGCCCGATCGAGGATACCTATCCCGCCCCCCGTGCCATCACCATCGAAGACCTCTTCACGCATCGCTCGGGCTTTGCTTACGCGTTCAGCTCGATCGGCCCGATCGCCAAGGCCTACGACAAGGCGCTCGGCGACGTGCTGAACAACGACATCGACCCGGATGCGTGGCTAAAGGCGCTGGCGACGCTGCCCCTCACCTATGCGCCGGGCGAGCGCTTCCACTACAGCGTCTCGACGGATGTGCTGGGCTTCATTGTGGGCCGTATCGAGAAAAAGCCGTTCCGCGATGTCCTGATGGAGCGGCTGTTCAAGCCGCTCGGCATGACCGACACCGATTTCTATGTGCCGAAAGACAAGCGGGGCCGCGCCGCGGTCGTTTACCGGCAGGACCCGGATAGCGGCGCGCTGAACGTGCTGCCGTTTGCGCAGCGCGATGTACCCCCGCGCTTCACGGGCGGCGGCGGCGGGCTGATCTCGACGGCCGACGACTATCTGAAATTCGCGCGCATGCTGCTGAACAAGGGCGAGCTCGACGGACGGCGCTATCTGAAGCCCGAAACCGTCCAGCTCATGTGCACGAACCGCCTCACGCCGGAACAGCGCGCAATCCCGTTCCTGGGCGCTTTGCCCATGTGGGAGGGGATGGGCTTCGGCCTTGGCGTGTCGATCGTCGACAACCCCGAAAAGCTCGGGTTCTTCGGCATGGGCGCAAAAGGCGCGTTCGGCTGGCCGGGCGCGTTCGGCACCTGGTGGCAGGCCGATCCCGCCAACGACCTCATCATCCTCTACCTGATCCAGAATTCGGTACCGCTCGACCCTGGCGCGATGGCGACGCTCGCCACCGGCCAGCGTATGGGCGGGCGCGCGGCGCTGCCGATGTTCCAGAGGCTCGTCTACGACGCGCTGCGATAGCGCCCCGCCGTTGCGATCGCCGCCTTTGCGGACGCGGAGGCGCGTCGGTCGTCGGCAAATCGTCACAATGTGCGCTTAGCGTTTCCATGAAGCGTCGCCACCGATTCTCCGGCGGCAGGACAACGTTCATGCTGATTGTTGAAGTGCTGGTGCTTGGGCTGGCCTTTGTGGCGTTCCTGGCGGCTGCTGCGGTCGAGAACAGATTCCAATCCTATCAGCCTGCCTGGTCGCCGCGCGCTACAGATTTGCGAGTGATGTCCGCAGCGGCCGAATGAGCGGCCCCGCCCGGGACGGCATGCTGCTTGATCCACGCGTCGATGTCTTTCCAGACGACAGCGCGGTCGAGATCGCGCATCAGCATGTGATAGCCGTCCGGATAGTCGCGAACCTCAGCGCGGCTGCCGAGCGCCGCAATCGTCTCCCGCGTGGATGCGAGCGGCACAACTTCGTCTCTTTCGCCATGGAGAAGAAGAATCGGCGGCGGATCGGTGAGCTTCGACGTCGCCTCGTGCGCGGCGTCCATCATATTCACCAGCCCATAGACCTGATCGACACGTGCGTCGTGCTGGAAATAGGGATCGCGCGAAAGCTTGCGCAGCACAGCGATATTGTCGCTTGCGACGATATGGAGTCCGTTGCCGGAAACGTGCATCCACGGGAACGTGTGCGCGCCGACCCACAGAACGACGCGATAGGACAACGGCATGTCGTCGCGCGACCAGACGGCGGGCGCCGCAAGGATCGCGCCGTCGACGCGGGGCGGACGCTCGCTGGCGAGCGCGGATAAGAGCTCCGCGCCGCCCATGCTCTCGCCGATGGCGAAGACCGGCACGCCCGGAAACTTCGCGTGCGCCGCGTCGACGCAATCGTCGAGATCCTGCCGCATCACGTCGCCGCCGGCCCAGATGCCGGGATTGGGGGCATGACCGAAGCCCCGCTGGTCATAGGCGATGGTGGTGATGCCGTGCTCCGCCCACCATGGCCCCGGGAGATCATAGGCTTCGGAGTAGTCGCTCATGCCGTGCAGCGCGATGAGGACGGCGACGGGGTTCTTGGCATCCCACTCGCGCAGCGGCAGATGCAGGCCGTCGCGCGTGATGAAGCTGTCGGCCGTCAGTTGCGGCGTTGCGCTTTCAAGCCCTTGCGGAGCGGTCTCCGGCGCGCAGGCCGAGATCGCGAGCGCTAGGAGGCCAAGGCCCGCTGCACGCGCGCGCGCAAATCGGGCAGAAGTTTTTTCTCGAACCATGGATTCTTCTTCAACCATGCGTTGTTGCGCCACGATGGATGCGGAAGCGGCATGAGGTCCGGGCCGTATTCGCGCCAGGCCTTCACGGTATCCGTCATATTCGATTTTCGCGCCTCACCCAAATACCATTTGATCGCGTAGGTTCCGACCGCAAGCGTGAGATGCGCCTCGGGCAGCGCCGCCTTCAATCGCGCCTGCCACAGCGGTGCACATTCCGGACGCGGCGGTTTGTCGGCGCCGGCATCGGTGTAACCCGGAAAGCAAAAACCCATGCCGACGATGGAGATGCGGGATTCGTCATAAAAAGTTTCACGATCGATGCCGAGCCAGTCGCGCAGGCGATCGCCGGACGGATCGTTGAACGAGAGGCCTGTTTCATGCACGCGGATGCCGGGCGCCTGCGCCGCAATCAGGAGCTTCGCCGTCCGGCTGGCGCGGATGATGGGCCGGACGCCGTGCGGCAGATAGGGCGCGCAGACGCGGCAGGCGCGGATTTCGGCGAGCAGCTTGTCGAGGTTCTCGCGCCGCGTCATTCCGTTCCGCGCAGGAGATTGCGCGCGATGACGAGCTGCTGGATCTGGCTCGTGCCCTCGTAGATGCGGAAAATGCGCACGTCGCGATAGAAGCGCTCGATCCCGTAATCGGCGACATAGCCTGCGCCGCCGAAGATCTGCACGGCCCGATCGGCCACCCGCCCCACCATCTCGGAGGCGAAATATTTGCAGCAGGCCGCTTCCATCGTGACGTTCGCGCCCAAATCGCGCTTCTTCGCGGCATCGAGCACCATCGAACGCGCGGCATAGGCCTCGGTTTTCGAGTCCGCGAGCATCGCCTGGATCAGCTGGAAATCGCCGATCGGATTGCCGAACTGCCTGCGCTCGCGCGCATAGGCCACGCTTTCATGGATCAACCGCTCGGCGACGCCGATGCAGACGCCGGAAATGTGCAGACGGCCGCGATCGAGCACCTGCATCGCGACCTTGAAGCCCTCGCCTTCCTCGCCGAGGCGCAAGGCAGCCGGCACGCGTGCATTCTCGAAGATCACGTCGGAGATATGCGCGCCCTGCTGGCCCATTTTCTTTTCCGGCTTGCCGAGCGTGATTCCCGGAGTCTTCGCGGGGACGATGAACGCCGAAATGCCGCCGGCGCCCTTCTTCGACGGATCGGTGCGTGCGAGCAGCGTGAACATGCCGGCGCGGCCGGCATTGGTGATGAAGCGCTTGGTGCCGTTGACGACGTAAGCGTCGCCGTCGCGGAGCGCCGTGGTGCGAAGCGAGGCGGCATCGGATCCTGCGCCGGGTTCGGTCAGCGCGAAGCTTGCGACGACCTCGCCGCTCGCGAGCTTGGGGAGCCACTCCTTCTTCTGCGCGTCGTTGCCGAACATCACGACGCCCTGGCTGCCGATGCCGACATTGGTGCCGATGACGGAGCGGAACGCGGGCGACGTCCAGCCGAGCTCGAAGGCGACGAGGACTTCTTCCTCCATCGACAGGCCGAGGCCGCCGAATTCGGTCGGGATCGAAATGCCGAACAGGCCGAGCTCGCGCATTTCCTGGATGACGGCGTCGGGGACGCGATCTTCCTCGCCGACTTTCGCTTCGATCGGCACGCATTTCTCGCGCACGAAGCGGCGCACCGTGTCGATCAGTTGGATCCGCGTTTCCGGATCGAGCGCCATCCCGGCCTCCGTGTGTTTTCCGTCAGCGACAATCCTGTCGCGTCAGGGCGGAGCCAGATTAAAGGTATAGACGCCGACCACAAGGATGTGATCGACGCGCGTTCCGTCGGCGCCCAAGGGCAAAAGGATCGTCTCGTGCGCAAAGGCGCGCTTCATCGGCGCCTGCTCGATCCTGCCGCGCCAGGCCATGGGTTCGCCCGCCGCGAGCAACGCGCCGTAGATGGGGCGAAGCGCACGGCCGTAGCCCGGAAGCTGCTTGTCGATCTCCGTCAGCGTCAATCCCTGCAGCGTTGTGCCCTGCACCTGGACGATGGCGTCGCCGACGATCCGGAATTCGTAGTCCTTGCCGTCGTCGATCGCACGCACGAGGACGATATTGCGCAGGAACGGCGCCATGACCCGCGGCGTCATCGCGTCGCGGGTCGGAAAACGCGCGGTTCCTCTTTGCGCGTTCCAGACGGCCAGGGCCTGGTGCAGCAGGGGATCGGCGACGTCCGCAATCTCGATTCTCTGGCCGAGCCCCGGCAAATCGGCCGGTTTCGGCGCGGACGGGTCTTTACGCTGGGTCATCGGAACATCAAATCAGTTGGCGCTCTCGGCGAAGTTGACCACAAACGCGCCAGCGTCGAAAGATTCCAGGCATGCGGCTTTCGGTTCTCGATCAGTCCCCCGTCCGGAGCGACGGCAGCGCGGCAGACGCCGTCGCCGAAACCATCGCGCTCGCCAAGGCCTGCGAAAAGCTCGGCTATCACCGCTACTGGCTGGCCGAGCATCACAACACGAAATCCTTTGCGGGCTCGGCGCCGGAAGTCCTGATCGCGCGCGTGGCGGCGGAGACGAAGACGATCCGCGTGGGCTCGGGCGGCGTCATGCTGACGCATTACAGCCCGCTGAAGGTGGCCGAGCAGTTCCGCATGCTGGAGATCCTTTCGCCGGGGCGGATCGATCTCGGCATCGGCCGCGCGCCGGGCTCGGACCAGCGCACGGCGCAGGCGCTGCAGGCGGGTCCGCAAGGCTGGGGCATCGACGCCTTTCCGAGTCAGGTTCATCTCCTGCGCCAGTTCCTCGACGATGCGGCCGGCACTGCGTTGCCCGACGATCATCCCTATCGCGGCATCCACGCGACGCCGATGGGCCCGACGCGGCCGGAGATGTGGCTGCTGGGCTCCGGCATCCACAGCGCCGTCTATGCGGGCGAGCTCGGTCTTCCTTTCGCGCATGCGCATTTCATCAGCGCCGAAGGCAGCGAGGAGGCCGTCGAGAATTATCGCCGCCGTTTCAAGCCGAGCACCTGGTGCGAAACCCCGCGCGTCGCGATGGGCGTCGCAGCCCTCGCGGCGGAGACGGAAGACGAGGCGCGCCGGCTGGCGGCGTCGCGCAATCTCTGGGTGGTGCGGCTCCTGACCGGACGGCCTATCGCCTTCCCGCCGCCGGGCGAAGCGCTCGACTATCCGTATACGGAGCAGGAGAAGGCGCTGCTGGAGAATATCGAGGCGCGCTCGACGGTCGGCACGGCGGACGTCGTGAAGAAGAAGCTGACGGCGCTGGCCGAGCGCCACGGCGCCGAAGAACTCGTGATCGTGACGATCACCTACGACGCCGCGTCGCGCATGAGATCGTATGAGCTTCTGGCGAACGCGTTCGGGCTTCGGGCCTGAACCCGGCGGATCTCGCATTTTCCATGCGGTGTCGATCTCCCCTGCTATCAGGGGAAAAATCAGGGGCAAAAAATTTCTCCGCGCCGAGCGGATTGCAGGAAAAGCCCGTTCCGCAGGGCTTTCCCGCGCATCGCGCGCGGAACCCAAGTCGAAAAGCAGGGGTGCTGAGGGTGGAAATCATCCGTGTACGTCCTTTCAGGGATGGCGCAGATGGCGGCAAAGAACGTTGAACCACAGAGGCAGTGAGGCACAGAGATACTGAGCCTGTCGCCAGGATCATGCGCCACTTGCAGAAGACGTCTTGCGCGCGTTCCGCCGAGGTGGCGCAGGAGGAACGCGCGCGGGCGAACCTGGAAAGCGGGACGTGCTCTTTGGGACGCCCTCGCTCTCTCAGTGCCTCTGTGTCTCTTTGGTGAATCTTCGCGGCCGTGAATCCGGCCGCCCGGCCCCGACGAACAGCAACGCCTTTCGCGCGTCCGCGAAGGCGTCACCGGCGCGGCACTCGAAGCGTCCGCGCAAAGCTTTTGAAATTCACGATGTCAAAGAGCGATGCCGGGAGTCTGCGCCGCATGCTCGCGTCCGTGAAGAGAGACTTATGCAGCACACCGCGATTTTCGCATTTCGGGCTGCAAGCCTCTGACATCGCAGGAGCGCGTGTTGTCATTTTCGGATGTCGCCGCCCGCAAGATGCGAACAAAAATGAGAACATCGTCTGCGCGGGGGACGGCCCTTACGCGCGAGGCCGACGCGCTTCATAAAGATGCCGCAAGGCACCCAATTCCGCCACGTTCTTCATCAGCTCCGCGTTGGCCCAGGCGAGCGTGTGCCAAAGGGCGCGCGGCTGATCCCACGGATAGGCGACCGGCTTTTCGAGATCACTTTCGCTGAGGCGCGATAGAATTTCCGACCAGTCCTTCGCGAGCGCGTCGAGCGCGCGCTTCACCGCGTCGGCACTGCCGGGCCAAACCACATTCTCGCGGGCAGCAGGTTTTTCGCCGCGCAGCGCGGCCCGCGCGCCCGACCACCACCAGATGATCTGCCAGGTGAGCCAGCCGATCGTCACCGGCGGCGCGGGATCGGGTTCCGTGTCGGACCAATCGGGACGCCACACACCGTCGGCGCCGCGCCGCACCGTCCAGCTTCCCGCTGCCGGCTCCCACAGGCACGCCTCATCCGTCAGCACGGGAATATGATAGCCGGCCAGCCGCCAAGTGAGATCGAACTGCCAGCGCAAAATCTCTAATGGAGACGACAACTCACGCTCCGCCGATCAGCTTGATCCACTGGTCTTCGTCAATCACTTCGACGCCGAGGTCTTTCGCTTCGGTGAGCTTCGAGCCCGCGCCGGGGCCCGCGATGACGAGATCGGTTTTCTTCGAAACGGAGCCCGCGACTTTCGCGCCCAGCGCTTCCGCGCGCGCTTTCGCTTCGGGCCGCGTCATCTTCTCGAGCGTGCCCGTGAAGACGAGCGTCTTGCCGGCGACGGGCGAGTTCGCGACTTTCGGCGCCGCGGCTTTCTCGACCGTCACCTCTTTCAGAAGATTGGCGAGCGCCGCGCGATTGTGCCGTTCGTCAAAGAACTCCTTGATGCCTTCCGCCACCACGTCGCCGATGCCGCCGATGGCGTCGAGATCGGCCACGGCGTGATCGCTTTCCATGGCGTCCACGAAGGCTTCGATGGTGTGGAAATTCCGCGCCAGCAGTTTTGCCGTCGTCTCGCCGACATGGGGAATCCCCAGCGCATTGATGAAGCGGTCGAGCGAGATCTTCCGCCGCGCTTCGATGGATTTCATGAGATTGTCGACGACCTTGTCTTCCCTGTCGTCGCGTTTCGATTTCGAGGCGACTTCGCCCTTGCCTTCCCTGGCGCGGCGTTCCGCACTCAGGGCCGCGCGATGCTCGGCGAGGATTTTGCTCACCTTCTCGGGCTTCTCCGTGAGCTTGAAGATGTCGGCCGGCTGCTTGATCAGGCCTTTCTCGTGGAAAAGCTCGATATAGGTGCCGCCGAGGCCTTCGATATCGAAGGTGTCGCGTCCGACGAAATGCCTGAGGCGCTCGACGGCCTGCGCGGGACAGATGAGCACGCCGGTGCAACGCCGGTCGACTTCTTCCTTGCCGGTCTTCTCGTCGATCTCGCGCACGGCGTGGCTGCCGCAGATCGGACATTTGTGGGGGAACTGATAGGGCTTGGCGCCGCGCGGCCGCTTCTCGAGAATCACACGCACGATCTGCGGGATGACGTCGCCGGCGCGCTGCACGACGACCGTATCGCCGATGCGCACGTCCTTGCGCGCGATCTCGTCCTCGTTGTGCAGCGTCGCGTTCTGCACCACAACGCCGCCGACCGTCACGGGTTTCAGCTTGGCGACCGGCGTCAGCTTGCCGGTGCGGCCGACCTGGATCTCGATGTCCTGAAGAACCGTGTCGGCCTGCTCCGCCGCGAATTTGTGCGCGATGGCCCAGCGCGGCGAGCGCGAGACGAAGCCCAGGCGTTCCTGCAGATCGAGGCGATCGACCTTGTAGACGACGCCATCGATGTCGTAGCCGAGGCTGGCGCGCTTCACTTCGATGTCGCGATAGAACTTCAGAAGCTCTTCCGTCGTCCTGCAGCGCTTGATCAGCGGATTGACGCGGAAACCCCATGTTTTGAAGGTTTCCAGCATCTCCCATTGCGTGTCCGCCGGCATCGCGCTGGTCTCGCCCCAGGCATAGGCGAAGAAATGGAGCGGGCGGCGCGCCGTGATCGAAGGGTCGAGCTGGCGCACCGAGCCGGCCGCGGAATTCCTCGGATTGGCGAACAGTGGCTTGCCCTCTTTCTCCTGCCGCTTGTTGAGCGCCGCGAAATCGGCATGGCTCATATAAACTTCGCCGCGCACTTCGAAGACTTTCGGCGCCTTGCCTTCCAGCCTCAGCGGCAGATCGCGGATGGTGCGCAGGTTCGCCGTGATGTCCTCGCCCTCGACGCCGTCGCCGCGCGTGGCGCCCTGCACGAACAGTCCGTCTTCATAACGCAGCGACGCGGAAAGCCCGTCGATCTTGGGCTCGGCGGTGAAGACGATCTCGTGATCCTCTTTCCAGCCGAGAAAACGGCGTATGCGGGCCACGAAATCGACGACGTCCTCTTCGTGAAACGCGTTGTCGAGCGACAGCATCGGCACGCTGTGGCGCACTTTCGCGAAACGCTCCGAAGGCTTGGCGCCGACACGCAGACTCGGAGAGTCCGGCCGCACCAGCGACGCGAAACGTTCTTCTATCGCTGTGTTGCGTTTGCGGAGCGCATCATAGGCAGCATCCGAAACCTTCGGTGCGTCTTCCTGATAGTAGAGCCGGTCGTGCTCGGCGATCTCCTTCGCCAGCCGCGCGAGCTCTTTTTCGGCTTCGGCTTTGGTGAGTTTCTCGACGGGTGTCTTGGCGGTCATGGCGCATCAACCCCACCTCCCCCTTGCGGGGAGGTCGACGCCGTGAGCGAAGCGAACGGGCGTCGGGTGGGGGCCCCCCACCCGAAATCGCTGCCGCGATTTCGACCTCCCCGCAAGGGGGAGGTGGGATCGAGGGCGATCTCGCGGCCCGCACTCACGCCCGCTTCCTCGCAGGTTTGACCTCGCGCGCTTCGGCGAGCAATCGCTTCGCGGCGGCGCGGGCTTCTTCGGTGATGGTGGCGCCCGACAGCATGCGCGCGATCTCTTCCAGGCGTTCGTCGTCGCCGAGAAGCGTCACGCGTGTCTTGTCGCCGGAGCGGGTGATGCGGAAATGGCGTTCCGCGCGCGCCGCCACCTGCGGGGAATGCGTGACCAGCAGGATCTGCGTGTTCCTGGCGAGGCGCTGCAGTCGCTCGCCCACCGCATCGGCCACCGCCCCCCCGACGCCGCGATCGACTTCGTCGAACACGAGCGCCACCGGCGTCGAGGCGACCGCCAGCGACACTTTCAGCGCCAGCGAAAAACGCGCCAGCTCGCCGCCGGATGCGATCCTGGTCAGCGGACCGAAGGGCGCCCCTTCCACGGTCGCCACTTCGAAGCTCACCTTTTCGAGGCCGTTCGCGCTGTCCTCGCTCAAGGGTTCGAGCGCCACGCGGAATTTCGCATGGCCGAGCTTCAGGGGCTTCAGTTCCGCGGCGACTGCCTTCTCGAGCGCTGCGCCTGCCGCCTTGCGGGCCGCCGACAATTTGCGCGCGGTGTCGAGATAAGCGGCCTTCGCGCGCACCACATCCTCAGCCGCCGCTTTCAGCGTCTCGTCGCTGTTCTCGATGGTTTCGATCCTGGTGCGGAATTCGTCCAGCAAACCCGGAAGCTGGTCCGACGCCACCGAGAATTTCCGCGCCGCCGCGCGCAGCTCGAACAGCCGCTCTTCCTTGGTTTCCAGCTCGCGGGGATCGGCGTCGAGCTCGGCCAGCAGCGCCTGCAGCTCGCGGCGCGCGTCTTCGGTCAGCGCGAAGGCCTCTTCAAGCGCCTGCTCGGCCGCGGCGGTGCGCTTGCGCGCTTCTTCGTTCATGCGGGTGAGCCGCTTCAGCGCGGCGGCCAGCGTCGATTCCGCACCCTTGTCGCCGGCGACCGCATCGACCGCCGCGGAGACGTCTTCGGCGATCTTCCCGGCGTTCATCAGCAGCGTCCGCTCGGACGCGAGCCGCGCTTCTTCGCCCTGCTCGGGGGCAAGCTGAGTCAGCTCCTTGACCGCATGGTGGAGATAGTCTGCCTCGCTGGCGCTGGCCGACGCGGCCCGGCGCAACGAGGTTTCCGCGTCGCGCGCGGCTTCGAGCGCGGCGAAGCGCTCGGCGGTCTGTTTCGCGAGCTCGCCGAGATTGCCGAAATCGTCGAGCAGCTTTCGGTGCGTCGCCGCATCGAACAGCCCGCGGTCGTCCGCCTGCCCGTGGATCTCGACCAGCATGACGCCCAGCTCGCGCAACAGGCCGACGCCGACCGCCTCGTCATTGATGAAGCCGCGGGTGCGTCCATCGGCCGACAGCGCCCGGCGCAGGATGATCTCGTCCTCGACGGGAATGCCGTTCTCGGCCGCCAGCTCCGCCGCCACGTGACGCTTCGGCAGATCGAAGATGGCGATGGCGGAGCCTTGGCTGGCGCCGGTCCTGACGCTCGAGCGCTGGCCGGCGCGCGCGCCGGCGGCCAGTCCCAAAGCATCGAGAAGAATGGATTTGCCGGCGCCGGTCTCGCCGGTCAGCACATTGAGGCCCGGCGCAAAGTCGAGCGTGACGTCTTCGATGAGGACGAGGTCGCGGACCTTGAGCGTCGCGAGCATCGCGCCTCTAGATCGGGCTCTTGAATGCCCGCGAGATCCAGGAACCCTTGTCTTCCGCCGGCTTCATGTTGTGGCTTGTCAGGAGATCGTACGAATCCTTGTACCACGAACTGCCGGGATAGTTCGCGCCCAGAACGGCGGCGGCCGTCTTGGCTTCGCTGTAGACGCCCAGCGCGTAGTAAGCCTCGGTCAGGCGCTCCAGCGCCTCGGCGATCTGCGAAGTCCGCTGATAGCGCTCGACGACGACGCGGAAGCGGTTGATGGCGCCGATATAGTCGCCGCGGACGAGATAGTAGCGGCCGACCGCCATCTCCTTGCCGGCCAGGTGATCGAGCGTCAGATCGACCTTGAGGCTGGCGTCGCGCGCATATTCGGTGTTCGGGAAGCGCTGCACGACGTCCTGCAGCGCCGTCAGCGCCTGCTCGGTGTTCGCCTGGTCGCGGTTCACGTCGACGATCTGCTCATACAGCGACATGGCCTTCAGATAGAAGGCATAGGCGATCTCGTGGCTGCCGGGGTGGAGCTGGATGTACTGGTCGGCGGTCGAGATCGCGTCGGTGTATTTGTTGGCCTCGTAATAGCAGAAGGCCGACATCAGCATCGCGCGGCGCGCCCAGATCGAATAGGGATGCTGGCGCTCGACTTCGTCGAACTGCTTCGCAGCCTCGAGCCAGTCGCGGTCGTTGATGCGCCGCCAGGCGTCGTCATAGATCTGCTCGACGGGCCGCTCGACATATTGCGCATCCTTGTCGTCGTCGCTCGAACCGGTGACCGTATTCCAGAGCTCGCAGCCGGACAGAAGGCCCGCACTGACGACCAGTACGGCCACCAGCGGCAGGCGGGAAAAGCGCCGGAGCGCGGTCCAGTCGGGCGTGAGCACCATGGTTTCTCTGCGTTTTGGTTAGCCGGTTTCGACAAGCCGGGCCCGGCTATATGCCATTAGCCCCGGAGCGCGGTCCAGAGCCGGTCCACGCCCGCAACGTGAAAATCCGAAGCCAAGGAATGCGTTATTTATCAACAGATAAAAATATGTACAATATGGGAGACGGTTCCGTGGTTAACAAATGTCGACTTTTTTACGGACGGAGGTGATCCATCCCACAACCGGGCAGCGTATCGACAACACTGAATTCGCTTACGGGGTGCCACAATGGTCAGAATTCAATCGGACGGAAGACGCGTCGATTTCCACGTGGGGGAACGCATTCGGGAGCGCCGCGCGGAACTCGGCCTGACGCAGGAGGATCTCGGCGGAACGCTGCAGATCTCCTACCAGCAGATCCAGAAATACGAGACGGGCGCCAACCGCATCAGCGCCGGACGGCTGTTCGAGATCGCCTCGGCGCTCGACGTCGACATCGCCTACTTCTTCACGGGCTATGAAGGCGGCGAGCCTGACGAGCCGCTGCCGCATGGCGGCCACAACCGCGCGGCCATCGAGCTCGTGCGCAACTTCCTCGAGATCAAGGACGAGAGCCTCAGAAGCGCCGTGACGACGCTGATGCGGGCGCTCAAGGATCACGACGGACGGCGGGTGAACGGGAACTGACACTCCGTTTCACCTCCCCTTGATGGGGAGGTCGACACGATCCGCAGAGCGGATTGTGTCGGGAGGGGTGGGGACGTCGGCATGCCCCCCACCCGAAATCGCGTTCCGCGATTTCGACCTCCCCACAAGGGGGAGGTGAAAACGAGTCCGTTAAAACGAAACTCTGCTCAAGCATCCAGCCACTCGTAGTTCGCACTGTCCGCAAACACGGCGCGCAGCAGCTGGTTGTTCAGCGCGTGGCCGGAACGATGGCCTTCGAAGCGGCCGATGATGGGGGCGCCGGCGAGCGCCATGTCGCCCAGAGCGTCGAGAATCTTGTGGCGGACGAATTCGTCCTTGAAGCGCATGCGCCCGGCATTGACGACCCGATCGCCGTCGATGGCCAGCGTGTTGTCGAGCGAGGCGCCCTTGGCGAGTCCCGCCTTGTTCAGCGCCTCGAGCTCCGACATGAAGCCGAAGGTGCGCGCCGGTGCGATGTCGCGGCGAAAGCCGTCGGTCGAGAAGGTCCAGGAGAAAACCTGCGCGCCGATCGCGGGCGACTTGAACGCGATATCGAAATCGAATGACAGCGTGTGCGCCGGCTCGAACAGCGCATAGGCGTCGCCCGCCTCGGCAGTCACGCGTTTCCTGATCTTCAGCGCGCGGCGTTGACCGGCTTGCTGTTTCAGTCCGGCCTTGTCGAACAGCATCACATAGCCCTGCGCGTCGCCGTCGAGGATCGGCGGCTCCGGCCCGTCCAGCGTCACCTCGAGATCGTCGATGCCAAGGCCGGCAACCGCCGCCATCAGATGCTCGATGACGCCGACGCTGACATTGCCGTCGGAAATCACGGTGCCGAGACGAGTCTCGGCGACCTTGGCATAGAAGGCGGGAATTTCGCGGTTTCCGAGATCGCTGCGACGAAAGACGACGCCCTCGCCGGCACGGCCGGGCGAAAGCCGCATGCGCACGGCCGATCCGGCGTGCAGCGCCACGCCGTCACAGTCGATCTCTTTGGCGATGGTTTGCCGGGTCACGGCCCTTCTATAAGGCCGCAACCCTCAGGGCTCAATTCGGCACAATCGGTTCGCCGGGATCCGTTCGCCAAGATCAGTTGGCCAAGATTAATTGGTCTGCCGGCGCAGGAAGGCCGGGATTTCGAACTGATCGTCCTTCTTGTGCTCAGGGAACAGATCGTCGCCGCCGTCCGTGCCCCGCTGGGGATCGACGCCGCGCTGAATGATCTGCGCGGTGGCGCGCTGCGGCTGCGGTGTGCGCTGAACCTGCACCGGCTCGACCCGCTGCGGCTCGGGCTTCTTCTCGCGGCGGCCAAGGAAACCGAAGCGGCGCCTGGGCTGCTCTTCGGGCTCGGGTTGCGGCGGCGGCTGGCGGGACGGTGCCGTGCGGACGACCGTCTGGTAAACGGGCGCGGGCTCTTCCTCCATCACCATCGGCGCGGCCGGCGTGCCGAGCGTCATCGCCGGCTCCTGCGGCTTGTGCGCCAGCTCCTGCGCGATGGTCTCCATCTGATGATGGACGGGGCTCGTGGCGCGGACTTCGACGGCCCTCGTCTCGACGCGAACCGGCTGCGGCGCCGCCACTTTGCGGTGCGGGCGGAGCGGCTCGACATTCGGCGGCATCTTCTGCATCGCCTCGGCTTCGATGCCGGTGGCGACCACGGAGACGCGCAGGCGCCCTTCCATGTTCTCGAGGATGGTGCCGCCGAAGATGATGTTGGCGTCGGGATCGACTTCGGCGCGGATGCGGTTCGCGGCCTGGTCGACTTCGAACAGCATCATGTCGGGGCCGCCGGTGATGTTGATCAGGACGCCGCGGGCGCCCTTCATCGACACGTCGTCGAGCAGCGGATTGGAGATGGCGGCTTCCGCGGCCTTCAGGGCGCGCTCTTCGCCTTCGGCCTCGCCCGTGCCCATCATCGCCTTGCCCATCTCGGACATGACGGTCTTGATGTCGGCGAAGTCCAGGTTGATGAGGCCCGGCATCACGATCAGGTCGGTGACGCCGCGCACGCCCGAATGCAGCACGTCGTCGGCCATCGCGAAGGCCTGGCTGAAGGTCGTGCGGTCGTTGGCGACGCGGAACAGGTTCTGGTTCGGGATGATGATCAGCGTGTCGACATAGGCCTGGAGCTCTTCGATGCCGGCTTCGGCGATGCGCATGCGCTTGTCGCCTTCGAAGGCGAAGGGCTTCGTTACGACGCCGACGGTGAGAACGCCCTGCTCGCGCACCGCGCGCGCGATGACGGGCGCAGCACCCGTTCCCGTGCCGCCGCCCATGCCGGCGGTGATGAAGACCATGTGCGAGCCGGCAAGCTGCTCGAGGATCTCTTCCAGCGACTCTTCCGCGCCGGCGCGGCCGACATCGGGACGTGCGCCCGCGCCGAGGCCTTCGGTCAGACGGGCGCCGATCTGGATGCGCCGCTGCGCCTTCGATTGCGACAGCGACTGCGCGTCGGTGTTGGCCACGACGAAGTCGACGCCTTCGAGCTTCGAGGCAATCATGTTGTTGACGGCATTGCCGCCCGCGCCGCCGACACCCAGAACCGTGATTCGGGGGCGGAGCTCCGTCGTCTCGGGCGCTCTCAATTTGATCGTCATCGTCCAATCTCCTTGCCGTCTACCAGACCGAACTCACCCACTGAATGCCAACACTGACCGGTTATGGTCATTTGATTTGCGAATCAGTCAAACAATCCACCAGCGAGCCGCCGAAAGAAACTGTTTTGATGTCTCTTCGGCGCAAGATTCACCAGATCGGGATTTAATGCCTCAGGCGGCATGGTCGCGCCCGCCATCAGAAGGCCCACTGCCGTAGCATAGTCGGGCCCTGTGGATGAAGCCGGCAATCCGGTGAAGCTTTTCGGACGTCCGATGCGAACCTGCTTGTTGAGCACACGCTGCGCCAGTTCCCGCATGCCGGCCAGCTGCGAAGCACCGCCCGTGAGGACCGCGCGCCGGCCGGCCGCTACGTCATAACCGCTGGCCCGCAACTTCGACTGCACGTCGCCGAGAATTTCCTCGAGCCGCGGCTGGATGATGCGCGTCAGCATGGAGCGGGGCACGCGGATCGCGAATTCGTCGCCGTCCTCGCCCATCTGCGGCACGGCGACCATGTCGGTACCGCTTTCGATATCGCCGAGCGCCGCGCCGTAGAGCGTCTTGAGCCGTTCCGCCGCCGAAACGGGTGCGGCCAGCATGCGCGCCAGATCGGCCGTCACATGCATGCCGCCCATCGGCACGACATCGGCGTGCACCAGAGCACCTTCGATGAAGACGGCGATGGAGGTGACCCCGCCGCCCATGTCGATCACGGTGGCGCCAAGCTGCATCTCGTCCGGCGTCAGCACGGCAAGTCCGCTCGCGTAGGGCGCGAAGAGTGCGGCGGCGACCGTCAGGTGCCGGCGCTCGACGGCGAGCTTCAGGTTCTGCAACGGCGACGGCTTCACGCCGACGGCATGCATGGTGACGCCGATGCGCTGGCAATACATCCCGGAGGGATCGCGCACGCCGCGGGCTTCGTCCACAACATAGGATGTCGGCGCCGACTGAATCAGCTCATAGCCTTCGACGGCGCAGCGCGCGCGGCCTTCGGCCAGCAAATGATGGAGATGCGCGTCGGAGACGAGATCGCCTTCGAGCGCAATTGCGGCCCGCGCCGTGACGCTGACCGGCTGGCCGCAATTGACGGAGATCAGGACGTTCTGGATGCGCGTGTCGGCGAGGTTCTCCGCCGCCTGCACGGCTTCGCCGATCGCATCTTCGACGTCTTCGAGGCTCGTGACCGTGCCCGCCCTGAGGCCCTGCGACTCCCGCAGCGACGCCCCGGTCACGCGAAGATTGCCCGGCTCGGCGCGGCCGATCAGGCAGATCACCTTCGACGAGCCGATATCGAGCGCCGCCACCTGTCCGGGGCGAAACGCCGTCGTCTTCTCTCCGCTCGCGCGCATGCGCACCGTTTCGCCCATCAGGTCGCGTTCCCCCGCGTCATCTGCTGCTTGTCGCCGTTCCTGAGCTGGAAAAAGAAATCGTCGGGCGACCGCAAATCGATTTCCGTAATGTCGCGCTCGAGCACCGCTTTGTCGACAATCAGATTCTCGAGCACGTCGAGTTGTTTCTGCCAGCCGGTTTCGGGAAGCTCGACCACGACGCCGTCGTCGAGCAGAAGATTCCAGCGCCGTTCGGACACGCGCTGCATCGCCTTCACGCGGGCGACGACGGCTCTGTGCTGTGCGATCGCATCGACAAGCTCGGCGCCCGCCTCCGGCGCGCCGTCACCGACATAGAGAGGAAGATGCGGGAAGGCCGACGCATCGGTCCGGGTGATGACCTTGCCGGAGCGTTCCACGACGAACGTCCCTTCCGGCATCTGCCACAGCGCGAACGGCAGCTTCTCGATGATCGTCACGGCGAGGGAGTCGGGATATTGCCGGCGGACCTGCGCATCGGCGACCCAAGGCAGCTGCAACAGGCGCGCCCGTGCGGCCTGCACGTCGGCACCGAAGATCGGCTGGCCCGGCTCGACGCCCAGCGCCGCCATGATCTGCGAGGGCTGCGTGCGCTGATTGCCGGCGAGATGGACGGAGGTCAGGCCGAACCCCGCATCGGCGATGAGCGCGTCGGCACCGCGTCCGACCGCCTTGAAGGCGCCCGAGACATGGCCGCCGGCGAACAGGCCGGTGACGACCGCCACGAGCAGCAGAATCCATGTCAGATGCAGGATCGGATACCGCGGCGGACCGAATTCCGGCAGGCTTTGCGAGAGGCGCGTGAACAATCCGTCGCGGGGCGGCTTCTTCTTGCCGAGCACGACGCGATCGACCGGCGCGCGCTTGCCGCCTTCGCCGCGGCGATTGGGCTTGGAGCGGACGGCCCCCCGCGACTTGCGCTGCGCTTTCACCGATCGCATGAGGCATCCTCCACGATCCAGCGGCACAGTTTCTGGTAGCTCATGCCCGTATGCGCGGCCTGTTCCGGCGTCAGCGAGGTCGGCGTCATGCCGGGCTGCGTGTTGGTCTCGAGCGCGATGAGACGCTGCTTGCCGCCCGTATCGTCGTAGCGGAAATCCGTGCGTGTGACGCCGCGGCAGCCGAGCACGGCGTGCGCCTTCTCCGCGAGCCGCATCGCTTCATCCGTGACCGCAGCCGGAATCCTGGCCGGGATCACATGGCTCGAGCCGCCCGACGCGTATTTCGCTTCATAATCGTAGAAGTCCGTGTTCGGCACGATCTCCGTCACGGCGAGTGCGCGGCCGCCGAGAACGGCGACGGTCAATTCGCGGCCGGGAATGTATTCCTCCACCATCATCGCATCGGACAGCTGCCACGTGTCGCTGCCGAGCTCGGCGGGCGGACGGTTGTCGCCCTTGCGGATGATGAAGACGCCGACGCTGGAGCCTTCGTTCACGGGCTTCACCACATAAGGCGGCTCCATGAGATGCTGCGCGCTCGCCGCCCTGCGGTCGGCGACGATGCTCCTGGCGACGGGAATGCCGGCGGCCCGGTACACATCCTTGGTGCGCTCCTTGTGCATCGCGAGCGCGGACGACAGCACGCCCGAATGCGTGTACGGAATCCGCATCAGCTCGAGCAGGCCCTGCACGCAGCCGTCCTCGCCCCAGCGGCCATGCAGCGCGTTGAACACGGCATCGGGTCTGGCGTCGATAAGCTGCTGCTCCAGACGGTCCGACGGATCGATCTCGATGACGTCGAAGCCTTCCTCGCGCAATGCCTGCGCGCAGCCTTTGCCGGAGACGAGACTGACCTCGCGCTCCGCGGAACGTCCGCCCAGCAATACGGCCACACGTCTGAAACCCGTCATGCCACACCCACGCGTTTGATTTCCCATTCGAGCTCGATGCCGGACTTGGCCTTCACCCGCGCCCGCACTTCTTCGCCGAGTGCTTCGATGTCGGTGGCCGTCGCATCGCCTGTATTGATCAGGAAATTGCAGTGCTTCTCGGACACCTGCGCGCCGCCGATCCGCAAGCCCCGGCAACCGGCCTGATCGATCAGCTGCCAGGCCTTGTGGCCTTCCGGGTTCTTGAACGTCGAGCCGCCGGTGCGCGAT
>DATKON010000128.1:0-3210 GCA_035524575.1 Rhizomicrobium sp.
CAACGCCATCATCGGCTTTTCCGAGGTGATGTCGCACGAGATGTTCGGGGCGCTGGGCGGGCCGCGCTATCTCGAATATTCGCGGCTGATCCACGAATCCGGCAATCACCTGCTCGAGCTCATCAACGGCATCCTCGACATGTCGAAGATCGAGGCGGGCAAGTTCGAGTTGTCGGAGGAGGTGTTCGACTTGAACGCGGTGGCGGAGGCGGCGGTGCGCTTCCTCAAGCTTCCGGCGGAGCGCGCGGGCGTCGCGCTCAAGACCGCGATCGCCCAGGACACGTCCTTCATTTTCGCCGACAAGCGCGCCGTCAAGCAGATCCTCGTCAACCTGCTTTCCAACGGCGTCAAGTTCACCCCGCGCGGCGGCGAGGTTTGCGTGCGCTCGAGGCTCGATGCGACGGGCGTGGAGATCGCCGTGGTCGATACCGGCGTCGGCATTCCCGAGAAGGACCTCATCCGCCTCGGCCAGCCGTTCGAGCAGGTGGATGGCGAGCACACGCGCAAGAAGGAAGGCACCGGGCTGGGCCTGTCGCTGGTCAAGGCGCTGGCGGCGATGCACGGCGGCGAGGCGGCGATCCAATCCGCTCTCGGCGTCGGCACCACGGTCAAGGTGCGCCTGCCTTATGCGGCGGTGGACGAGAACGGCCGGCGTCTGGCGCCCGACGACAAGATCCGCGGCGCGGCGGCGTAGAGACCAAGCGACGTGCTCCACGCTATCTTTCTGCGCCCGTTAATGTGGGGGCAGAAGAGTCACTTCAGCGCCCAGACCACTGTCACCACTTTCGTGATCGTTTGCTCTCCCGCGGCGATGCGGGTGACCGGCACTCCCGGAATGCGCTGTAAGGCGTTGCTGACGGACCGATCGGGTAGCGCGCCGATATCCTCGGCGGAGATGGATTCCATTACGATCGGCTGCTGATAGCCCTCGCGAACGCTCCGGACCGGGCCAAGTTCCGCGCCGATCTGCTTTACATAGTCCTGCGCATGTGCCAGCGCGTTCTTTGCCGCCTCCGCGCGAGCCTGCTTTTCCAGGCTCTCCATGTCGTGGATTTCGAAGCTGACGTCCGTCGTGTCGTTCGCGCCGTTCTCGATGAGCGTCTCGAGGATCTGGCCGGCGCGTTCGATTCCTTCCGTGAGCGTCACGGTGATGCGGTTCGAAACGCTGTAGCCTATGATCCTGCGTCCCGGATCGATGTTGCCGTTCCTGTCGGTCTCGTGTTGCGGTTCGAAGGTGAAGCTGGAAGTCGCGATCTCTTTGTCAGTGATGCCTTCGGCTTTCAGCGCTTTCACCGCATTCGCCATCGCCTCGTTGTTCGCTGCCAGCGCATCGGGTGCGCGACGCGCCCGGGTCACGACGCCAGCCCCTATCTTGGCCGTATCGGGCATTGCTTTCACGATGCCGATGCCGGTCATGACGATCGTGCGGTCCGCGACCGGTGTACCCTGCACGACGACCGGAATGGTTCCGGCGCCCACAGCCGCGCCGCAAGACGCCACCACGCAAGCAAGCGCGATTACAAGTTTTGAAATTCGCATATCCCCCTCCCGCACGGCGCGCGCAATTATAGAGAATTCCGAACCGCGCCCCATCCACCGACGAAGCGTCCCGAACGCCATGCCTCTCGCATTCGGAAGCCCGGCGTTAACTGTATTTTCCTAGCCTAACCGCCACCACAAAGCCGCCGCAAGGGTTTGGTAGAAACTTTGGCCCGGTGTAATTATCTCAAAGGGGCAGGTTGGGGGACGTCATGCACGAGGCGGAATTGTTCATCTGCGGCGCCGTTCTTCTGGGCGAGCTGGCGCTGCTGGTCCTGGCGGTTCTGATGAGCCGGGCGCCGCTGCGCGCCGTGCCGCGGCTGATCTCCAAGGCCGGCACCAAGCACGCCAAGACCGCGGTGGACATCGAGGCCGAACCGGGTTTCGACGCCACGCCCGACTACAAGAACCGTCTCGGCGCATCGGCCTTCTCCACCTTCAGGCGCGTCTTCCGTCCCTATTCGGCGATCGAATACGCGCTCAACGGCGTCGATGCCGGCTTCGAGCGCGGCGACGGCAGGACCGACGGCCCCTACGACTACGCCGGCAACGAGGAGAAGAAGCTCGGGCGCGGCGGCATCCTGTTCCACTGGATCAACGTCAAGCCCAGCTACATGCCCGACGTGGCGCGCATGTCGGACGAGGTTTCCGACACCTATCACAGCGTCGCCAAGAAGTTCTTTTCCGCGCAGGTCAACATCAGCGCCGACGTCGGCGACCTTTACGAGGACGTGGACGGCGCGGTGATCATCCGCATGTTCCGCATCCGCGACCGCCGCGGCTATTACCTCCTGAACGAGATGCGCCGCGTCATCAACGACAACGTGCGCAAGCTCTCCTTCATCTATACCGGCATCGTGCTCGCGGTGCTGGTGGGCGGCCTGTTCTTTCTTCCCACCCTGCGCGAACAGATCCCGCAGCAGCAGGGCGTTCTCGGCTTCGTCTCGGCCGCGTTCCACCACGGGCTGACCGGACTGTCGCTTTGCCTGGCGGGCCTGTTCCTGATGTGGCTCACCTACTACATGGAATACGTGCCCAACCAGCGCAACAACGGCCGCGAGATGCGCAGCTTCCTGTCGCGCTACATGTCGCGGCTGTCCGACCGCTACCGCGATTCGCTGGCCAACGCGCGCGCGGTGACGGTGGGCGACGAGACCGACAGCGCCAAGCTCTCGGCCAAGGCCCAGAAGTGGCACAAGATCGTGTTGTGGATCAGCTTCCGCGCCTTCTTCATGGAAAGCTTCGTGCGCAACGTCCTCTACCAGATCGGGCGCAACTGCGGCTATTACGTCGTGCTGGCGCCGCTCGCCCTTTTGTTCCTCGTCGCGTTCAGCCTTCTTGTCATGGCCGACGTTTTCGGCTTTGCGCTGGCGCCGCTGTTCGCGGAGCCGGGCATCGTGTTCTACATCGGCTTTGCGCTGCTGGTGCTCGTCTACCTTTACTTCCTGTCGCGCGCGATGACGCCGATCGACGAGATGAACCAGGCCGACTGGCTCGGCTTCGACGATCTCAACGTCGACCAGGGCATGGACCAAGTCGTCGGCAAATACGCCGAAGACGTCGGCTATTGGAAAGGCCGGCTGGACAGGTGAAAAAGGGGCGCCCTTCGAGACGCTCGCTTTGCTCGCTCCTCAGGGTGAGGCTTTCCTCGTGCTGAGGAGCCCGCCGAAG
>DATKON010000129.1:0-4652 GCA_035524575.1 Rhizomicrobium sp.
AGCTGCATCTGCCTAAAGAAAGCGGCGCCGCATGTACACTGACTACTACAAGCTCCGGGACGAACCTTTCCTGCTCACGCCCGACGAGCGATTCTATTTCGAAAGCAGCGTGCATTCGCAGGCCATGGCGCACCTGACCTACGGTCTGCAGCGCGGCGAAGGCTTCATCGTCATCACCGGCGACGTCGGCGCGGGCAAGACCACCCTCGTCAAGCGTCTGATCGCCAAGATCGACCCGAAGAAGGTGGTGGCG
This sequence comes from Rhizomicrobium sp., assembly GCA_035524575.1. Lineage (GTDB taxonomy): Bacteria > Pseudomonadota > Alphaproteobacteria > Micropepsales > Micropepsaceae > Rhizomicrobium. The sequence goes on from DATKON010000129.1 coordinate 254, forward strand.
GCGCACGTCGTGACGACGCTTCTTTCCGGGCATGATCTGCTGCGCATGGTGGCTGCTGCGCTCGGCTTGCGCGATCTACCGGCCGAAAAAAGCGGCGTCCTGCTGAGGCTGCAGGCCTTCTTCGAAGCGACGCACCGACAGGGGCGGCGCGCGCTGCTCATCGTCGACGAGGCGCAGAACCTGTCCGAGGGCGCGCTCGAGGAACTTCGCATGCTTTCCAACATCCAGGTCGGGAATGCCGCGCCGTTCCAGAGCTTTCTCGTCGGCCAGCCGCAGTTCCGCCGTATCATCGCGAGCGACGATCTGGAACAGCTTCGCCAGCGCGTCATCGCCTCCTACCATCTGGGACCGTTGAACCTGAAGGAGTGCGGCGACTATCTGTTCCACCGCCTTAAGCAGGTCGGCTGGGAAGGCGATCCGGCCTTCGAGCCGAGCGCCATCGAAGCGCTGCACCGCCAGACGGGCGGCGTACCGCGCCGCATCAATACGCTGGGGAACCGGCTCATGATGCTCGGCTTTCTCGACGAACTGCATCAGTTCACCGGCGAGGACGTCGATCGCGTCGCGGCCGATCTGGCCAACGAGATGAACGGCGCGTCCGAGACCATCCCTCTCGACGTGCCGCAGCCCGCCAACGCGATCGCCGAACCCGTCAACGGAACGCTGGCGAGCCGGCTCCACGGAATCGAGCAACGGCTTGCGCAGCAGGAAACCTTCATGCGCCGGGCCGGTTCGTTCATCCAGGATTTCTTCAGCATGCGCGGTTCCAACGCGTCGTAGCGTGCATTTTGCTCCCGGGGGGCGGCGTGAGAGCAGATCCAGTCGATCACGATCCGATAGTCGGCTGGCGCCGTCGTCCGATCCCGTGCGCACGCGCCGGCGTCAACGCCATGACCGTGGATGTCGAAGACTATTTCCAGGTCGAGGCCTTCTTCGACCATGTGCAGCGCGACGAGTGGGACCGGCGCGAGTGCCGGATCGAGCGCAACATCGACCGAATTCTCGAACTGTTCGACGAGACCGGCACGAAGGCCACATTCTTCACGCTGGGCTGGATCGCGGAACGCTATCCGGACGTTGTCCGGCGCATCGTCAAGGAGGGGCACGAACTCGCCTCGCACGGTCTGGCGCATGTCCGCGCGGACCAGCAATCGCGCGCCATGTTCACCGCGGACGTGCGCCGCGCCAAGCAGCTTCTGGAGGATACGGGCGGCGTCGGCGTCCACGGCTATCGGGCCGCGTCGTTTTCGATCACGCGGAAAAACCTCTGGGCGCTGAACGCTCTCGAAGACGCAGGCTACCGCTACAGTTCCAGTACGGTGCCGCTGCGCCACGATCTGTACGGCATTCCGGAGCAGCCGCGCTTTGCCTTCTATCCGTTCGAAGACAGCCGCTTCATCGAAATTCCGGTCACGACGGTACGCCGATGGGGCGCGAACTGGCCGTCCGGCGGCGGCGGCTATTTCCGCCTGCTGCCCTATGCGGTGTTCAAGCAGAATTTGCAGGCGGTGATCAGCAACGACAAACAACCCTGCATGTTCTACTTCCACCCCTGGGAAATCGACCCGCAGCAGCCGCGCGTGGAAGGCGCATCGCTCAAGTCGCGCTTCCGGCACTATCTCAATCTCGACCGTACCTATAGCCGCCTTCAGCGGCTGCTCGGCGACTTCCGCTGGGACCGCGTCGACCGGATATATCCCGTGCTGGAGTCCGCCACGCGCCAATGACCAGCGCCTCGCTCCTGCTCTGCCATCGCTTGCCCTATCCGCCGAACAAGGGCGACAAGATCCGCTCTTATGAGCTTCTGAAGCATCTTGCCGCGCGGGGCCCGGTTCATCTCGCCTGCTTCATCGACGATCCCGGCGATCTGAAATACCGCGACGAAGTCGCGCGCCTCGCGGGCGGCAAGTGCATCTTCGTGCCCATCGGCCGTCTCACCAAGTGGTCGCGCGCCGCGCAGGCGCTGCTGTCGGGCCAGCCCGTGACCACGGCCTATTTTGCCAGCCCCAAGATCCACCGTTGGGTGAGCGAGGTGCTCGCATCCGAACCCGTCGAGCGGACGATCGTGTTCGGCTCGGCGATGGCGCCCTATTTGATGCACGACCGCGCGCGCGCCGGCAGCGTCCTGTTCGACATGGTCGACGTCGATTCCGACAAGTGGCGGCAATATGCGACCTGGTCGACGGGTTTCATGCGCTGGATCTACGCGCGCGAGGCCCGCACGGTCGCGGCGCTCGAACGTGCCGCCGCCGCCGTTTTCGGCAAGACGCTGCTGGTGTCGGAGTACGAAGCCGAAACCTTCCGGCAGATGGCCCCCGAAAGCGCGGCGCGGATCGGCGTGTTGGGCAACGGCGTCGACCTCGCCAGATTTTCGCCCGGCGCGTTCAAGAGCCCGTTCCCGTCCGGGGAAGCGGCGGTCGTGATGACCGGACACATGGACTATCGCCCGAACGCCGACGGCGCATTGTGGTTCGCGCGCGAAGTCGCGCCGCACTTGTTCGCCAGCCTGTCGAACGCCCATGTCTATTTCGTCGGCTCCAACCCGCCGCCGGCATTGCGCAAAGTGCAAAGTCCGCGCATCACGGTGACGGGCATGGTCGACGACGTCAGGCCCTACATCCAGGGCGCCGCATCGGTCGTCGCCCCGCTGCTGATCGCGCGCGGCGTTCAGAACAAGGTGCTCGAGGCGATGGCGATGGGAAAGCCGGTCGTGGCGACGCACGAGGCAACGCGCGCGCTCGACGTCCATTCGGGGCGCGAGCTCTTCATCGAGAGCGACCCGCGGCGCTTCGCTGACGCCGTCGCGGCGGCGATCGAGAACCCGCTCCGCGACACCATCGCCCGCAATGCCCGGCAGTACGTCGAGCAGAACCACGACTGGAAGACGATCATGTCGTCGCTCGACGATCTTCTCGACCAACTGGCGCGCGACTCGCGGCCGCGCAGTCCGGCGACGATCCGGCCGCTCGTCGTCGATACGGGTGCGTGCAAACCGGATTTCACGGGAGCCAAAGCGTGACGAGCGCCGCGGACTCCATGGCGGCCCACACCCGGCTTCGCTCCTGGTGGATTCACGGCACAGCGCTGGCGCTGCTCTTCGCCGTTATTCTGATCGCATTCCGGGGCGACGTCGCGGCGGCTGTCGAAGTCTGGTGGCTGTATCCGACCTATTCGCACTGCTTCCTCATCATCCCCATTGCACTTTGGCTCGTCTGGGAGAAACGCGCGGAACTGGGCGCGATGGCGCCCGCCGTGGATTTTCGCGCGCTGTGGTTCGCACCGTTGCTTCTCTTGATGTGGCTCGCCGGCCAGATTTTGACGGTCAACGAGGTCCACCAGTTCGCCGTGATCGGATTCATGGAGGTCGCGATCGGCGCGTCGCTCGGACTCCACGTCTACCGCAAGCTCTGGTTTCCGGCGCTCTACCTGTTCTTCCTGGTGCCGTCCGGCGGCTATCTCATCGCGCCGATGCAGCATTTCGCCGCCAGCTTCGTCGATGTGGCGCTCTCGGTCATCGGCATTCCGCACCATGTCGAAGGCACGCTGTTCGAACTGTCGAACGGGTCGTTCGAGATCGCCGAGGCATGCGCTGGCTTGCGCTTCCTGATCGCCACCGTCGCGCTCGGCGTTCTCTTCGCCTACATGGTCTTTCGCAAATGGTACAAGGTCGTCCTGTTCCTCGTCGCCTGCGTCGTCGTTCCGCTCATCGGCAATGCGCTGCGCATCGTCGGGATCATGCTGCTGGCGCATTTCACGAGCAACGAGTACGGCGTCGGCGCGGACCACCTGGTCTATGGATGGGGCTTCAACGTCGCGATCCTTCTGATCCTGTTGCTGCTCGGCTCGTTCTTCCGCGATTCCCCCGAGGAACCGAAAATCGTCGCCGCAGGAGACGCGGCGGCAGACGGGCTTCCGCGCGTAGCCGGCATGTTCGTGCTCGCCGCGATCCTCATTTCGATCGGCCCCGCATGGGCCGCCTGGCATGATCATCGCGTATTCAAGCCCGCGACGGCGAGCCTGACCGCGCCCTTGCATGTGCCGGGATGGGAGGTCGATTCCATCGACGATAACTGGGAACCGAGCTATCCCCAGACCGACGCGCATCTGAAACTCTTCCTCGTTCCGAACGGCGACCTGGCCGACTCCGCGGTCGATCTGTACCTGGCGTATTACGGCCAGTCGGGTGGCGCGCACACGCTCACCGCGCACATCAACTACCTCTGGGACGACAAACTCTGGACACAGGTCCGCTCGGGTTCCGCGTCTGCGAGCCTGAACGGCCATCCGATCGCATGGCAGGAAACCATCATCGCCTCTTCGGTCGGACGGCGGATGATCTGGTCGACCTTCTGGGTCGACGGGACGTTCACCGCGAGCCCCTTGACGGTAAAGCTGCTGC
>DATKON010000130.1:0-2696 GCA_035524575.1 Rhizomicrobium sp.
GTCGTGGCGCAGGAGGAACGCGCGCAGGCGAACCTGGAAAAGCGGGACGTGCTCTTTGGGACGCCCTCGCTCTCTCAGTGCCTCACTGCCTCTGTGGTGAATCTTTCTGGGACGCGCAGTTTGCGCGGTGCCGGTGTCCGAGACGCGCAGGTGGAAATCATCCGTTTACGTTCTTTCAGGGATGGCGCAGATGCCGGCAAAGAACGTTGAACCACAGAGGCAGTGAGGCACAGAGATACTGAGCCTGTCGCCAGGATCATGCGCCGCTTTCAGAAGGCTTCTTGCGCGCGTTCCGCCGAGGTTGGTCGTGGCGCAGGAGGAACGCGCGCAGGCGAACCTGGAAAAGCGGGACGTGCTCTTTGGGACGCCCTCGCTCTCTCAGTGCCTCACTGCCTCTGTGGTGAATCTTTCTGGGACGCGCAGTTTGCGCGGTGCCGGTGTCGGAGACGCAGTTTTTCGTTATAGCGAAATGCTACCACATTTTGATCAAAACCGTCGTACGAAAGGTTGAGCAACATCGATCACAAAAAAACGGCAACAGAAATCGCAACATCGACCCGGTCTGCGGGCGGGGTTTCGCCATGCCGATGCGAAACTTCAAGCAACCTCGGCGCCGAAAAAACGACAACAGAAATGACAACACGCTTGATCGCACGGTCGCGCGACCTGGCGCGATTCAGGACCCATTTCCGTTCTGCGGCCGCAAAAATGGGTCACCCTGAGGCTGCAAAAAACGCGGCCCAGGGTGATGACGGCATGGTGTTTGATAGGCGCGGCCCCGGGAGATGACGGAGAGGACGGCGCGATGATTTGCGACAAATTCGGGATTTGCCCAGCCGCGCGCGGCTTGCTTGGCGCGAAGGCCGCCCCCTAGGCTCGCGCCCGGCACATTCCATTCGCCCCAGGGGAACACCATGCTGAATCGTCGCGAGCTTCTGTCGTCGGCCGCGGTCACGCTGGCGGCGAGCGCCTTGCCGCTGTCCGCCTTCGCTGAGGGCAACGCCGCCAATGCGCAGGACGCCAGGCTCGACGCGCTGTTCGACGCGTTCTTCCAGGAAGGCCTGCGGCGCAATCCGGAAGGGGCGACGCAGCTCGGCCTCGACAAGGGCCCCAACGCCGATCTCAGAAGCAAGCTGCGCGACGAATCCGCCGCCGGCATCGCCGCCGCCAAGGCGCAGAACGCCGACCAGCTCGCCCGCCTCAAGGCCTTCGACACGGCCGGCCTCTCCCCCGCCGCGAAGCTCAACTACGACACGGTGCTCTACACGCGGGAGTCGTCCGCCCGGATCGCGCAGTTCGATTTCGGCGGCGCCGCCTTCGGCCCCTCCCCTTACGTGGTCAGCCAGCTGACGGGCGCCTATCAGTCGGTCCCGGATTTCCTCGACACCAAGCACAAGATCGACAATGCGGCGGATGCCGACGCCTACATGTCGCGCCTCACCGAATTCGCGCAGCAGCTCGACGACAACACCGACCGCATGAAGCACGACGCGGGGCTCGGCATCACCCCGCCGGACTACATTCTCGATCTCACCATCGCGCAGCTGAACCGCACGATCACACCCGCCGACCAGTCCCTCCTCGTCAGATCGATCGCGCGCCGCGCCAAGGAGAAGAACCTCGGCGACAGCTACGAGGCGAACGCGACGCTGATCTATGACGAGCAGGTCGCGCCCGCGCTGCAGCGCCAGCTCGAGCAGGCGAAGGCGATGCGCGCGCACGCCGTGCACGATGCAGGCCTGTGGCAGTTCAAGCAGGGGCCGGAATTCTACGAAGTGGCGCTGCACGCGACGACCACGACGAAGCACAGCCCGGACGAAGTCCACCGGTTCGGCCTCGATCAGGCGGCGATGATCTCCGCGCGCATCGACGCGCTGCTGAAGAAGGAAGGCTACACGCAGGGCACAGTCGGCGAGCGCATCGCGGCGCTCTCGAAGGATCCGAAATATCTCTATCCCGACACGGACGCGGGCAAGGTCGACGTTATCGCCTATTGCAACAAGCGGCTGAACGAGATCCGCCCGAAGCTGCCCAGCGTGTTCAAGCGCGTGCCGACCTATGCCTTCGAAGTGCGCCGCGTGCCGCCGCAGACCGAGCTGGGCGCGGCGTCGGCCTTTTCGCAGCCGGCGTCGCTCGACGGCTCGCGGCCCGGCATCGTCTATTTCAATCTGCACGATACCGCGGAATGGCCGCGCTTCACGCTGTCGACGACGGTGTTTCACGAGGGCCTGCCCGGCCATCAGCTCGAAGGCAGCCTGGCGCTGACGAACAAGAACCTGCCGCTGATCCGCAAGACCATCGGCTTCTCCGGCTATGCCGAAGGCTGGGCGCTCTATGCCGAGCAGCTGGCAGACGAGATCGGCATGTATGACGACGATCCGGTGGGCCGCATCGGCTATCTCAAGATGCAGATGTTCCGCGCCGGCCGCTGCGTCGTCGACACGGGCATGCATCACATGAAATGGACGAAGGAGCAGGCGATCGCCTATTTCGTGGCGCTCGACGGCGATCCGGAAGGCTTCGCAACGCGCGAAGTCGAACGCTACACGGTGCAGCCCGGCCAGGCCTGCAGCTACAAGATCGGCCACACGGTATGGACCGCCGCCCGGTCCCGGGCGCAGGCGGCGCTCGGCGCCCGCTACGACATCAAGGACTTTCACGACGCGGGACTGAGCTGCGGGCGCGTGCCGCTGGAC
>DATKON010000131.1:0-15086 GCA_035524575.1 Rhizomicrobium sp.
ACATTGTCGCGCATCGGATCCTTCACATCACAATCGCGAGATTTGGAAGTGCGGATGTCGACAAGCGTAAAGCGGTAGGGCGCCAACCAGCGCACGAGGAAATAGGCGGATAAGTCGGGGTTCTTGGGTCCACCCTGCTGCGTGAAGCCGACCTGCCAGAGCGTCTTGTCGCTTCGGCAGCGCAAAGGCGGGCCGTCGAATTCGCCGAAGATGATTTCAACGCCGCGATGATATCGGACGTACCAATCGCGTAGTTGGCTTCCGTTTTGCGAAGGCTCGATCCATCCCACACCTTCGTTCCACGGCCTCGTCAGCCATTCGTCGACGAAATCGCGCGGACTGAGCGCGACAGGCTCGAGGCGTCGAACTGAGTGGTCATTCGCTGCCAGACGCCAGACATGCGTGCGAGTGAACACGTCGCCATCGATGCTGCTGCTCTCAAATGCAAACAGCGCATCGTGGTCCGATAGCCGCTCCTGGGGCCCATCATCGTTCAGATATACGACATCGGTCAGATCGAAGATTGGTGGCAGGGATGAGTTTACCTTCGACACGCGCCAAAGCCTCGCGAAGAGTTTCTGCCAAGCGGACTGGCACCAGGGGGAATAGCCGAGCGTCAGGACAAGCGGCAAATGATTTGCCTTTCCCGGCGAGATCGACACCGAGAAGAGGTTTTGCGGCGTATAGTGTCCCTTGCGATAGTCGTTCTGTTCGGTTTCAAAGAAGAGAGCCCAGCGATTTTCGCGCCACGCGTAGACGTAAGCCGACTCGTCGTAGCCGCAAAGAACACCGACGTTGGTCCGGACGAGGAGATAGCGCGAATTCAGATATGACAAATGAACATCATCGACGAAGCCGCGCGGCTCGAAATTATCTCCGGATGTGCATTTCTGCGCGCTGGGATCGCCACACATGAGACCTGCGGAAGACAACTTTTGGTTCAGGTCCTTTGCAAGGCGATCCACATCGCCATGCTCGCCCAGCTTGGGGAGTTCGCTTTCGATCCACAACCGAATCTGATGCTTGATGGGAATAAGTTCCGGGCCGGCACCATATTCATTCGTGGCCGGATGCGTACCGCGCATGGCGACGAGCTTCGCGGACAGGTCTTTGAGCAGCGCGTCGTCGGCCTTCGCCGCTTGCGTCGCCAAGACCCAAACCAGACATACCAGCCCCCAGCGCCCCATCGATCCCCGTCAACGCTTTGGATGGCGGAAACAATGCGCTGCGAATGCGGCTTTTGTTTAGCGGCTCACAGCAATCCGAGCTCGGACAGCTCCGCCTTCAAGGCTTCGGGCAGCCCCTTCGCGCCTTTCAGCTCGCGCGCGTCCGGCGGTGCGTCGGCGGGTTTCAGATAACGCCAGCCCTGGAACGGACGATGGGAGCGGCGCGCGGTGGCGACGAGCTTGGGCTCATAGACGATGCCGCAATGGGGCACGCCGTTCTTCGTCGTCTGCCGGAGCGCGAGGATCTTCTGTCGCGCCGCGATCTGGCCCTTGATCACCCAGTATAGCGAGCCGCCGTCCAGAATCTCGTCGGCGCGCTTCGGCGTCTGCCGCGTCACGTGGACGAGTTCGAGCGGCTTTTTCTTCTTCTTGAGTTCGGCAAGGCGGCCCTTCTGCCATTGGGCCAGTTCGTCCAGCGTGTCGACGCCGACGCAGAGCTTGATGATATGCAAGGTCACTTAGGCTGCTTTCGTCTTTTCCGGTTTGGTGAAACGCACGACCACGGCGCCTTCGCCCACCTGGTCGCCCTGTGAAACGTCGACGGCTTCTATCTTGGCATCGCCCGGCGCTGCCAGCGTGTGCTCCATCTTCATGGCTTCGAGGATGGCGACCGGCATGCCGCGCGTGACGCGATCGCCGGGCTTCACGAAGATCTGCACGATCTTGCCGGGCATCGGCGCGGACAGCCGCTCCGTCGACCCGGCCGCCATGTCGGAGACGGCGAACGGATCGAACAGCGGCAGCACGAAGGTTTCACCTTCGTCCATCACGGCGATGTCGCCGGATGACAATCGCATCGCCGCCGCGCGCGCCGACGGTTCGGTTTTCTCCCCGCCCACATAAATCGTCAGGCCGCCGTGCCGATGATGCACGATCTCGACGGTCTCGCGCGCGCCGGCGGGCGCAAAGACGAGCGTCTCGCGCGCCTCGCCGGAAAGCCGGAAGCCGTCCTGTGCGCCCCAGGGATCGTAATTCGGCCGCGCCTTCGAACGCTCTTCCACCAGAAAGCAGCCGGCGCGCGCCAGGATGGCGGCGGGAATGCGCGTGCGCTCGAGGATCAGGCTGGCACGGTGGCGCTCGATGAAGCCGGTATCGATGTCGCCTTTGAGGAAATCGCGCTCGCGCAGCGTGCGCACGAGGAAACCCGTGTTGGTACGGACGCCGGCGATTTCCGTCTCGGCCAGCGCCTCGGACAGCACGGCCGCCGCGCCTTCGCGCGTCTCGCTCCAGCCGACCACTTTGGCGATCATCGGATCGTAATAGGGTGTGACGGAATCGCCTTCGCGCACGCCGGAATCGACGCGAATATCCTCGATGCCCACCGGCAGACGCAGCCGCTCGAGCCTGCCGATCGACGGCAGGAAGTTCTTGTCGGGGTCTTCGGCATAGACGCGCGCTTCGATGGCGTGGCCGCTGATGCGAAGCCCGTCCTGGCTTTCCGGCAACGGCTCGCCCGCGGCGACGCGCAACTGCCACTCGACGAGATCGAGCCCCGTGATCGCTTCGGTGACGGGGTGCTCCACCTGCAGGCGCGTGTTCATCTCCATGAACCAGAAGCGGTCGCTCCTGAGCCCTTCCGACGCATCGGCGATGAATTCGACGGTGCCGGCGCCGACATAGCCGACGGCTTTCGCCGCTTTCACCGCAGCCTCACCCATCTTCATGCGCATCTCCGCGCTCATGCCCGGCGCGGGGGCCTCCTCGATGACTTTCTGGTGGCGGCGCTGCAGCGAGCAATCGCGCTCGAACAGGTGCACGCAGTTGCCGTGGCTGTCGGCGAACACCTGCATCTCGATGTGGCGCGGGCGGGTGACATATTTCTCGACCAGCACGCGCGCATCGCCGAAGGCCGACTGCGCCTCGCGCTTGGCGCCTTCGAGTGCGCTCGCGAATTCGCCCGGTTTCTCGACGCGGCGCATGCCCTTGCCGCCGCCGCCGGCCACCGCCTTGATCAGCACCGGATAGCCGATGCGGCCGGCTTCTTTCGCGAGATGCTTTTCGGACTGGTCGTCGCCCTGATAGCCCGGCACGACTGCGACCCCGGCTTTGGCCATCAGATCCTTGGCGCGGTCCTTCAGTCCCATGGCCCGGATGGCGTCCGGCGGCGGGCCGACAAAGACGATTCCCGCCGCGGCGCACGCTTCGGCGAAGGCCGCATTCTCCGACAGGAATCCGTAACCCGGATGGATCGCCTTGGCGCGCGTCGCTTTCGCGGCGGCAATGATGGCGTCGATGTTGAGATAGCTCTCGCGGGGGCTCGGCGGGCCGATGCGCACCGCTTCGCGTGCTTCGGCCACGTGCGCGGCCTGCGCGTCCGCATCCGAATAGACGGCGATCGTGCGGATGCCGAGGCGCTTGGCGGTCCGCATGATGCGGATGGCGATCTCGCCGCGATTGGCAATGAGCAGGGAAGAAAATGGACGCGTCATGCCTGGCGGTTACATCCCGAGAAGCGTTTTCCAGCCGAACAGAAGCACACCCACAATACCGCCCATCAGGAAGATCGCGAACAGGCAGCCGACGCAGCCCATGACATTCATGGACGGCGATGCGTTGAAGCTGACGATGCGGAATTGCGGAAGCTGACCCATCTGGCCTCTGCATGGAGAGCCAGATGCTTAGGCGTTTTTGCGAAGCGGGGGAACCCCCTCCACCTCCGCCAAGGCTCGGCGGACGAGGCGCACACTCAAACCCGACGCAGCATTCGCGTAGGCCGGTCGTTGCGCTGGACACTTCCCCGCTATCGCGGGGGGAGCGCGCGAGGCGCGCGACGGAGGGGACGACTCAGTGCTTTCCGCCGCCGGCCTTGGGCTTGGGCAGCACCGCCGTCTTCAGGAAGAAGAAGACTGCGATGACGACAAGGAAGCCGAAATAAAGCGCGAGCGCCGTCCGCCAATAGGACGTCTCGAGCAGATTGCGCGGCAGATGGAAGCTTTCGTGATTGGCGATCACGGGAAGCAGGACCTCGGCGATGAGAAGGACGACCGTGGCGCCGAGCGTGATCGCCCAGATGCGGTTCCAGGCAGGCATCATGTATGTGAAGACGAGCGCGATGAAGAGTCCGAGGACGGCATTGACCCGGGCGAAGCCCTCTCGGAAACCGTCCAGCAAAAACGTAATCACTACCGAGAGATAGTACTGGCCTTCGTGGAGATAGTGCGAAAAATCGTGCATCGGAGACCCCCTGGATAAGCCTGCAACTTCAGGTTAACGCCCCCGCCACTATCGGGTTTCCCCGTCACATGCGGAAGACGCCATATGACGTTTTTTCTATCGGCGCATTGAGACAGGCCGATAACGCCAGCGCCAGGACGCGGCGCGTATCCGCAGGCGCAATGATTCCATCGTCCCAGAGTCTCGCAGTGGCGAAATAGGGGTTGCCCTCTTCCTCGTATCGCGCGCGAATCGGTGCCTTGAACGCTTCTTCGTCGTCGCTGCTCCATGTCTGGCCCCGCGTTTCGAGACCGTCGCGCCGCACGGTCGCGAGAACGCTCGCCGCCTGCTCGCCGCCCATCACCGAGATGCGCGAATTGGGCCAGGTGAAAAGGAAACGGGGGTCATAGGCGCGGCCGCACATGCCGTAATTGCCGGCGCCGTAAGAGCCGCCAATGATGACGGTGATCTTCGGGACGTTCGCCGAAGCCACCGCCGTGACGAGCTTGGCGCCGTCTTTGGCAATGCCGCCGGTTTCGTATTTCTTGCCGACCATGAAGCCCGCGATGTTCTGCAGGAACAGCAGCGGGATGCGGCGCTGGCAGCAGAGCTCGATGAAATGCGCGCCCTTGAGCGCGGATTCCGAAAAGAGGATGCCGTTGTTGGCGATGATGCCGACCGGCATGCCTTCGATGCGCGCGAAACCGGTGACGAGCGTCTTTGCGTACAGCGCCTTGAACTCGTCGAACTCGGATGCATCGACCAGCCGCGCGATCACTTCGCGCACGTCATATTGCGTGGCGAGGCTTTGCGGCACGATGCCGTCGAGCTCGGCCGGATCGTAAAGCGGCGGCCGCGGCGCCGCGATCGGGATATCGGGCGATTTCCGGCGATTGAGATTGGCGGCGATGCGCCGGACGATGGCGAGCGCGTGCGCATCGTCTGTCGCATAATGATCGGCGACGCCGGAGATGCGCGCATGGACATCCGCGCCGCCCAGCTCTTCGGCGCTGACGACTTCGCCGGTGGCGGCTTTCACGAGCGGCGGACCGCCGAGGAAGATCGTCCCCTGCCCTTTGACGATGATCGTCTCGTCCGACATCGCCGGCACATACGCGCCGCCGGCGGTGCACGAGCCCATCACCGACGCGATCTGTGGGATGCCGGCGGCGGACATCGTCGCCTGATTGTAGAAGATGCGGCCGAAATGTTCCTTGTCCGGGAAGATTTCCGCCTGGTTCGGCAGGTTCGCGCCGCCGGAATCCACGAGATAGACGCAAGGCAGGTTGTTCTCGCGCGCGATTTCCTGCGCGCGGAGATGCTTCTTGACCGTCACCGGATAGTAGGTGCCGCCCTTGATGGTCGCGTCGTTACAGACGATGACGCATTCATGGCCCGAGATGCGGCCGATGCCGGTGATGATTCCCGCGGCGTGGATATCGCCCTCATACATGCCGAAGGCCGCCAGCGGCGACAGTTCGAGGAACGGCGTGCCGGGATCGACGAGACCTTCCACGCGCTCGCGCGGCAGCAGCTTGCCGCGCGATTTGTGCCGTTCGCGCGAACGTGCATCACCGCCCAGCGCCGCTGTCGCCAGCCGCGACTTCAGTTCGTCGACCAGCACGCCCATGGCTTGAGCGTTCGCCTTGAATTGCGCGCTGGAAGGCAGGACGGCGGATTTAATCACGGACATCGAGGTTCAACCCCTCACCCACATTTGCGCAGAATACCAGACCTTGCCCGGCATCCCTCTCCCTCAAGGGGAGAGGGAATGTTGAGCCTCGCTCAAGCATTTTCGGTATTCGTGCAATGCACAGAATTCCACCTCTCCCCTTGAGGGAGAGGGATGCAGAACTCGATTTCACATTCTGCGCTGGTGCGGGTGAGGGGTATCTCACAGCATCTCGACCGCAACCGCCGTCGCCTCGCCGCCGCCGATGCAGAGCGAGGCGATGCCGCGCCTCAGCTTCCTGTGCTTCAGCGCATTGAGCAGCGTCACGATGATGCGCGCGCCGGAGGCGCCGATGGGATGGCCGAGTGCGCAGGCGCCGCCGTTCACGTTGACCTTCTCATGCGGCAGCGACAGATCCCGCATGGCGATCATCGCCACATTGGCGAAAGCTTCGTTGATTTCGAAAAGATCGACGTCTTCTGCTTTCCAATCGGCCAGCTTCAACACTTTCGAGATGGCCCCGACCGGCGCCGTCGTGAACCAGCGCGGCTCGCCGGCATGGCTGGCCTGCGCCACGATGCGCGCAATCGGCTTCAGGCCCTTCTTCGCCGCGACGTCGCCGCGCGCCAGCACCAGCGCCGCGGCGCCGTCGGAAATCGACGAAGAGTTTGCCGCCGTCACCGTGCCGTCCTTCGCGAAGGCTGGTTTCAGCGTCGGGATCTTGGCGGGATCGGCCTTGCGCGGCTGCTCGTCCAGGGCGATCGCAACTTCGCCGCCTTTGCCCAAGACTTTCACCGCCACGATTTCGTCCGCGAACGAACCGTCGTCCTGCGCACGCTTCGCACGCTTCAGCGACTCCGTCGCATAGGCATCCTGATCCGCACGCGTGAACTGATAATGCCGTGCGGCGTCTTCCGCGTAGGTGCCCATGAGGCGGTGCTCATACGCGTCCTCGAGGCCGTCGAGGAACATGTGATCCTTCACCTCGCCATGGCCTAGGCGATAGCCGCCGCGCGCCTTCGGCAGGAGGTACGGCGAATTCGTCATCGACTCCATGCCGCCGGCCACGACGATGTCGGCGCGGCCCAGCGCCAGCTGATCGTTCGCGATCATCACGGCCTTCATGCCGGAGCCGCAGACCTTGCTGATGGTCGTACACGGCACGCTGTCGGGCACGCCGGCGAAGATCGACGCCTGCCGCGCCGGCGCCTGGCCCAGGCCCGCCGGCAGCACGTTGCCCATCAGGGTTTCCGAAACATCCGCGGGCGAAATGCCGGCGCGTTCGATCGCGGCCTTGATCGCCGCGGCACCCAGCTCGGGCGCCGTCACCGATGCGAGCTCACCCTGGAAGCCCCCCATCGGCGTCCGCGCGCCTGCTACGATCAGGGTTTCGGTCGTCGCCATGGGTGTCTCCTTGTTGCGGCCCCTATTGGTTAAGCCCAATTTGGGATGATTGCCCGCTCCGGCCAAGTCCTACCGCTATCACAAAGCGAGCAAGACTCCACCGGGACCGCGGACGTCTCGTCCGCGTCTTCGGCATAGAGTGCGATTTAACAAGGCGCGGACGGAACGTCCGCGGTCCCGGTGAAGCCGCGTTACCCCATAGGGTCTTCGGAGCCCGTGGCGAGCACTTCGTCGCCGCCGTCGTAGGGATCCTCGTCCGGACCCAGCTGATCCGAGGGGCTCGGCACATCGAAGCCTTGCGGCGGCAGCGCGTCGAGGAATCCGGCGGCCTTCAGTTCGTCCGTACCCGGAAGATGTCCGACATTCTCGAGGCCGAAATGAACGAGGAAGTCGTCCGTCGTGCCGTAGGTGACCGGGCGGCCCGGCGTGCGCTTGCGGCCTCTGATTTTCACCCAGCCCACTTCCATCAGCGCATCGACCGTGCCCTTCGAGACGGCGACGCCGCGGATGTCTTCGATCTCGGCGCGCGTGACAGGCTGATGATAGGCGATGATGGCGAGCGTCTCGATCGCGGCGCGCGACAGACGCTTCTGCTCCGGCATCTCCTTGCGCAGCAGGAACGCGAGGTCGGGCGCCGTGCGGAACTGCCATTTTTCCGCGACGCAGACCAGATTTACACCGCGCTTCTCATAGGAGGTCTGAAGCTCGGCCAGAAGCCCCGGCACATCCGCACCCTGCGGCAGCGAGGTCGCCAGCGCCTTCGCCGTCAACGGCTCGGAAGCCGCGAAGAGGATGGCCTCCAGCATGCGCAAATGTTCGGGATTGAGGCCTTCCATCGGGGCCGGCTGCTCCTGTTGGACCTCTGGCTCGGCCGATACATCGACCAGTCGGACCACGCGACTCATGCTACGCCCTCCGGCGCCCGATCTTTCACATACACTTCGTCGAACGGCTTCAACTGGCGCAATTCGAGCCGTCCGTCGCGCGTCAATTCGAGACAGGCGAGCAATGTGCTCGCGAGCGCGGAGCGGCGACGCTCGCCGCTCTGCCAATCGATCGGCAGAAGATGCGAAAGCCCGCTCCAGCTGCCGATGCGGCCGAGCATACGCTCGATTCGCGCACGCGCCTCCTCGATCAGGAGCACGGGGATGTGGACAGGCTTGTAGGTCTTGCCGCCCGTCTTCTTCAGCCGCTGCGTCGCATAAGCCGTCAGGAGGTCGTAGAGCGTGTCCGTGTAGGTCGAAAGCTTCACGACCTTGACCGGCTCGGGCGCGCCGCGGGCAAAGACTTCGCGGCCCAGGCGATCGCGCGCCATGAGTCGCGCCGCCGCTTCGCGCATGGCATCGAGCCGCTGCAGCCGCCATCTGAGCCGTGCCGCCATCTCGTCGGCCGTCGGCTCGCCTTCCTGCGAGTTTGGTTGCGGCAGCATGAGCCGCGATTTGAGATAGGCCAGCCATGCCGCCATCACGAGATAGTCGGCCGCCAGCTCGAGATTGAAGCGCCGCGCCCGCTCGATGAATTCGAGGTATTGGTCGGCGAGTTTGAGGACCGAAATCCTGGAGATGTCGACCTTCTGCGTGCGCGCCAGCGCGAGGAGAAGATCGAGCGGTCCTTCGAAGCCGTCGACGGTGACGACGAGCGCGCTTTCCGGCGACGCCGCATGCGCTTCCATCTCTTCGAACGTGTCGACGAACTCGCTCATGCCTTCGTCCTCAAGAATTCCTCTAGCCGCGCTTCGCCGGCGGCTGCATCGAACGCCATCGGCGCCACGAGATGGCCGAGCGCGGCATCGGCGCGCTTCAGGCTCGCGCCTTCCAGCGGCTTTGCTTCCTTCGCGACGTCGCGCATCTCGTCCATCGAGCCGTTGCAGTGAATGACGATGTCGCAGCCCGCAAACTGCGCGGCTTTCGCGCGCGTCGCGAGCGGCCCTTCAAGCGCCTTCATGGAAAGATCGTCCGACAGCAGCAGCCCTTCAAATCCGATTTCGCCCCTGATGACCTCTTTGACGACGCGCGGACTGGTGGTCGCGGGCCGTCTCGGGTCTATCGCCTCATAGACCACATGCGCGGTCATGGCCATCGGGCATTGCGCGAGCCCGCGAAACGGCACGAAATCGGCCATGCTGAGTTCCTCGCGGGGGGTCGCCACACGCGGCAGCGCCAGATGCGAATCGGCCATGGCGCGTCCGTGGCCCGGCACATGTTTCATCACCGGCAGCACGCCGCCGTCGATGAGCCCCTCGATCAGCGCACGCCCGAGATCGACAACCACTGCGCGGTCCTTCGACAGCGCACGATCGCCGATCACGTCGTTGGCGCCTTCGACCGGCACGTCCAGCACCGGCATGCAGTCGACATTGATGCCGAGATCGAAGAGATCGTGCGCGATCAGCCGCGCATGGAGATAGGCGGCTTCATAGGCCGTCTCGGATGCGATGTCGTGCAGCTCGCCGAACCGCGCCGCGGCGGGACGCTCTTTCCAGACGGGCGGTTTCAGCCGCGCCACGCGGCCGCCTTCCTGGTCGATGAGCACGGGCGCGCGCGCATCGTTCACGGTGGCGCGCAACGAGTCCACGAGGCTGCGCACCTGATCGCGGTCGGCGATGTTGCGGGCGAACAGGATGAAGCCCCAAGGCTGCGCGTCTGAAAAAAAGCTGCGCTCCTCGTCAGTCAATACTGTCCCGGAGCAGCCATAGACGGCGCGCGTACGCATCGACACCCTTTCAGCACTCGCGCCCGACTATCGTGCGAGGAAACACGTACCACCATCGGCTTTCAGCTTGTCGCAGAAGGCGACGGCCGAAGATTTGTCGGCAAAGGTTCCAAGACGCAGGCGATACCACACGCCCTTGTCGCCAAGATCGACCTTCTTGATTTCGGACTGGTAGGCGCTCGCCATCGCATGCCTTTGCGCGAACGCCTTCCAGGCGTCGCTGGCTTCGTCTTCGGACTTGTAGGCACCGATCTGAAGCGCTGCCCCCTCGCCCACATGCGCGGCCGGCGACGGCGCTTCCGTCAGGATTTCTGTCGAGGCCGCTGCGGACGCCTTCATCGGCTTCGCGGTCTGCGTTTCGGACAGTCTCGAAGACTTCGGCGCTGATGTTCCGGCAGCCTTCGGAACCGGAGGAAGCGTCGCGGGCTTCAGCGAAGGAACCGAGTCCGGCGCGGCCGGATGCAGTGCGCGCGGCGGCTTCGTCGCCACCGGCGCCGGCTGCGCGGCAGGCTTCACTGTCTGCGCCGGTGTGTTCTCGGCGACTTTCACCGGCGCCGGCGCTGGCGCCGCGGCGGTGCGCGGCGTTGGCGGCTGCGGGGCGGATTCCGTGTCCTCGTCTTCCGGCGGCGCGGGCTGCTGATAGATCTTGAGGCCGGTATACGGGGTCGCCTGGCCGCCGCGATCGGCCGGGGCTTCTTTCACTGGTCCCGCGGCAGCGACCAGCATGCGCGGCGCGTCGGCACGGCCGCGCTGCACGCCTTGCGTGTAAGCCAGCCAGACAACGCCCGTGAACGCGGCGACGACCAGGAGGCCGATGACCAGGAGCAAAGGAAGGCGCGAGCCCTCCTCGTCTTCGTCCTCGATCTCCCCACCGTCGAAGATGCGGGCATCATCCCGCGCATCATAGCGTTCGAACTTCGCCATACCTCTCACCGAATCCGGATGGGGCCCAGCCTAGCACCCTGCCCCAGCCGAATCACGACGGCCGAGACGGTTCAAAGGGCGATTTCCCTGTGAAAGACCCGTTTGTATTCCTGTAGGGCGAAACGGTCCGTCATGCCAGCGATGTAATCGCGCACCACTGAAACGGTGGCCGCCTCGCCCGCGCCGGCGCAACGTGCGCCCCAGTCCGGAGGCAGGAGGGCCGGTTCGGCCGCGAAGGCCTGGAAAAGCTCTTCCACCACGCCTTTTGCGGCTCCCATGGACTGCATGACCCGCGGATGCCGATACATCCGGGTGAAGAGGAAGCCTTTGAGCCCTTTCACGGCGTCCGCCATGGCGGGCGAAAACGCGGCGGTCGCGTCCCTCCGCCCACGGATATCCACAACCGACAGCGGCTTTGCCGCGGCCAGTCGCGCCCGCGTCTCGGCCACGAGGTCGCCGATCATCGCGCTCATCAGCCTGCGGACAATCTCACCCACCAGCCTGCTGAATTCGAGGGCACCGTAGCGCGAGACGATTTCCGAGACATAGGGACCGACCAGCGGCGCATCCACCAGGTCCTCGACCGCGAACAGCTGTGCCCTCAGACCGTCGTCGATGTCGTGATTCACATAAGCGATGTCGTCCGCGATGGCGGCAATTTGGGCCTCGAGGCCGGGCCAGGTCTGCAGCTCGAGGGGCCAGCGCTGATCGAACGATGCGATCGGTCCGGGCCGCGTGCCGTCGAGCGGCCCATTGTGCTTGACGAGGCCTTCCAGCGTCTCCCACGTCAGATTGAGCCCGTCGAAATCGGCGTAACGATGCTCAATCTGGGTCACGAGTTTCAGCGCATGGGCGTTGTGATCGAAGCCGCCAAAATTTTTCGTGGCCGCGCGCAACGCTTCTTCGCCGGCGTGACCGAACGGGGTGTGACCGAGATCGTGCGCCAGCGCCACCGCTTCGGCGAGATCCTCATCGAGCGCCAGCAGCCGCGCGACGGACCGCGCGATCTGCGCCACTTCGAGCGAGTGAGTCAGCCGCGTGCGGAAGTAGTCGCCTTCGTGCTGCACGAAAACTTGGGTCTTATGCTTGAGGCGGCGGAACGCGGTGGCGTGGATGATGCGGTCGCGGTCGCGCTGGTAGCAGGTGCGCGTCGGGCTTTCCGCTTCCTCGAAGAACCGCCCGCGACTGGACGAAGGCATTGTCGCGAAAGGGGCTTTGACGGTGGGCGGCTCGAAAAGCGGCCCGATCAGCCTGCCGGGCTTCGTCCCGCGCGTATCCATGGCCTTTTCTCACCCCCGTCCGGGCATTACATAGGGCTATCCTTTGGACTTGGAAATCCGATGACCACCGATGTTGCCAGCCCCGTAACGGTTTCCGCCCGCGCCGCCAGGCGGATTGCGGAGATTCTGCAATCCGAGGCCCAGCCGGCGATGCTGAGGGTCGCGGTGACGGGCGGCGGCTGCTCGGGCTTTCAGTACAATTTCACGCTCGACGATTCGCGGCTCGACGACGATCTCGTCATCGAGCGCGACGGCGCCGTCGTGCTGATCGATCCCGTCTCCCTCGATTTCCTCAAGGGCGCCGAGATCGATTTCGCCGACGACCTGATCGGCTCCGCCTTCAAGATCAACAATCCCAACGCCACATCGTCCTGCGGCTGCGGCACGAGCTTCGCCGTCTGACGGCGCCGATGAAGATCGCCACCTGGAACGTCAACTCCGTCCGCACGCGCGTCGATGCGGCGGTCACGTGGCTGAAGGAAGCCTCGCCCGATGTCGTCGTGCTGCAGGAACTCAAATGCACGGACGAGCAGTTCCCGAAGGAGCCATTCGAAAGCCTCGGCTACAATTGCGCCGTACACGGACAGAAAACCTATAACGGCGTCGCCATCCTGTCGAAGCGGCCGCTGGAAGACGTAACCCCTCGCCTGCCGGGCGGCGACGGTGACGACCACGCGCGCTATCTGGAAGCCGTGGTGACGGGCGATCACGGCGCGGTGCGCATCGCGTCGATCTATGCACCCAACGGCAATCCCGTCGGCACCGACAAGTTCCGCTACAAGCTCAGCTGGCTCGATCGTCTGGCAAAGCACGCGAAAGAACTGCTGACCTACGAAGAGCCGGTGGCGCTGATGGGCGATCTGAACGTTATTCCGCTGGATATCGACTGCTACGATCCCAAAGCCTGGGCCGACGATGCGCTGTTCCAGCCGGAATCGCGCGCCGCACTCAGGCGCATCGAATTCGAGGGCTACACGGACGCGTTCCGCGCCTGCCATGCCGAGACGCATCAATACACATTCTGGGACTACCAGGCGGGCGCCTGGCAGAAGGACCACGGCATCCGCATCGATCACATTCTGCTGTCGCCGCAGGCCGCCGACCGTCTCAAGGGATGCAAGATCGACAAGCATGTCCGCGGCCGCGACAAGCCGTCGGACCATGTGCCGGTGTGGTGCGAACTGGCGCTCTGACGAGGGCTAAGCCTGCTCGTCCTCGCGGCGCGCGAAGATCGCTTCCAGGCTCGTCAGATTCATCCCGTGCTTGACGTAGTTGTAGGGCGTCAGATTGACGGCCTTGATCAGCGAGCGCGCGATCTCGGGGCCCGGTTTGCCGTCGGCGCCGCACACCATGTCGAAATCGATGAGATTGATGCAGCCGGTGTCCTGCTCGAAGGCATGCGCGGCGGAGAGCTTTGCGCCGGCGGCCCAGCTCAACACCAGCTTGTTGATCCCTTCATGCGCCACGATGAGGATTTGCTTCCAGCCGGGTTCGGCAAGGATGCGCCGGACGGCCGCGATCGCGCGGGCCTGCGCTTCCACGAACGCCTCGCCGCCCATCAGCGTCGCTCCGTCAGCCGACGCTTTTTCGAAATGCGACGACACGAGCGCAACCAATTCGGCGCGGCTCGTGACGTGAACCTGTCCGCCGCCGCGGATCTCGGCGAGATCGGGCTCGATTTCGAGCGGAGGCGCATTCTCCAGACAGCCGAGCACGATCTCCGCCGTCTCGCAGGTACGCCTCAGCCCTGTGCAGATCGCACGATCGAAGCTCATATGCGCGAAGGCGCGGCCTGCCGCGTTGGCCTCAAGGCGTCCTTCCGCCGTCAGGATGACGTCGCGCGTATTGCGCGTGCTCACGACCTCCGGCGCGAAATAGTCCACATGGCCGTGGCGCATCAGATAGATGCGCCGGCGCGCGATCGTTCCGGGCAGATTGCTCATGCCGCTACAGCGCGCCCGTCTTGGCGAGGTTGTCGACATCGGCCGCGGAGAACCCCCAAGCCGTCAGCGACGCTTTCGCATCGCGTTTCGCGGCGGCGGCCTGCACCTGCGGCGCCGTCCGGCTGAACCGCGGCGCCGGCGCCGGCTGCACCACACCGTCGATCTCGACGAAGGTGTTGCGCGCCACATTGTGCGGATGCTTCGGCGCTTCCTCGAGCGACAGCACCGGCGCGTAGCAGACATCGCTGCCGAGCATGATCCTGTCCCACTCGTCACGCGTCTTCGTCCTGATCACGGCTTCGATCTTCTTCTTCAGCTCCGGCCACCCGCCGCGATCCATCTGCGCTTCGAAGGCCGGATCCGTGATGCCGGTCTTCTCGAGAAGCTCGCGATAGAATTGCGGCTCGATGGAGCCGAGGGCGATCCACTTACCGTCCATCGTTTCATAGGTGTCGTAGAAATGCGCACCGGAATCGAGAAGGTTCACGCCGCGCTTGTCGGCCCACATGCCGGCCGCGTTCATCCCGTAGAACATCGCCATCAGCGAAGCGGCGCCGTCGGTCATCGCGACGTCGACCACCTGCCCTTTGCCGGATTTCCGCGCTTCGAGGATTCCGCAGACGAGACCGAACGCCATGTAGAGCGCGCCGCCGCCGAAATCGCCGACCAGGTTGAGCGGCGGCACTGGGCGGCTTCCGGCATTGCCCATGCCGTGCAGCGCGCCGGTGAGCGCGATGTAGTTGATGTCGTGGCCCGCGGCCATCGCGAGCGG
>DATKON010000132.1:0-93666 GCA_035524575.1 Rhizomicrobium sp.
AAGTGGGCGGCACCTATGCCCTTGGTCCCGGCCATATCGAAGTGACGGCGATCCGCGAGATTTCGTTCGCCGACATCACGCCGGCGCTGGCGCGGCGCTCGGGTTTCGCAGGCGTTGTCGATCTCCTGAAAGTCGCCAAGCACGGCCCCGGCGAGCGCGTCTATCTCGTCGAGTTCGAATACAAGGACTAGCGGAACCGCCGGAACCAGGCGCGGATGTCCTGCGCGAGAATCTCCGGCTCTTCGGCCGCCATGAAATGTCCGCCGCGCGGCGCCAGCGCATAAGAGAAATTCGTATAGGTCCGCGCCACATATTCGGGCGGTGCCTGTTCGACCTTCTCGCGCGTCAGGAACACGCGGGCCGGCACGGCGATCTTCGCCGGCTCGTTCGCCGTCGCATGCGCGCTTTCGAAATACATGCGCATGGACGAGGTCATCGTCTGCGTGAACCAATAGAGGCTGATCGTGGTGAGAAGCTCGTCCATGGAAAAGCGCGAGAGCACGTCGCCGTCGCAGTCGCTCCAGCTGCGCCATTTCTCGACGATCCAGGCGGCAAGCCCCGCGGGTGAATCGTTCAGACCATACCCGAGCGTCTCGGGGCGCGTGCGCTGCTGATGCCCGTAAGCGCCTTCGTCGGCTTCCCACGCATCGACGGTTTTCAGCCACGCTTTCTCGGCGTCGCTGAGCGGCGGATTTGTCGTGTCCGCAACCGGTGCTGCAACCATCGTGTGGATCGCCGCAACGCGATCGGAATAAAGACGCCCGAGCCGGTTGGTGATGCCGCCGCCGATGTCGCCGCCATGCGCGACGAACTGCTTGTAGCCCAGCACGTCGGTCATCAGCGCGGCCCACAGCCGCGTCACGGCGGCACTCGTCATGCCGCTTTGGGTCGGCCTCGCCGAAAAGCCAAATCCCGGAAGCGACGGTGCGATCACGTCAAAAGAGTCTTCGGCGCGGCCGCCATGGCCGGCGGGATCGGTCAGCAGCGGGATGATCTTCTGAAACTCCGCGACGCTCGAAGGCCATCCATGCGTGATCACGAGCGGCAACGGCTTCGGTCCTTTTCCTTTCACGTGCAGGAAATGGATCGCATGCCCGTCGACGTCGGCGAGGAATTGCGGGAAGCCATTGAGCTTCGCCTCCGCCGCGGGCCAGTCGAAACGGTCCCGCCAATAGGCGACGAGCGATTTCAGGAAATCGAGATCCGCCCCGTAGCGCCAGCCGGCGTTTTCGACGGCGTCCGGCCAGCGCGTGCGCGCCAGCCTCTCCTTGAGATCGGCGATGGCGGCTTCCGGCACGAAAATCCTGAATGGCTTGACGGGCATGGCGTAGCTCCTCGTCGGGGTGATCGATGCCGTCGCTGCGATCGCCGTCCCGGCACTGAGCCCGGCCCAGCCGAGGAATTCCCTGCGATCCATGATGACACCTCTTAAACACTGTTTAGACGGTGTCTCGTTTAGGCTCGGCAATGTAACTTGTCAATAGCGATTTCGCTGGTTACATATCAGCCATGATCGATCCGACGGACTTCGTGGCGGGGGCCCTCAGCCTCGACTTCATCAACACGGTCGGAGGCACCCGCACCGGCGCGTCCGACGAAAAGCTCGGGTCCTATGGGGATCTGCTCGATTGGGCCGTGATGGGCGGCGCGATGAGCAAGGAGGCTGCCGGCCGCCTCGCATCTCTGGCCGAGCGCGATCCGGCCGGAGCCGCCCGGCAGCTCGCTCAGGCGAAGTCGTTTCGGGAAGCATTGCACGCGGTGTTTTCGGCGCTCATGAAAGGCGAAGCCGTCCCCAAAAAAGCGATGGATGCGGTCAATTCCGAAATCGGGCGGGCCCTCGCGCATGCGCGGCTCGCACCCTCGAACGGACACTACGCATGGAGCTGGGACACAGGCGATGTGCTCGATGCGCCGCTCTGGCCTGTGGCCCGCGATGCCGGCGATCTTCTGACGGAGGGGCCGCTGCAGCGCTTGCGCGAATGCGCGAGCGACACCTGCGGCTGGCTCTTCCTCGATACGACCAAGAACCGTTCGCGCCGCTGGTGCGATATGAAAGGCTGCGGCAACCGCGACAAGGTCCGCCGCTACCGGCGCAAGGCCGGCTGAGGACTGCCGCCAAGCTTGTCGCTTTGGGGCAATGCCGCTATGTCTCTCGGCCTTCTTCTGGACCCCCTTTCGCCATGCGCCATCTGCGATTCCTGCCGGACGACACCAATGTGGATTTCATCGGCTGGCGCTATTACGCCTTCGCGGCGGACGGCATCCTGCTTTTGATCGCGATCGTCTCGATTGCTGTGCAGGGCTTCAATCTCGGCATCGACTTTTCGGGCGGCGTGCTGCTCGAAACCAAGGCCGCCCATACGATCGATGTCGGCCAGGTGCGCGCCGTGGTGGACAGCCTGGGCTTCGGCCAATCTCAGATCCAGACCGTGGGCTCGGGCGACTGCGACAGGCCGCCTGGATCCTGCGTGCAGATCCGTGTCCAGCGTTCGGGACAGCAGGTCGTGGACGCCATCAAGGCAAAGCTCGGCACAGGCTACACCATCCGCAGCGCGGACGTTGTAGGCCCGAGCGTAAGCCAGGAGCTTTTCTATGACGGCGTGAAGGCGACGGTGCTGGCGATCGTCCTCATCTCGCTCTACGTCGCGTTCCGTTTCGAGTGGCAATACGGCATCGGAGCCCTGATCGCGACAGGCCACGACGTGCTCGTGACGGCCGGCCTCTTCTCCGTGTTCCACATGGAGTTCTCGATCAATTCCGTCGCCGCGCTGCTTCTGCTGGCCGGCTATTCGATCAACGACACCGTGGTGGTGTTCGACCGCATCCGCGAGAATCGGCGCAAGTACAAGCGTATGGGGCTCAAGGAACTGATCAACCTCTCGACCAATCAGATCATGACGCGCACGACGCTGGTGTCGTTCGCCACCGCGCTGACGATGCTGCCGCTCCTGTTCTTTGGCGGGCCGGCGCTGTTCGGTTTCAGCGCCTCGATTCTGTTCGGCATCGTGGTCGGCACGTTCTCTTCGACCTATGTGGCGGCGGCGCTGCTGCTGTACCTGCCGCCGGTCGGCGGCGTTCGCACGGATGACGAGGTGCCGTCAGTACCGGGCGCAAAGAAGGCCTGATCCTTTGGGGCTCGCGCCCCACGATGGTTCGAAATTGCATTCGTCGTGCTGAAAAGGGGCGTCCTGCGCATGCCGCAGGACGCGCCCCGCAGGATCAAAACGGATTGAGCGTGTGTTCGCGGGTGAAGGTGAGGTAGCCGACATTGGCGCCCGCACGCAGTCCGACGCCGGTGCGCATCGGAGCCAATGTGATGCCGCCGGCGCGCTCGTAGTTCACGCCGATGCCGGCGACGAAATAGAAGCTGCCTTCGACGCCCGGGAATTTCTGGAACAGGCGATCGCTTTCGCGAAGATTGTAGACGAGAATGAAGGCCTTCGACGCATTGCCGCCGAAGTCGAAGCCGACCGACGGTCCCTGCCAATAGACTTTCCGCGGTTCACCATGTTTGCGGATCAGATAGCCTGATCCATAGCGCAGGC
Organism: Rhizomicrobium sp.; assembly: GCA_035524575.1. Classification (GTDB taxonomy): domain Bacteria; phylum Pseudomonadota; class Alphaproteobacteria; order Micropepsales; family Micropepsaceae; genus Rhizomicrobium. The sequence goes on from DATKON010000132.1 coordinate 3,546, forward strand.
CGACGACGAACGCGCCTGAACCTTCATCGCCTTTGATATACGCGTCCGGCAGGCCCTGTTCGCGGAACACGCGCTGTACGGCCTTCGCCATCGCCTCGGTGGTCACGCCGAAGAAATTGGCGCCGGCCTGGACGATTTCGTTCTGGCTGAAGGTGTCGTCATCGTCGGCGCCGGCCGGAAGTGTCGTCGCCAGGAGACCGAAGGCCGTGACCGCGGCGAAGACGATACGGGTGAGATTCATGTTATTTCTCCTCAAGGGTGGGGACCGGCGTTTAGCAAGTGGGCCCGGCCGAAGCCCGAATTGAGACCGGCGTTTGGCGGCATTTTCGTGACGGAGTTCCAAGTGCAGGAGCCTGACAAAAGCGAGCAGCCCCCACAAGAGTCCCGGCCTCTCGGACCTGCAGGATGGATCGCAATTGTCGTTCTGGCAGGATTTCTCGCCGCGGGACTTTATTACGCCGTCCATGCCTGGAACGCACTCGCCGGTACGCCCATCCCGACGATCGGCTGGGTGTTTCTGATTCTCGGTGCCGTCCTCACCGTGCTGGTCGGCGGCGGACTGATGGGGCTGCTGTTTTATTCGAGCCGCAAGGGCCGCGACTTCTAGCTCCGTCCCCGCGCCACAAAAAACGGATTGGCGAATCGCTCGTCCGTCTTGCCATAGATGAAAGGGCGGCCATCCAGCGTCTTGACGCTGCCGCCGGCCGCTTCGAGCACGGCCTGACCGGCAGCTGTATCCCATTCCATGGTCTGTCCATGGCGTGGATAGATATCGGCCTCGCCGGCCGCGACGAGACAGAACTTCAGCGACGACCCGGCGGTCACGAAATCCTTCACGGGATAATGGGCGAGATATTCTTCCGTCTTGCTGTCGCGATGCGAGCGGCTGGCGACAGCGACCAGTCCGTCCTGGGCCGGCCTGCGGGCCTCGATTTTTTTGAATCTTGCGAAGTCCGGATAGCTGCCCGGCTGCGTGTCGATCTCGAACGCGCCGTTGTCGCCGTCGCCCACGAAGAGGCGATTCTTCGCCGGCGCGTACACGACCCCGCGCACCGGCCGACCGCCTTCGATTTCGGCGATGTTGACCGTGAACTCGCCATTGCGGTTGAGGAATTCCTTCGTGCCGTCGAGCGGGTCGACGAGGAAGAAGCGGTGCGCGATGGTTTGCAGCCGTCCCTGCGCGGCTTCTTCTTCGGCGATGACGGGAATGCCGGGCGCGCGTTTGGCCAGCTCGCCCAAGATAAAGCGCTCCGCATCCTCGTCCGCCGCCGTAACGGGCGACTGGTCGCTCTTCTTGCGCGAGTCGATGGTCTCGTTCGCGTAATGGCGAAGCAGGATCTCCCCGGCATGCCAGGCGATGTCGGCCAGCGCCAAAGCCATATCGGATGGTTTGCTCACCTGCGGCCCTCGTGCGGCAGGATTTCGAGAGTGGCAGCGTCGGACATCACCAGCTTTTTGCCGGCATGTTCGAAATTGACGGTGACTCGCACGCCCGCAACCGACTGCACCTGACCAATGCCCCACTCGGGCGCGGAAACAAGTTTCACCCATTCCCCCGGTACGAGGCTTGAACCAGCCTTAAGCATTCCTTAAGAGCCCTTCTGCTCTTTTACCGAGAGCCAACCATACGCTCGCGAGATTGCCATGAACGATATCGAGTTTGCTGCCCTGCTTGTCTCGCGTGTGTGCCACGACCTTGTGAGCCCTGTGGGCGCAGTGGTCAACGGCCTCGAAGTGCTGGAAGACGAACGCGATGCCGCGATGCGGGCTGATGCCCTCAAGCTTGTCGTCTCGAGCGCCGAGCAGGCGGCCGCGCGGCTCCAATTTGCCCGCATCGCTTTCGGTGCGGCAGGTTCTGCGGGGGCCGAACTCGACCTCACGGAAGTCGGCCGCATCGTCAAAGGTCTCGTCAATGGCGGTAAAGTCTCGCTCGACTGGCAGGCCGCGCAGGTGAATTGGCCGAAGGACTGGGCCAAACTTTTGATGAACGCCACGTTGCTCGGGGCGGACAGCCTGCCGCGCGGCGGCCAGGTGCTTGTCCAAACCTCGTCCGATGCGGCCTCACCCAGTTTCACGGTCCGCGCAACGGGCCAGAATGCCCGCCTCCTCGAGGAGGTCGAACATGCGGTCCGCGGCGAACCGAGCGCGCCCGTGGACGGCCGCTCGATCCAGCCGCTTCTGATGCACAAGCTCGCCCGCTCGCTGAATGTCGGTCTGAAACTGTCGGCTGGTGAGGGCGTCGTAACACTCGTTGCCGGCTGAAGCCCGAATTCAGCAGCCCTTTACCCTTCGGGTCTAACATGCGCGCCGCGCCCGAAGGAGCCGGCCATGAAGCATTGCCTCGTCGTCGACAACAGCCGGGTGATCCGCAAAGTGGCATGCGGAATCCTCGAGCAACTGAAATTCGTGCCTCAGGAAGCCGAGGACACGACGTCGGCGCTCGATGCCTGCCGCGCCAGGATGCCCGATGCGATCCTGCTCGACGTTCCGGCCTCTGCAGGCCTCGCTTTCATCCGCAATCTTCGCCGCGAGCACAACGGCGATCATCCGGTCGTGGTCGTCTGCACGACGGAGAACGATGTCACGCGCATCTCCGAAGCGATGAGCGCGGGCGCCGACGACTATGTCCTGAAGCCCTTCGACCGCGCCGTGCTCGCCGACAAATTCGCGCAAGTGGGACTGATCTAGAGCCGCATCCGTGACTCCCAGCGATTTTACCCATCTCGCCGATCTCGTGCGCCGTCGCTCCGGCCTCGTGCTGACGCCGGAAAAGAAGACACTCGCCGGCAACAGGCTCGCGCCCGTCGCGCGTCGCTTCGGCTTTCGCAGCACCGCGCAACTTCTGGCCGAGCTCCCTTACCCGTCGGAAGAGCTGGCGCGGGCGATCACCGAAGCGATGACGACCAACGACACATCGTTCTTTCGCGACGGTGCGGTGTTCAAATTCCTGGCGGAAGAGGCGCTGCCGACGCTCGTACGCAATCGCGGCGCTTCCAAACGCCTTCGCCTATGGTGCGCCGCCGTCTCGACCGGACAGGAAGCCTATTCTCTGGCAATGATCCTCGATGAGATGAAGCTTGCCGCCAAAGGCTGGAAGATCGATCTGATTGCCACCGATCTGAACGAAAGCGCCATCGCGCGCGCCAGGGACGGGCTCTACGCACCTTACGAGATCGAGCGCGGCCTTTCCTCCGACATTCTCGAACGCCATTTCGTCAAGGAAGGCAGGCAATGGCGCGTCGCCGATCGCCTCCGGCGCATGGTGACCTTCCGCGCCTTCAATCTGCTCGATCATTTCGGCTGGCTTGGCGAGATCGACATCGTTCTCTGCCGCAACGTGCTCCTCTATTTCGAATCGCGCACGCGCGCCGACATCCACGGGAAACTTCGCGAGGCGCTGGCGGCCGACGGGTATCTCATTCTCGGCGACGCCGAGACGTCGATCGGCCATTTCATGCCTGCCGAGAGCGTGCGGGGGCTCTATGTCAATCCGCGCGGCCTGAGACGCGCGGCAATCGGCTAACAGTTCACCGGTGAGGCCGGCGTCCTCCCCCGCAGGTCGTGCGAGGGAGGAAAGCGTTGCTAAATCTTCGCTCTGATTCCGCCGAAGACGCCGCGACCGGGTCGCAAAAAGCCGATCGGGTTCTGGTAGTGCTCGCCAAACAGATTGTCGACCCGGCCGAACAGCGTCAGCTCGTCGTTCAGCGCATAGTTCGCTGCGATATTGACCGTCATGTAGCCGGGGGCCCTGGTGTTGACAGCGAGCGCATCGCGCGTCACGTCGAGCCATGGACCCACATAGAGAAGCGTGGCATCGAGCTCGAGTTCTTTCGTGGCCTGCCAGGCCGCATTCCAGCTCGCCTTGTGCTTCGGCCGGCGCAGCAGTTCCTGCTGCAGCGTTTCGTCGTTCGCGTCGGTGAACGTGTAGTCGACGCGCAATGTGAGCGCTTCGAACGGCCGATACGAGACGAAGCTCTCCACGCCGTCCGTTTCGGCGCGGTCGACATTCACGTAGGTCGTGAACGTCCCCTCGATGAGATCGCGGATGCTGTTGTGGAAGTAGGTGGCGCCGAACTGCACCCTGTCGTCGAACGCCGACTGTTCGAAACCGGCCTCCCAGCCGAAGTCCTTCTCCGGCTCGAGGTTGGGATTGCCGAAAAATCCGAAGGACGGGAAATTCTCGAACATTTCGCTCAAGGTCGGCGCCTTGAAACCCGTGCCGATGCTCGCCTTGAGCTTCGTTCCTGTCCCGGCTATCAGATATGTCGGCGCCACGCGATAGGTGACGTCGCTGCCGAAACGATTGTTGTCGTCGTAGCGGATGTTGATGGCGCTGAAGAAATCCGGGGCGAGACTCGACTGCAACTCCGCATAGCCGGAATTGATCGAGGTTTGGGCCGAGATCGGAAATCGCAACTCGTCGCGGGAATGCTCGGCGCCGAGGACGAGGAGCTCTCCGTCCGTGACGCGCAGATTGCCCTGCCAATCGACTTTGACACGATCGCCGGCATCGAGCGTCGTGCCCGAATCAGGACTGAAATCGCTCGTGTGGCTGGACGCATAGGCAAGACCCAGAGTCTGTTCGAACAGGCCGCCGAACAGAACGAGATGTGCGGTGCCGCGGGTATAATATTGAACATCCTGCTGGATGCTCTGCTGGCTGTCGGGGACCGATGGGAAGAGGTTGAAGTTGTCGCCGGTGAAATGGAGCCGGGAATAGATGGAGCGCGCGACGAGGCCGAGGTCGAAATTGTCGGTCACGTCGTAGCCGAGCTTCGTCGACGCCGTCACGTTGTCGTAACGATCATCGAGCCGCGGCTGAGCCGGCGGCAGAATGTCTTCGGGCGTGACCGGCGTGGCCCCCGAATAGAAGTGCTGAATGTTGGCGGCGTAATGAAAGCCGTCGGCCGAACCGGCGACGCTGCCGGCCTGATTGAACGTGTCGAACGATCCGCCTTGGACCACGGCGGTGAACTGCGCCGGGCCCTGGCCCTGCTTCGTGATGACGTTGATCACGCCGCCGATCGCGTCGGAGCCGTAGAGGCCGCTTTGCGGTCCGCGGAGAATTTCGACGCGCTCGATATCCTCGGTGAGCAGCTGCCCGAAATCGAAGGCGTCCACCGGACTGCTGGGATCGCTGACATCGATGCCATCGATCAACACTTTCACGTGATTGGAATCGGTGCCGCGCAGGAAGACGGATGTCTGCGCACCCGGACCGCCCGACTGGACGACGTTGAGGCCGGGCACGTCCAGAAGCACGTCGGGCAAGGTGTCGCGCTGCCGACGCGCGATCTCGTCAGCCGTCACAATGGTGATGCTGGATGCGACGTCCTGCGCCGGCGTGGGGACACGCGTCGCGGTGACGACGATCGTTTCAGCGTCGCTGGTTCCCGTCTGTTGTGCAAAAACCGGCGAAGTGCCGAGCAGTACGAATGTCAGTGCATAAGAAAATCCGAGGCGCATGAGGTTCTCCTGGTTCAAAGGCCCAGGAGCCGCGACGCGAATGCCGATCGGTCTTGTGGATAGTCAACAAACTGCGGCCCCCGCGACGACGACTCCAACATGTCGCCGCAGCGGATCCCCGCAGCCCCCGGCGCACCCCGACCGGAAGCAGGACGACGTCGCGAGGCAGGTCTCCTGGCTTCCGGGTCTTTGCGGGCCGTTCGCCTTCCCAAGACGCTTGTCTCAGTGGCATTTCGAACGGACCGCTCGCCGGTCACAGTTGCGGGGGCAGCCGCGGTGTCACACCGCGTTCCCTTCAATCCCTCTCGGGAACCTCGCGCTTATTTGAACGCTAATGGAGGCGTGATCCGCGCGTCAACATTCGAGCCGTGTTGTGAAAGATCGTGTCGCAAGCCTGCGACGTGTTCGACGCGCGCGGCGTTCGCAGACGCAGCGAACGAAATTTCGCCACGATGAGAGACCAATGTACAAACGCGACGCCGCCGCAAGGTGGAACGATTCGCCGCATATTCCAGGGAGTTAGACACACGCGTCACGCAGCGTTCCGAATCGATTGTCACATTCGCTTCAGCGCGCGCCGCATGTGTCCGGTTTATCCCAAAAGACGGGTACTTAGCGGCCTCGCGCACCGTAACGTGGTGCGCCCGCTCATGCCCTCTTCGACGGACAAATGGGCTGGGACAGCGGCGGGGCGTTTACCATCGGAACTACTGGACCGAACGACAGAGCATGACTACGATAGTTTCAAATAAGGCCACCGCGGGCCGCTGCCGGATATACGGGGAGGGGGGACGCGTGAACCTTTATTGGCGCAACAAGGCCCGGTGCTTCAATGCGGCCGGGTCTAGTTTTGTGTGGTTTGAATAACAGATGCAGCAACCCGAACATCTCAAGGTGCTCCAGGGCACCCAGCAATCGACCTCCCGTCGCGCCGTCAGCTTCGGGTTCGTGATCCTGTTCCACGTATTCGTGATCTATGCGTTCGCAAGCGGTCTGGCGAACCATCTGGTCGAAAAGATTCCGCTCGACATCGTGACCAAGGTCGAGCCCCCGAAACTTCCCGACATCAAACCGCCGCCGCCGCCGCCGCCAGATCTGGCGAAGCCACCGCCGCCTTACGTGCCGCCGCCGGATATCGTCATCCAGCAGCAGGCGTCGAACACGAACGCCATCACGGTGCAGCATCAGGCGCCCGTGGCGCCTCCGCCGCCGAAGCCGCAGGGGGTCACGCAGCCGGCGCTCGTCTCGGGCGGCGCCAAGTGCCTGCAGTCTTTCTATCCGCCGCTGGCCGTGCGTCTCAATCAGGAAGGAACGACGACGATTGAGGTGCATGTCGGCGCGGACGGCAGCGTCACCGGCGTGGATATCAAGAACTCCAGCGGTCACGACAGCCTCGATCAGGCCTCCATCAGGTGCGCCTCAAGTGCGTGGCACTTTAAGCCGGCGATGGAGAACGGCCAGCCGGTTCCTTCCAGCAAAGAGTACAACATCGTATGGCGGCTTCAGTAATCCGCCATCGCTCGGACAACGCGTGTAGAGACCTTTTTACGAACGGAGTAGGGAAGTCATGAACTCGAAGCATCTGGCGGTCGCAGCCGCTCTCCTTTTCCTGGCTGGCGCCGCGAGCGGCACGGCCGTAGCGCAAACGCCGCCGCCCGCGTCGACGACGGCCGCTCCGGCAACCCCCGGTGCTGCGCCTTCGACCCCCGCTGCCGCGCCCGCTGCGACGACGCCGGCGCCGGCGCCGGCGCCCGTGACGACTCCGTCGCCAAACCCGAACGCGGGCAAGGCCAATCCGTACGGCCTCGGGGCGTTGTGGTCGACCGGCGACCTCGTCGAGAAGAGCGTGCTTGTGCTGCTCGGCATCATGTCGGCCGGCACCTGGTACATCTTCTTCATGAAGTTCTTCGAGCAGTCCCGCCTCATCAGCCAGGCGCGGATCGTCGACCGGCGCTTCTGGAGCTCGAACACGCTCAATGAAGGCATCGACAAGCTGCCGAAGAACAGCGTCTTCCGCAGCGTCGCGGAATCGGGCGTGCGCTCCTCTTCGGGCGTCTCGAGCGGTCTCGTCAACGTCAACGACTTCATCGGCATGTCGCTGAACCGCCAGCTCGAAGAAGCGAACTCCCGTCTCCAGGGCGGCATCGCCTTCCTCGCCTCGGTCGGTTCGACGGCGCCGTTCGTCGGTCTGTTCGGTACGGTGTGGGGCGTGCTGAACGCGCTCATCAACATCGGTCTTGCCGGCCAGCCGTCGATCGACAAGGTCGCGGGCCCGGTCGGTCAGGCGCTGATCGCCACCGCCATCGGTCTGTTCGCAGCCGTTCCGGCCGTGTTGCTCTATAACTTCCTCGTGCGTCGCAACAAGATCATCAACGAGAAGCTCCGGAGCTTTGCGAGCGATCTGCAGACCTACCTGATCACCAACAAGAAGTAATCATCCGCGCGCGTTCGCGAAGGAAGTTCGTCAATGGCCGTTACTGTTCACTCCGCAGATGCCGACGATTCGGATCTGAACACGACCATCAACACCACGCCTCTGGTGGACGTGATGCTCGTGATGCTCATCATCTTCCTGATCACCGTGCCCGTGATCGTGAAGGTGATCCCGGTCACCCTTCCGAACGCGCGTAATATCGCCACCCAGACGAAGCCGGACAACATCGTCATCGCGGTGGACAAGGATGAGAACGTTTACTGGAACAACGCGCCGATCCCGCAGTCCGAGCTGCGCGGCCGGCTCGTCGAGGCGCTGAAGGCGTCGATCGCCGCCGGCAAGCCGCCGCCGGAAGTCCATATCCGCGGTGACCGGGAAGTGCGTTTCGAGGCGATCGGCAAGGTCGTGCTAGCGGTCCAGGAAGCCGGCGTGCCGAAAGTGGCGTTCCTGCTCGAACCGCGGAACGAGTCAGAGCAGTGATTGGCGCTGTGTAACGGGCGACAACAAAGGGTTATTTCGACATGGCAATGAATGTTGGTTCGGCTTCGGGTGATGACGAAGTCATGGTGGAGATGAACACGACGCCGTTGATCGACGTCATGCTCGTCATGCTCGTGATGCTGATCATCACGATTCCGATCCAGACGCACGCCGTGAAGCTCGACATGCCGCCGCCGAACCAGCCGCCCCCGCCCACACCGCCGACGGTCGTCACGCTCGGCATCGACTTCGACGGCACGATCACCTGGAACGGAACGCCCGTGAACATGGACCAGCTCGACGCCTATTTCGCGCAGGAAGCCGAGCGCGGCTCCGATCAGGACGAGATTCACGTCAATCCCAACCGCCTCGCGAAATACGACACGGTCGCGCAGGTGTTGGCGGATGCGCAGCGCCGCGGGGTGACGAAGATCGGTATCGGCAACACGTCGGACTATCTGCAGTAATGCAAAGAGGATGACGGACGCCGGCGGATCATGCGCCATCGCATGACTTCCGGCGTTTCATTTTGAGAACTGAGGCATTGGGAAATGACGTCTTCGAACTTCCGCGCCCTTGCTGCGGCGCTGCTTCTCACAACGGCTTCCGCGGGAGGCCTGACTCTCGCCGCATCGACGACCGCTGAGGCCGCGACGGTACGGCCGCAGGTCGGCGCCGCGCTCCAGGCGGCGATCAAGGACGCTTCCTCCGGCAACGGAAATGCCGCGTTGGAAAAAATCCGGGAAGCCGAATCGCAGCCCAATTTGACGGCGCAGGAGCGCGAGACGATCGAGCAGACGAAGAACTATGTCGCGGCCAAGACGGGCGCCGGCGGCGGTGCGATCGGTGCGAAGGCGAAATTCGCCAACGACTATTCGGCCGGCCACTACAGCGCGGTCGTCGGTCCCGACGCGGAGGAGCTGCGCAAGGTGGGCGCCTTCGATGCGCAGAGCCAGCTCGTCGTCGCGCAGTCCTATTACCTGATGCACAACTATCCGGAATGCGTCCGCTATCTTCACGACATGGGGCGTGTCGGCCAGCAGGCGCTCGAGCTCCTCAATCGCTGCGCCTATGAATCCGGCGACGAGGCCGCACAGATGGGCGCGCTCGAGCAGCTCGTCGTCGACCTGAACCAGCCGAAATACTGGTCCGACCTTCTGAGCCTCGCCGACCGCACGCCCCAGATGAGCACGTCCGACACGCTCGACGTCTATCGCCTGCGCCTTTTGACCGGCACGATGCGCAACGCGTCGGACTATGAGACCGCGGCGGAAGTCGCGATCCAGCTGGGCTTCCCGACCGAAGGCGCGACCTTCGCGCAGAAGGGTCTCGATTCGAAGCAGCTCACGGCCGACCGCGGCGCGAAGCTCCTCAATCTCGCCAAGACCAACGCTGCGACGGATGTCGCCAATCTCGCGAAGACGCAGGCCGCAGCCGCTGCCGCGAAGAACGGCGATGCCAGCGTCAAGCTCGGCGAAGATCTCTGGGGCATGGGCAAGTATCAGGACGCCGTGACGGCCATCAAGGCCGGCATCGCCAAGGGCGTGACCAACGCAGACGAAGCGCAGATCCGACTGGCCATGGCTTATATCGGCCTGCACCAGCGCGACGAGGCGCTCGCGGCCCTCAAGCAGGTGTCGAAGTCGGCGCCGGCGCACACGCAGACGGTCGCCCGCCTCTGGTCGATCTACGCGCGCACGCACTAAAGCCACGCATCGTCCCTCTCCTCTGAAGGGGAGAGGGACTCTATTTCGACGATACCGTATTCGCGATCGCTCCGCGCCCGCCGCGGACGGAGACGAGATAGCCGCGCGCGTCGATATCCGGCGGTGAGGCAACGCCTTTGCCGTCGCCGGGCGTCTTCAGTTCCTCGAGCGAGAAATCCATCCGTGCATCATAGGTGCGGTCGATCTGGTTGCGCAGGTTCTGCTCGGCTTCGTACCAGGCCTGTTTCACCGCGCCGTCCCTGCAGGTCGAAAGCTCGCGCGGCTCCGTCGCGCCCCAGCGGCGCTCGATGCACTGATAGGGATCGAACGACATCAGGAACAGCCGGCGCCGCGCGTCTTCGTAACTCATGAAGACCTGGGATCCGTCGCTGCGCGCATAGGAAAGCTTGCAGGCCGCGGCGCGATGGTCATAGGCCGCGATCAGATCGCCGACGAGGTCGCTGCCGTGATAGACGAGGCGCGGATCATGCGCCCGATAAAGCCCGACGAAGCGCTCGACCGCATCGCGCAATTCCTTGAACGAGGTTTTCAGCCGCGCATCGCGCGACGGCGTCGAATAGACTTCCCAGTCGCCGTAAGTGCCGTAGATGTTGGGCGGCAGGCGATCGGGCTCGTTGCGCTTCGAAAGGCCCGCCGCGATCGCGAGGTTCACCGCATCGGCGCGATAGTGAAGATCGTTGCAGTTGGAATCGACCATGTCGCCGACTTCCTGCACCGGATCGAATTCGAGCTTGCCGCCGGCGAGCTTCGCCCGCACATAGTCGTAATAGCTGACGATCTGGTTATCGAGCGTGAAGCTTCCCTCGCCCCACAGGAGATCATCGCTCGGCCGCGTGCCGTTGCCGAAATATTGCTCGGTGGAGAAATCGGCGATCTCGGCATTCTTCGCGAGCTCGACATGGCCGCCGATATAGCTGCCGTCGCGGCCGCGTTTGGCGCCGACAAGCTTCATCGGACGCCAGTTCTTGAAGCCTGCGCCCATCGCCGGCCGTGCGCGCACGAAACGCTCGTCGAAGAAGCCGCGGGTGACGGATTCGTCGGGATGGGCATCGAAATATTCGAGGCGGCCATTCGGATAGACGCGATAGATGATCGCGACATGGCCGTTGGGATCGTAGACCATGGTGCCGGGCCGGATCGATTTGGGATCGATCGCCGGCGAGTACATGTCGGCTTCGTTGGGCTCCTCGAGCTCGGGCCCGATGCGATAGCTGGCCGAGGTGATGGCCTCGCGCACCATGTCGATGACCTGATAGCCGGAGCCCGCGCCGCTCAGCACATCGCGCCGTCCGGTGACTTCGTTGCCCTCGATCGTGTAGCGCACGTCATCCGTCGGGCTCAGCGGGGCCACGTCGCTTTCGTAGGAAAAGGGCAGCCCGCGCTTCCACGCGAAATAGGTCCGCAGCACATAAGGCAGCTCGGCGCAGTCCGAATGGAAGGTGATGTCGCTGGCGTCGCCGGCGGCGAAGGGATTCCAGACGCCGTGCAGGCAGGAATCGACCGTCCGGCACTGCGAGTCGCCGATCCCCTGGATGAACTCGGCGTAGGCCTTCTCGTCTTCGTCGGTCCAACGATCGAAACGCACGACGTAGCGATAGGACGGCCTGGGCGCGTCCGCCGCCGCGGCCGATGCGACCGACAGCACGGCCGCCGCCAGCGCCGCCATGACACACACAAGCAAGCGCATTCGTCCCCCTCGAACGCTCTTGGACGAGCCCCTCAGCCCGCCGTCGAGACTAGCCCCGGCCAACCCCCCGTCAAGCAACACGCATCACTCCCACCGCAGCTTTCACCGAACTGCCATCCTCTGCCGGGTCTCGCCCCGTGATATCGGGTCGGATATAACGGACCGGGCGGCCGTTCGGCTGCCATCAGGGAAACGCGGCGGCAAGGCTATGGGGTCGCAAAGGACGCTCGGGATTCTGGCCCTTCTGCTGGCGTTTGTGGTCGCAGGCCCGTCCCTGGCCGGCGACAGGATCACCGTCTTCGCCGCCGCCAGCCTGACGGACGCGCTCAACGCCGTCGACGCGGCCTGGAGGGCCCGCACCGGCGCCGACATCGTCGTCTCTTTCGCGTCCTCCTCGACGCTCGCCCGGCAGATCGAAGCCGGCGCTCCGGCCGAGATATTCCTCTGCGCCGACACGAAGTGGACGGACTATCTCGACAGGAAGGGCCTCATCGAGCCCGGCACGCGGCACGACGTTCTGGGCAACAGGCTCGCGCTCATCGCGCCGAGCGACAGTCCCGTCGCCACGCTGTCCATCGATCGGACGCTCGATTGGCAGCATCTTCTGGGCGCGGACGGACATCTCGCGGTCGGCGATCCGGATCACGTGCCGGCCGGCATCTATGCGAAGGAAGCGCTGACCAGTCTCGGCGCCTGGGACGCTCTGAAGCAGAAACTGGCGCGTGCCGACGACGTACGCGGCGCACTGGCGCTGGTGGAACACGGCGAAGCCCCGCTCGGCATCGTCTATGTCACGGACGCGCGCGTCAGCCGCAAGGTGAAGATCGTCGGCGTCTTTCCGGAAACAAGCCATTCGCCGATCGTCTATCCCTTCGCCATCGTGAAGGGGCAGGCGAGTCCGGCGGTCAAGGCGTATTTCCGCTTCCTGAACGGGGCGGAGGCCCGTAGCGTCTTCAGCCGCTACGGATTCGCGACGCCGTAGGGACGAGATTGCTTGACCTCAAACCATCAAACATCCGTCATCGACCGCGTCCTGCGGGCGACCCGATTTCGTCCGAAGAAAATCGGGTTGCCCCGGACAAGCCGGGCAATGACGAATAGCGGGGTTTGATCTGACAAGAGCGTGCTCTGGATGTTGCTTACACAAACCGAAAGCGAAGCGCTTCTTCTGAGTTTGAAGATTTCGACCGTAGCCGTCGCTGCGGCGCTGCCGTTTGCGCTCGCCGCCGCCTATCTGCTCGCGCGCACGCGCTTTCCCGGCAAGGCCGTCGTCGACGGCGCGCTGCATCTGCCGCTGATCCTGCCGCCGGTCGTGGTCGGCTATCTGCTGCTGATGATGCTCGGCACGCGCGAGCCGTTGGGCGCCTGGCTTCTGGCGCATCTGGGTTTGCGCTTCGCCTTCAGCTGGAAGGGCGCCGCGCTGGCGGCGGGACTGATCACCTTTCCCTTTCAGCTGCGCGCGATACGCCTTGCGCTGCAAAGCCTGGATCGCGGTTTGAGCGAAGCCGCAGAGACATTGGGTGCCGGGCCGCTCGATCGCTTCGTCAATCTCGTTCTGCCGCTGGCGCTGCCGGGCATCGTCGCCGGCGCGATCACCGCCTTTGCCGCAAGCCTCGGCGAATTCGGCGCCATCATCACGTTCGTCTCCAACATTCCCGGAGAAACCCAGACATTGCCGCTCGCCATCTACAGCGCGCTGCAGACGCCGGGCGGTGAAGTCGAGGCCGCGCGCCTTTCGGCGCTGTCGATCGCGCTGGCATTGGTCGGGCTGACGCTGGCCGAGATCGCCGATCGCCGCGTGCGGGCGCTGGTCGGGCAATGACCATCGACATCCGCCTGCATCACCGCTTCGGATCGTTCGTGATCGACGCTGCGTTCGCGATCGACAAGCCGGGGATCACCGCCCTGTTCGGGCCGTCAGGGGCCGGCAAGTCGACCGTCGCCAATGCGGTCGCCGGACTTTTTCGCCCGGCCGAAGGCCGCATCGTCCTCGGCGACCGGATCGTGTTCGATTCGAAGGAGCGCATTTTCCTGCCGCCGCGGGCGCGCCGCGTCGGTTACGTGTTCCAGGATTCGCGCCTCTTTCCGCATATGTCCGTCGAGAACAATCTGCGCTTCGGCTGGCGGCGCGCCGAACCCCGCGCCGACGCGAACGAATTCGCCCGCATTGTGGACATGCTGGGGCTCGAAAGCCTCCTCGCACGCAAGCCCGCGAAATTGTCCGGCGGCGAGAAGTCCCGTGTCGCGCTCGGCCGTGCGCTGCTGTCGTCGCCGGATCTTCTCATTCTCGACGAGCCGCTCGCCGCGCTCGATGCCGCGCGCAAGGCCGAGATCCTGCCGTGGCTGGAGCGTCTGCGCGACGCGGCGAGGCTGCCGATGATCTTTGTGACGCATGCGCTCGACGAGGTGGCGCGCCTCGCCGATCAGGTCGTGCTCTTGCGCAAGGGACGCGTGGAAGCCCGCGGCGCGGCCTTCGATCTCCTGCCCGATCTCGAATTCGCCAGCCTCGCCGGCACGACGCCGCTCGGCGCCGTGCTGCCGGCGAAGGTTGCCGTCCATCGCGACGACGGCCTGACGGAGCTCGCCTTCGACGGCGGCGCACTCTTCGTGCCGCAGCTCGATGCCGAGGCCGGGACGCCGTTGCGCGTGCGCCTGAGGGCGGAAGATGTGATGCTCGCCCGCGTCATCCCCGGCGCCATCAGCGCCAACAATGTGCTGTCGACCACCGTCGTCGCCGCGCGCGTCGCGGACGAGTCCCACGCCGATGTGCAGCTTCTCTGCGGGTTCACCAAGATCGTCTCGCGCATCACGCGCGCGTCGTATCAGCGCCTCGAAATCAAGCCGGGCATGCCAATCTTCGCGATCGTGAAATCCGTGATCGTGGATTCGCGGTAGCTATTTCCCTCCAAATCGTCACCACCCGGGGACGCTCTTTTCGCGCTGACGCCGGTTGCTGTTGCTTACTTTCCACCATCCGTCATCACCCGGGGACGCGCTTTTCGCGCTGACGCCGGTTGTTGTTGCTTACTCTCCACCATCCGTCATCACCCGGTCGCGTGAGCGATCCGGGTGATCCAATTTTTGCGGCGCAATTTAGAGGGGTCACCCGGATGCCGCGCAAAAAAAGCGCGTCCCCGGGTGATGACGAAGGGTAGTTATAGTGTGTTGGAATCCCCTTGCGAGCATGGAACACTGCGCGAGAAAATATTGGAGGAACCGCCAATGCCGCTGATCCCGTTCGCCGATACCGGCAAGCTGCCGGAAAAAGCCAGGGAGGCGTATGACCGCCTGCCGCGCAAGCTCAACATCTTCCGCATGTGGGCCAACGCACCCGAGATGTTCGTCTCCGGCATGCGCTTCGGCGGCAATATCCTGGCACGGCAGAAGCTCGACGCGGCGCTGCGCGAGCTCGTGATCCTGCTGGTGGCGCGGCTTGAAGGCGGCACCTATGAATGGGTGCAGCACGTGCCGATCGCCGAAGGCGTCGGCTGCCGCAAGGAGCAGATCGCGGCGCTGGAGAAAGGCGCCGTCGATGATCCTGCATTCAACGAGAAGGAAAAGGTGCTGCTCACGTTCTGCCGTGAAGTCATCCGCGACGTGAAGGCGAGCGAGCAAGCGGTCGCCGCGATGCAGAAGCATTTCTCGCCGCAGGAGATCGTCGAGGCGATCATGACCTGCGGCTTCTACATGACGATGGCGCGCCTGACCGAAACGACGCGCACCGACATCGACGCCCCCGGCGGCATGGCGGTGCTGAGCGAATTGGGACGGATGAGCTGAACAATCCTCCCCGAGTTGAACAATCCTCCCCCGACGAAGTCGGGGGAGGGGGACCGCGACCCGCCTGCGCTAAAGCTACGGCGGGTTTGAGTTCGCACGTGGTCCGCCGAAGCCTTGGCGAAGGCGGAAGCGGTGGAGGGGGCAGCGGATGGGTTGAGCAATCCTCCCCCGACGAAGTCGGGGGAGGGGGACCGCGAAGCGGTGGAGGGGGCAAGCCGCCGCAATGTGCCAGAGCAGCGGGTATAGTGATCAGGAAGGCGACGCGCACGGACTTGCCGCGGATTTCCGAAATTCGGACGGCTGGCGAGACGTAAGCCTGACGGTCAAATTATTTTCGAAAAAGCGATCTGAGCGTCGCCCCCTCCACCGCTTCGCGGTCCCCCTCCCCCATGCTCTGCATGGGGGAGGAATGACGTCACTGCGATCCGGTCGCCCGGAACACAAACCGCTTCGACAGCGTGAAATTGAAGATCATGCCGAACAGCGTGCCGGCGATCTGCGCCACGAAGACGTTGTCGAGCGGCGACGGCGCGAAGGCCACCAGCGCGGAATAAAGCGCCCAGTTGGCGAGGAAGCCGATCAGATTGGCGGCGACGAAGCGCGCCCATTCGACGAGGAGATTCTCGCGCGCGGCGTGCTCGTGAAAGGTGAGCACGCGATTGCCCCACCAGGTGAAGGTCACCGCGACGAGGAACGCCGGCACGTAAGCGGTGTATTTGTCGAGCGGGAAAAGATGCAGAACGAGCCACAGCGCGGCCGCGTTCACGACATAGCCGGCGGCGCCGACAAGGCCGAAACGCACAATGCGCGAGCCTGCGATGCGCGCAAACAATTCGGCGAACAAGGTCACGGCCAGATCAGGCCCTGCGGCCCCGGGATCGCGAGATAGGCAATCCGCTTCAGCTCCCAGCGCCCGCGCGTCACCGTGTCGAGGATCAGCCCGCTCGCCAGTGACAGGAACGCCAGCACCATCATGCCGACGGCCAGCACGCCGCGCGGCAGCAGCGTCACCTCATGGGTCTGGAAGAACTCGATGACCACCGGAATGCCCAGCGCCAGCGAGAAGATCGCGAAGAACGCGAAGAGCCCCGTGAAGAAGATCAGCGGCCGCTCCTCGCGCACCAGGCTGACGATGGTGAAGAGAATGCGGAAGCCGTCGCGCCAGGTGTTGAGCTTGGAGACCGAGCCTTCCGGACGTTCCTTGTAGCGCGTGTCGATCTCGATCATCGGCATCAGAAGACGCACCGCATGCACCGTGAGCTCGGTCTCGATGCCGAAGCCTTCCGCCGTAAACGGAAAGGATTTGACGAAGCGGCGCGACATCACGCGATAGCCGGTCAGAAGATCGAGCAGCTCGACGCGGAACATCGTCGAGGTCAGGCCCGTCAGCAGCCTGTTGCCGAGCACATGGCCGGCGCGATAGGCGGCCTGCCCGGTGGCGACACGGCGCCCCGAGACGATGTCGAAGCCTTCCTCGATCAGGCGCGTGACGAGATGGGGCGCGGCCTCCGCCTCATAGGTGTCGTCGCCGTCGACCAGCACATACACGTCGGCTTCGATGTCGGCGAACATGCGCCGCACGACATTGCCTTTACCCTGCCGGTATTCCGTCCGCACGATGGCGCCGGCCTCGCGCGCCCGCGCGATGGTGTCGTCCTTCGAATTGTTGTCGTAGACATAGATGTCCGCGTCCGGCAGCGCCGCCTTGAAATCGCGCACGACGGTGCCGATGGCCGCCGCCTCGTTGTAGCAGGGGATGAGAACCGCCACGCGGGCTTTGCTCTTCGTCATGGGGTGGTCGTGGGCGCTTTCGTCAGTGGGCAGAAGGCATAAGGCCCGGCGAGATTGGTGACAATATCCCGGCATCTGGCCGGAACGATGGCAAGCCCGTAATCCTGCAGCGCGTCCTTGTTGCGCGCCGCTTCGAAGCTGTTGAAGACCACATAGAGATCGCCCCGGAACGCGGCAACGCGCTTCTTGGTGTCGGCGGTCAGGCGCGATCCGTCCTTTGGCGCGATCATCCAGCCGTCGATGCGCACGACCGGAATCTCCGGCGGGAAGGACGGCGCGAGAAAGCCCATCGGCGTCTCGCCGGTCATCAGGATCATCGTCTTCTGGGGATGCGCGATCGGCGGGATCGTGACCTGGATGTACGGATCGCCGACCGGCGCGCGCTGGGAGAGATCGACATGGGTGAAGACAAGAACACCCAGAAGTGCGACGCCGATGAGCGAGCCGCGGGTGCGCAGGGAGAGCGGCCACAAATCGATGGCGACGACGATGATCAGGGGCGCCATGATCTCGAGCAGAAGGATGTAGCGGTAGATGCCGAAGATCTTGAGCCAGGCGACGTAGCTGATGGCGACGAAGGCGATCAGGGCCCAGGTCGCGTCGCTTTTGACGATGTGCGGTTCCTTTCGGCGCACGAACAGCGCCATCACCAGCGATGCGATCACCAGCACATAGGCGACACCGACGCGGATGTCGTGGAACGGCAGGTCGTCGGCGACGCCCCAGTCGATCGAGAAGAGCAGCGGGAAGAGCAGCTCGGTCTTCAGATGCGTCGGAATGAACCGGACGTCGCGATAGGAGGCGGTCAGCGCCAGCGGCGAGTGGAAGAACTGGTTGAAGTACGGAAACAGCGGATTGCCCGTCAGATGGGCCATCTTCACGAACCAGTAGCCCGCGAAGATCGCCACGCCGATGGCGCCGCCGAGGCCGCCGCCCAGAAGCCGCGTGGCGCGATGCTTCGCGTCGCCGGGCAGCGTGGCCAACGCTGCCGCGAAGCCGAGCGCGAACGGCGCTTCGGGCAGTTTCAGTCCCACGGCGCTGCCGACGAGGACGCCTCCGCCGAACGCAATCAGCGCGCCCGTCCATAACGGGCCGACGCGCAGGCGCTCGCGCTGCACGATGACGAGCGCCAGTCCCGACAGCACGAACACGCTCATCACGTTGTCGTAGTAGGTCGTGCCGGCGAGATAGAGCGTCAGGCTCCCGGTCATGCACAGCGCCGACAGCACAAGGCTCGCCAGCACGTTTTCGATCTCGAAGATCGAGCGCATGATCAGATAGAGCGGCACGATATTGGCGCCCTGCACGGCCCCGAGGATGCCGAGCGCGATCCAGGAATGGGTGTGCGTCGCGAGCCAGTAGAACGGGATGTCGAGGAAGGGATTGTAGAACGTCGCCTGGTGCGCCACGGCGACATCGATCGCCATGCGCCCGTGCAGGAACGCATAAGGGATGTACCAGTGATAATTCCGGAAATCCCAGGCGCGGTCCTCGCCGCGGCAGACCACGAAAATCGCCCAGCCCAGAACGACGCTCGCGAGATACGCCCATTCCGCGGCGCGAAGCGTCGCGGCGCGGTCGAAAGGCCGGGCGGGGGCGGACAGTGCGGACACGGGAGCGGTGGAACCTAACCTTAAGGCGCGAAAGATGCGCGGGCTTGTCGGGCGGCGAATTACGCTGTTCAACAGGACACGGCAAGGCTCACCCAATTCCGCATGAAATCCTATCGCGCCCATCGTCTTGGCGGTCCCCAGGCCCTGAAGCTGGAGGAGACCGAAGAGCCTCGGCCGGGCCCCGGCGAGGTCCTGATCGCGGTGGAGGCGATGGGCCTTCAGCTCGCCGATCTGGCGACGCTGGCCGGCGAAAGGCCGCCGCGGCCGAAACTGCCGTTCACCCCGGGTCTCGAAGTCGCAGGCCGCATTGCGGCGCGCGGCACGGACGTCAAAGGCCTCAAGACCGGCAGCTCCGTCGTGGCCAGCGTGCCGTGGGGCGGCCTCGCTGAGCGGGTGGTGGCGCGTGCGGAGGCCTGTGTCGCCATCCCCAAGTCTTTCGCCATGGCCGATGCGGCAGCGCTGCCGTTTGCCTTCGCGGGCGCGCTGATGGCGCTGGAGACCAGGGCAGGCCTTCGCGAGGGGCAGAGCCTGCTGGTCCTCGGTGCGGGCGGCGGCCTCGGGATTGCGGCCGTGGCGATCGGCAAGGCGCTTGGCGCGACGGTCATCGCGGTCGCCAATGGCGCCAACAGGCTTGCGCCTGCCAAAGAGCTGGGCGCCGACCATGTGCTCGATGCCGGCCTTGTCGCGGTCGCCTCGGCAGCCAGGGACCTGACCGGCGGCGACGGCGTTGACGTCGTTTACGATCCCGTGGGCGGCGAGGCGTCATCGCATGCGCTGCCGATCCTGAAGCCGGGCGGGCATTTCCTGATCGCCGGTTTCGCCGCCGGCCGGCCGCAAGCCTTGGACATAATCCCGCTCTATGCGCGCGGCGGCACGCTGATCGGCGCCAACATGGTTCTGGAAGCCCAGCGCGATCCCGCCGCGGCCGGCGCAGCGCTCGCGCGCGTCGTCAAATGGGTGGAGGAAGGCAAGTTCGCGCCGCGCGTCGCCGCGCAGTTCGACTTCCAGGATATCGGCCCCGCCTTCGACTATGTCGCCGGCCGCCGCGGCTCGGGCGCGGTGATTGTCAAAGTCGGCGCGGCGTGAGCGCGGCTGTTCCGGCGCTGACGACGGCGCGGCTCACCTTGCGCCCGCTCGCGCTTTCCGATGCTGCGCAGATCCAGAAGACGTTCCCGCAATGGGAGATCGTGAAGTATCTGACGACCGCCGTTCCCTGGCCTTACCCCGAGGACGGCGCGCTCACCTTCATCCGCGACATGGCGCTCCCGGCCGTTGCGAGAGGCGAAGCCTGGCACTGGACGATCCGGCGGAACGAAGAGCCCGAGCGCCTCATCGGTCTCATCAGCCTCATGGACAAGCCGCGCGACAATCGCGGCTTCTGGCTCGATCCGGCATTCCAGAAGCAGGGCTTCATGGCCGAAGCGAGCGATGCGGTGACGGATTACTGGTTCGATGTACTCGGCAAGACGGTGATGCACATCCCGAAAGCCGCCGAGAATCTCGCCTCGCGGCGCATCTCCGAAAGAAGCGGCATGCGCGTCGTCGACCTGATCGAGCGCGACTATGTCTGCGGCCGCCTTCCTGCGGAAGTGTGGGAGATCACGCGCGAGGAATGGCACGCGCGCAGGCGCAATTAGATCGCGCCGGGCATGCCAAGAAACTTGCCATTCGTCATCGCCCGGCGCGCGAAACGGCGCGATCCGGGCGGCCATTTTTTTTCCAACGGGACGCGGTGGTCATCGCAATGTCCATCGCATGTCGTCATTTTTGTTCGCATCTTGCGGGCGGCCACATCCGAAAATGAGAACATGCGCTCCTGCGATATCAGAGGCTTGCAGCCCGAAATGCGAAAATCGCGGGTGTGCTGCATAAGTCTCTCTTCACGGACGCACAGATGCGGCGCAGACTCCCGGCATCGCTCTTTGACATCGTGAATTTCAAAAGCCTTGCGCGGACGCTTCGAGTGCCGCGCCGGTGACGCCTTCGCGGACGCGCGAAGGGCGTTGCTGTTCGTCGCGGCCGGGCGGCCGGATCCACGGCCGCGAAGATTCACCACAGAGGCAGTGAGGCACTGAGAGAGCGAGGGCGTCCCAAAGAGCCCGTCCCGCTTTCCAGGCCCGCGCGCGTTCCTCCTGTGCCACCTCGGCGGAACGCGCGCAAGACGTCTTCTGAAAGTGGCGCATGATCCTGGCGACAGGCTCAGTATCTCAGTGCCTCACTGCCTCTGTGGTTCAACGTTCTTTGCCGCCATCTGCGCCATCCCTGAAAGGACGTACACGGATGATTTCCACCCTGCGCACCCCTGCTTTTCGACTTGGGTTCCGCGCGCGATGCGCGGGAAAGCCCTGCGGAACGGGCTTTTCCTGCAATCCGCTCGGCATGGAGAAATTTTTTGACCCTGATTTTTCCCCTGATAGCAGGGTGGACGGGCTCAGGCTCCGATGGGCAGGTTCGACAGGAACTGCGCCGTGCAGGTGCGCCAGGAGCGCGTCAGCGCGAACTGGCGGCAGGCGTCGCGGCTGATCTTTGCGGCCTTGAGGCAGGCGCGGCCGAGATCGTCGTCGAGCGCGGCGACGTTGGTGTCGCCGATGACATCGCGCGGACCCTGCACGGGAAATGCCGCGACGGGCACGCCGCAGGCCAAGGCTTCCAGCATCACGAGGCCGAACGTGTCGGTCTTGGACGGAAACACGAACACGTCGCTTGCCGCATAGTGGCGCACGAGCTCTTCGCCGACTTTGGGTCCCAGGAATCGCGCGGTCGGATAGCGGCGCTGGAGCTGCGTGCGCGCCGGTCCGTCGCCGATGACGACTTTCGTGCCCGGCAGATCGAGACCCAGAAAGGCTTCGATGTTCTTCTCGATCGCCACACGGCCGACATAAAGCCAGATGGGATGCGGGAACGGCAGGCTGGCTTCGGGAATGGGACGGAAGCGTTCGACATCGACGCCGCGCGACCAGATGCGCACGTTGCGGAAGCCGTGGCTTTCCAGTTCCTGCTTCAGAGACGGCGTCGCCACCATCAGCGTGCGCGCCGGCCCGTGGAACCAGCGCAGGAAACTGTAGACGGCGCTTTCGGGTATGAAGGGAAAGCGCGCATGCACATAGTCGGGGAAGCGCGTGTGGAACGACGTCGTGAACGGAATACTCCGCTTCAGGCAGATGGCGCGCGCGCTCAGCCCCAGCGGACCTTCGGTCGCGATGTGAATTGCATCGGGCGTGAAGCTGTCGATCATCTTCTCGAGGCTGCGGCGCGGGAAGACGGCGAGGCGGATTTCGGAATAGGTCGGAAGCGGCAGCGTGAAGCGCCCTTCGGGAGTCGCGTAGCGCACCTCATGGCCGAGCGCTTCGAGATCCTTGCCCAGCGTTTCGAGCGTGCGCACGACGCCGTTGACCTGCGGCGCCCAGGCATCGGTCACGATCAACAGCTTCAACGAGCGCTCGCTCGCAGGCGCATCGGCCACATGACCCGCGGTCGCCAGCGACGAGCCGGCGCCGTTCATGTTGCCGTTCTCAGGCGGGAAGCGCGTCCGCGAGCTGGTCTGCGGTCTGTCCGGCCGGAACGGTAAGGGGGCGTAGGCCCGCGTCTGCCCAGCGGAGAATCTCCAGATGTCCCCGGGCATCTTCGACAAGAGCGGTGCAGCTTTCAACCCAGTCCCCGTCGTTATGATAGACGATGCCGGAGATGGTCTTGATCGTTGCGTGATGAATATGGCCGCACACGACGCCGTCG
Organism: Rhizomicrobium sp.; assembly: GCA_035524575.1. Lineage (GTDB taxonomy): Bacteria > Pseudomonadota > Alphaproteobacteria > Micropepsales > Micropepsaceae > Rhizomicrobium. The sequence goes on from DATKON010000132.1 coordinate 26,256, forward strand.
AAGCCCCGCGCGCTAACGTCGTTGGCGACAGCCTCTTCAAAGCGGCAGATATATTCCAGCGCATTCTTCACCTTCTGCTTCAGATAGGCGGAAAGCGACCAATAGTTGAGGCCGAGCGTGCGGCGGGCGACGTGACACCATTCGTTCAGCTGGAGCGCCAGCGTGTAGGCCCAGTCGCCGAGATGGGCGAGCCATTTCGCATAGGCGATGACGGCGTCGAACTGGTCGCCGTGGATGACGAGCAGCTGCTTGCCGTCGGCGGTTTCGTGCACCGCCTCGCGAACGATCTCGATGCCGGCGATTTCGCGTCCGCTATAGGTGCGGAAGATCTCGTCGTGATTGCCGGGCACATAGACGACGCGGGTGCCCGAATCGACCTTGCGCAGGATGGCCTGCACGACGCGGCTGTGCGCCTCGGGCCAGAACCAGCGATATTTCAATCGCCAGCCGTCGACGATGTCGCCGACGAGGTAGAGCGTCTGGCACTGGTTGCGGTTCAGGAAATCGGCCAGCGCCTCGGCCTTGCAGCCGCGCGTGCCGAGATGGATGTCGGAAATGAAAATCGTGCGGTGATGGCGCGTCGCCCGCTGCGGCTCGCGGGGGACCGGGCCGCGGCGCCTGGACCGCTCTCTGAGGTTCACCAATTCGGGAAAGGCACGCTTCGGCAAAGAGGACCACGCGAACTCGGCCATTGGCAGCTCCCGCTGGCGCCGCCCGGTTCCCATGGGCGCGAATCAGTGCGGCGTTGCATCCACACCTGCCTGCCCGTGAAACTTAAAGGTCTTGTTGCAACGCCGTAATTCTTTCGTGAATCCGAGTCACGTGGTGAATCTGCGCCCGTTTTGATCGCAATGCGCACGGTTTGTTGCTGCGCCGCACAAAAAAGCGGCACGACTGCATGACTGTTATGCGACGGAATTTCCTAGGATTTCAGCGCTTTTTTCCGGGTCGGGAACCTTTTTTCTGTTGCGCTGCAACGAAGACCCTGCGATATTCTTGGTGTGCGGCATCGCCTTGCGATGTCGCTGCCCTTCCTGGGCGTTTCCTCCCTGAACTTGGCCGCTCCTTCGGGAGCGGCCTTTTTATTTTCCGAAGCGGGTTATTCGGCGGCGTGCCTGAGGCCGCGCGGGACGAGGATCGCGGGGTCGAGCGCCAGCAGCATGCGAAGGCTGGCCGCGAGGCGGCCGGCGAAATTCGTGAAGGATGGCGCCGGCGTGATCGCATCCTCGTCCATGTAGAGCGCGCGATTGATCTCGATCTGGAGCGCGTGACAGCCGCGGCCGGGCCGCCCGTGCAACTGCGTCGTGTATCCGCCTGCATAAGGCACGTTGCGCGCCACGCTGAATCCCTGCGCCGCGAACGCCTCTTCCGCCGCGCGGGTCAGGACCGGCGACGCCGAGACGCCGTAGCGATCGCCGAGCACGATATCGGGCACCGCGGCCGCCGATGGCATGGAATGGCAGTCGACGACGACGGCCGTTGCATAGAGGGCCTTGGTTTCGTGGGCGAGTTGCGCGAGCGCATCGTGATAGGGCCGGTAAAACACGGCCAGCCTGTCGCTCGCTTCTTCCGCAGAAAGCTTCTGGCGATAGATTTCCGCGCCTTCGCGCACGATGCGCGGAATGACGCCGAGACCGGCGCTGACTCTCGGGCTCGCCTGGTCGACCGCGAAGGGCAAAGGGCCTTCAAACATCGCCGCATCGAACTCGGCCGGTGCGCGGTTGACGTCGAGATAGGCGCGCGGGAAGGACGCCGCGATCAGCGGTGCGCCCATCTCGGCCACCGGCAGGAAAAGTTCCTCGATGAAGGCGTCTTCCGAGCGGCGCAGCGTGTTGAAGGACAGCCGGCTTTGCGCAACGAAGCTCTTGGGATAGGCGCGGCCCGAATGGGGCGACGCGAAGACGAAGGGCGTCTTGAGCGCGGAGGGCCGGTGGAGACGAAATGGTGCGCGGCGCAATGCCGCCAGGACATCGTCCATGCCGTCCTCGTTCCTTTCGCGCCCCATTGCACCTCATCCGGATCGGATTCGCGGAACCGAGTGGATCACCAAGCGGCGCCTGCGATCAAGCTTTGGCTTGCGCCTTAACGGCATTTACGGCCTTCGTGATATAGGGTTTAGTTCTCCGGCTGGGAGCGTGGTGGACAATGGCGCAAATACTTCTGGCGGAAGACGACGAGTCATTGCGGCGTTTCCTCGCAATGGCGTTGGCCAAGGCTGGTCACGAGGTCACCGATTTCGGTGACGGGCGGGAAGCCTTCGAATGCCTGAAAGGTTTCCGCTTCGATCTGCTTTTGACGGATATCGTCATGCCGGGCATGGACGGCATCGAGCTCGCCAAGCGGGCCGCCGAAATGGATCAGGCGCTCAAGATCATGTTCATCACGGGATTCGCCGCTGTCGCGCTGCATCCGTCCTCGAACGCGCCCAAACAGGCCAAGGTTCTTTCGAAGCCTTTCCACCTGCGCGAGATCGTCCAGGAAGTCGAACGGATGATGGCGGCGGCTTAGGCTGCGGCTTCCGCGTCGAGGGCGCGAAGGCCCAGGTCTTCGAGCCGGGCATCGAGCACGGCGCCCGAAAACTGATCGGCCAGCGCCAGCGCTTCCACCAGATCGACGGTCTGTGTGCGTCCGTCGACAAGCTTGAGCGCACAGAGATTCGCTTTGGCGAAGCGGGCATGGGTCAATCGCGCGCCGCGGAAGGAGGCGGCTCGCAAATCGGAGTCGGAGAAATCCGCGTCCCGCAGATCGGCGCCCTCGAGACGCGCGCCCTGCATCTGGCAGCCTGCGAAGCTCACGCCGATGGCGATCGCATTGCGCGCGGAAAGCCCCGTCAGATGCCGGCCGGCGAGATAGGACTGGAGCGGTCGCAGATCCTCGCCATCGAAATTGGCGGGTTTGCCCTCGCGACCATTGGTGCGGATCCAGGTGTAATGCACCTCAATCATCGCCTTGAGTTCTTCGGCGCGCGCCACCTTGTCGGCGGAAGGATCGGTCACGGCGCCGACCAGCGCCTCCGCCGGAACTTTCAGGTTGGCGAGATTGACGCCCGTGAGCACCGCGTCCTTGAAGGTCACGTCGGCGAGCTTTGCGCCCTTGAAGTCGGCGCCCTGCATCATCGCGCCCGTGAAGTTCACGCCTTCGAGGCTGGCGCCGTTGAACGTGGCGCGCTTCATCGAACAGTTGCTGAAATCGACCCCGCTCACGCTGTTGCGCTGCAGGATCGGCTCGGCGCCGGGCCGCGACATGGTGGCGGATCTCAGATTGGCGTTGTCGAGATTGGCGCAGGAAAGATTGGCGCCGCGCAGCGAGGTGCCGCGCATGTCTGCCGATGCGAGGCATGCATGCCGCAGATCGGCGAGCCTCAAATCGGCGCAATAGAGATTGGCCCGCTCGAGATTGGTGCGCGCAAGGACGGCGCTCCTGAGCGTGGCGCCGGACAGATCGATGTCAGAGAGGTTGCGCTGCGCGAAATTGAGCTTGGAGAGATCCATCGCGGTCAGCTGCGCAAGCGCGCCGCCCGCCTTGTGGAGCAGGAAACGCTCATGCGCGAGCAGGATTGCGTTCAGTTCCTGCTGCGTGCGGACGCTCCGACCTGCTTTCAGCAGGTTGCCGGACATCTCCACCTGTTGCTCCCCGCGATCCTGAAAGCCCCTGGAAAGGGAAGAATACGCGGCGAGGCTCTAACTGAGGATTAATCGATGCCGGAGCAGTGGGCAAAAGCGATTCAAGACCGCGTTAAGGGCCTTAAGATTTGGGTAACCTGCCCGGTCGCCTCCCTGACGGCGCTTGCCCCTCTGGGCTCGCCCGGCTATATCGGCCGTCCCGTTGGCGGGCGGTTAGCTCAGCGGGAGAGCACTACGTTGACATCGTAGGGGTCACAAGTTCGATCCTTGTACCGCCCACCACTCCCTTCCCTATGTATCAAGCCCCGGCGCGATCTGTTTGTTGCCCGGCGCCCTTATCTGACGACGTGAGCCCGCTTTCTGCTCGCAAGGCGCTGTCGAATAATTCGGGCCCTGCCGCTTGGCGAACAGTTGGACCAACATCGCGGAACGCGCTTGGGTTCGCGCCGGGTTTCGCCATGCCCGCCGCATGGGGAGCGAACTGTGAACCGCGCACAGTAGCGGCCGCAGCGTATGTACGGTCCCCCTGCAACCCTCAATTGATGTTGCGCTGCTCCAATCCGGGACAATTTGTGCAACGTGGCGGGAGCCACCCGCCGTGCGTTGCGTTTGCGTCAGGCAAAGCTGGAGTGGACGGCATGGACGACGAACAACGCATACGCGAACGGGCCCACGCGATCTGGGAAGCGGAAGGACGCCCGGACGGGTGCGAAAAGGAACATTGGCAGAGAGCCTGTCATGAACTCGGCGTCAGTGTTGTCGCGGGCGACGGCGCCGGGCCAAGTCTCGGCAGCAGTCCGGTTACACCCATCTCCGGCCATCAGGCGCAGGAAGAACCGCCTTATGCGGGGATCGGCCCCACGGGCGAACATAGCGGCTGATACCGGTCAGCGGCGACCGCTCCTGAAAGCATGGCTGTGAATCCGCCGTAATCTTTTGAGAAGCCTCGCGTTTCCGGGACGGCGGGCCCGCTCCGTCGGTGCAGAGGCGGCAATCAGGCGTCGCCTCTGAGTTCAAAGAACGGCGAAGTTCTATCGCATGCGTTTTTCGCAGTGCGCGCCGTCGACAGGCGCACATTCGCGTGAATTCCCGCCCGTACTTTGCGTGTGATAACGTCTCCCTCCTGCCGCCGACACATCAGCACAAAGTTGAGGGGAAGAGTTCCATGCACCGCATCCGCATGTTCTGCCTGAGCACTGCCGTTCTTGCATTTGCATCCGCCGCATTGGCCTCGCCGGCCGACCTCCTGCAGCAGAGCACGCTGCCGTTCCAGGCGCCGCCGTTCGACCGGATCAAGGACGCCGATTTCGGGCCTGCCTTCGACGAGGCGATGGCGAAGGGTCTGCAGGAATTCGATGCGATCGCCAACAATCCCGCGCCGCCGACATTCGAGAACACGGTGGTGGCGATGGAGAAGTCAGACCAGGCGCTCAACCGCGTGCAGCTGGTGTTCTCGACGCTGACCGGCGCGAACACGGACGACGCGCTGCAAAAGGTCGAAGCAAGCGAAGCGCCGAAGCTCGCGGCGCATCAGGACGCGATTTTCCTCAATCCGAAGCTGTTTGCGCGCGTCGATGCGGTTTACCAGAAGCGCGACAGCCTCCATCTCGATCCGGAGTCGCGGCAGCTTCTCGATGTCTACTACCGGCAGTTTGTTCATGCGGGCGCCAAGCTGTCTGAGGCCGACAAGGCGAAGCTCAAGGACCTCAACAAGCAGATCTCGACACTCGAGACGGCGTTCGAGCAGAAGCTTCTCGCGGCCGCCAAGGACGGCGCACTGGTCATCGACAACAAGGCCGATCTTGCCGGGCTCAGCGATGACGCGATCGCCGCCGCGGCCAAGACGGCCGAAGGGCGCGGCCTCAAGGGCAAATGGGTGATTCCGCTGCAGAACACGACGCAGCAACCCGCGCTGCAGTCGCTCGCCAACCGCGACGTCCGCGAAAGGCTCTTCCACAATTCGTGGACGCGCGCCGAGAGGGGCGACGCCAACGACACGCGCGCCACCATCTCCACGCTCGCCAACCTGCGCGCCATCAAGGCGAAGCTTATCGGCTATCCGAACTACGCGGCCTATGTTCTCGAGGACCAGATGGCCAAGACGCCGGAGGCGGTCGAGAAATTCCTCGCACAGCTCATCCCGCCGACGGCCGCCGAGTCGCGCCGCGAAGCGAAGATCGTCCAGGCCCAGATCGACAAGGACGGCCAGCACTTCCAGCTGAAGCCATGGGATTGGGAGCGTTATGCGGAAGAAGTGCGCAAGGCCCAGTACGATCTCGACGAAGACGAGATCAAACCCTATTTCGAGGTGAACAACGTACTCGAGAAGGGTGTGTTTTACGCCGCGAACCAGCTCTACGGCGTGACGTTCAAGGAGCGTCACGATCTGCCGGTCTGGCATCCCGACGTGCGCGTGTTCACCGTCTACGACAAGGACGGCTCGGAGCTCGGTCTTGCCTATTTCGATTATTTCAAGCGCGACAACAAGCAGGGCGGCGCCTGGATGAGCAATCTCGTTGGCCAGTCGACGCTGCTCGGCACCAAGCCGGTGATCTACAACGTGGCGAACTTCACGAAACCCGCGCCCGGCAAGCCCGCGCTGATCAGTTTTGATGACGTGACGACCATGTTCCACGAGTTCGGTCACGGATTGCACGGCCTCTTCGCGAAAGAAAAATATCCGACGCTTTCGGGCACCAACGTGGCGCGCGATTTCGTCGAGTTTCCCTCGCAGTTCAACGAGCACTGGGCGCTCTATCCCGACGTGCTGAAGCACTATGCGAAGAACTACAAGACCGGCGCGCCGATGCCGGACGCGCTCGTGGCCAAGATCAAGAAGGCGGCGACCTTCAATCAGGGCTACATGTTCGGGGAGCTCCTGGCCGCCGACAAACTCGATATGAGCTGGCATGAGTTGACCGCGGACGCGCCGAAGCAGGATGTCGACCAGTTCGAACAGAAGGCGCTCGCCTCGACCGGCCTCGACGTCGACGACGTGCCGCCGCGCTATCGTACGAGCTACTTCCTGCATATCTGGAGCAACGGCTACGCCGCCGGCTATTACGCCTATACCTGGACCGAAATGCTGGACGACGACGCGTATCACTGGTTCGCGACGCATGGCGGCATGACGCGCGCCAACGGCCAGCGCTTCCGCGACCTGATCCTGTCGCGCGGCCACACGATGGACTATGGCGAGATGTTCCGCGCCTTCTTCGGACGCGATCCCGACATTACGCCGCTGCTCGCCCATCGCGGACTTGTACCCGGCGCTGACTGATATCGGCGGATGAAGCTCTATCTCGCAAGCCCTCTCGGATTTTCCGAGGCGGGACGGCACTTCTACAGCGAGGTGTTGATCCCGCGGCTTGCGGCCTGCGGCTGCGCGATTCTCGATCCCTGGACGCTGACGGACGCGGCGAAGGTCAAGGCCGTGACGGAGATGCCGTATGGTGCGGGACGGCGCGACGCCTGGCGGACGCTCAGCAGTGAGATCGGCCGCAACAACGCCGAGGCCATCGCTGCCTGCGAGGTGCTTCTCGCGGTACTCGACGGCTCAGACGTCGACAGCGGGACAGCGGCCGAAATCGGGTTCGCCTTCGCGCTGAAGAAACGGATTGTCGGCTACCGCAGCGATTTCCGGCTTGCCGGCGACAATGAAGGCTCGGTCGTCAATCTGCAGGTCGAGTATTTCATCCGCGAAAGCGGCGGGACGATCGTCAGCGATCTCGAAGCGATCCCGGCCGCGCTCGGCGCATGCAGATCATAAGACGGGCGGCGCAGATGTCGTTTCCGCCATGACGGCGAAGCCGTCGCGGGGCGACGCGTCGCCGGCGACGAGCCTGCGGCCCAGCGCGACAGCGACAGACACAAGCGGAACCGTCAGCGTCGAGATCACGATCTTGACGGCATATTGTCCGGCGACCAGCGGCAGAAGCGATGTGACGCCCGCGAAGGCGATGGTCACGAAGAGTGCGGTGTCGATCATCTGCCCGAAGATCAGGCTGAACCAGGCGCGCGCAGCAACCGAAGCGCCGATGCCGCCGACGCGCTTCAGCAGAAGAAACGACCACACGTCGAGCCGCTGGCTGATCACATAGGCGATCCATCCCGCCAGCCAGATCCGCCAGGACATCGAGAGCACGATCGAAAATGCATCCTGGACAATTCCGCCCGGACCGCGCAGCACGGCGGCTGTCTCCATATAGGCCGCTGCCAGCACCATGCTCACGAGGCCCATCGTGATGACGAATTTGGAGACGGCCGGGCCGTAAAGCTCCGCCAGCGTATCGAGGATGACGAAGGTGAGCGTGTAGCTGAGGACGGTGGCGCTGGCCGACAGATGAAAGGGCAGCGCCACGAGCTTGGCGCCCGCGACCATGCTGGTCACGAGAAGCGCGGCGTGCAGGGACGAAAGGCAAATGAGAACCGCCAGAGGCCGCGAAAGAAGGGTAGGCCGCGCGGCATCAGACATCGCAATCCACGCCGACGCCGCATCCAGTCATGACATCGCCCCGAAAGCCCCGCCGACGATTGCAGGAGGAGCGCGTCCCGGCAAGGCGATCCGGGAAGGGAGGTTCCCGGATGCCCGTCGGGTTTGGATCAGTTCGGACGATGGCCCGCGAGGATGGTGCCCGAGTCGTCGCCGTCCGCATTGGCAAGCGACACCCATTGCAATGGATTTGATGCCGACTGGCGCTCGAGCCAACGGTAGCGCGTGTCCGCCCAGGGGCGGATTTCCGGCGTCAGGCTGTCCATCACCAGCACGCCTTTGTCGGTGTCGACAGTCAGGACCGCATGCAGTTCGTCGCGCGGCGTGCGCACGATCGCAATGCGCAATGCCTGGTCGGGAAGGCCGGCGGCGCGCAGCGCCTCGCGCTTGGCGAGCGCATAGTCCTTGCAGTCGCCATGGCCGCCGTCCGTCAGCAGCGTCCACTGGTTGGCGATGCCGTAATGTTCAGTATCAGACTCATAAATGATGGCGTCGTTGACCTTGGCATTGACCGCGACGAGCGTGGCCGCCACGCGATCATCCACCACGACTTTGGTTGCCGCCGGCGCACCGCGATTGGTGCAGGCCTCCGGCGAACGCATGCAGAAGCCGACAAAGCCCGCCGGCGGCAGCGTATGCGAGCCGTCGACGATCGGCGACGCCGATTGATAGGCGACCTTGGTCGCCGACTGGAGTTCGTCCGCATTCGTCGGAAGTTCGCCGCAAGCGCCCAAACCCAATGCTGCAGCGACAGCAATATGCGCGATGATCTTCGACACGACACGCCCCGTGAATACGCCCGGGTGCATGTCTAACCTCGCCCCAATTGCACCGGCGTTAGACGGCGTTGGGGGCTTTGACTCAAAATCGGCTAAAATTTTACGGGGTCGCGTGACTTGCGGATTTTGCTGGTAAAATGGCTCCGCGAATCATCGAAGAATTTTCTGCAGTTTTTTTGAGGGGCGTGCCGCGAGTCCGCGGAGCATTAACGGGGCCTTAGCGTTTCATCAACAAATTGGGCGCGCCGGCAAAGGAATGCGCATGCGATGACACTGCCGCAGAAAAAGGCTCAGGCTGAATCGTCGGCTCCCGCATTTCTCGGTCGGGAAAAGTGGGACGACGACGATCGGGGGCCCGCCAATGCCATCATCGCCAAACTCACCGCGGCCATCGCCGACCAGAACGCCGCCAACCATACCCTCGCCGTTCCCAAGAGCCGTAGCTTCCGATTGCGGCCGCTGATCGCCCTCGCGCTGGGCTCCGCCACCGTCTGGGTGGTCGTCGTTTTGGCAATCCTGTCACTGATTTAGCGCGCACCACTAACCATTGTGATCCTTGTGCCTTGTGCGGTGCGGCAGCATTCCGCTAAAGTAAATTATCCGTTCAGCATCTAATGGTGCGGGGTTTAACGGCGGACCGGCAGCTATATGTCGCCGGCCGAAACGGGGTCGGGTAACTCCGGAGCAGAGACAATTTCATCAATAGACATTCGTCCTGCGGTGGGAATGGGGAATGGGGTATATCGGGAGTAGCGAGGGGTCCGGCGACGGCGTGCGCATTCCGCTCGGCGCGGTGGCGCGTCCGTCCGGTCTCGACCTCTCCGCCGACGAGGCAGTGGCGCTGCCGGCCCTGCTGATCGACGGACTGATCATCTTCCTGCTCGGCGCCATCACCGGCACGTCCTATCAGCTCCTCGCCTTTCACAATTTCGGGACGCCGAGCATCTATGCCGGCACCGGCTTGATCGTCGCAGTCATCTTCTGCGGCGCCACCCGGCTGATGCGCAGCGCCCAGAACATTGCGGCGTCCCGCGACATCGGCCGCGCGCGCGCGGCCATCACCGCCTGGTTCGGCACGTTTCTGCTTTTGATCGTCGTCGCCTTTTCGCTCCGGATCGGGACCGTATTTTCCCGCGGTGCCATCTTCAGCTTTTTTCTGATCGGCATGCCTGCCGTAATTGCGTCGCGGATTTACGTGCCGCGTATTCTCGCCCGCACGATTTACGCCAGCACCTATCGCGGCAGCGAAATCATTGTCGCGGCCGCGCGCGGCTGCCCCATCCTGCCGCAGATTTCCCATGAGCTTCGCTCGCGCGGCTGCGCCGGCGTCCACACGATCGAGTTCGATGCGGAATGCGCGAATATCGATTGGCCGGGCGAGCGGCAAAAGCTGCTCAAGCGGCTTCTCGATACGGCGCGCATTGCCGGGCCGGGCGAGATCTACATCCTCAGCGCATCGATTTCGCATGAGCGCGTCGTGAGCATCCAGTCGGGTTTGCGGCTGGTACCCCGCGCCGTCTATGTCGTACCGACAGAGGCGGTCGCGAGCCTGTTCGGGCTGCCGGTGCGCCGGGTCGGGCCGTCCGTGGCCATCGAGACCCAACGCCTGCCGATGTCAGGCTTTTCGCGAGGCATCAAGCGCCTGATCGACATCGCCGTGGCCGGAACGGCGCTGCTGTTGCTGGCACCGGCGATGCTGCTTATCGCGATCGCGATCAAGCTCGATTCAGCGGGGCCCGTCTTCTTCCGGCAGCGGCGCAACGGTTATCGCGGCCGCCCCTTCCGCATCGTCAAGTTCCGCACGATGAGCGTGCTCGAGGACGGCGAGGCGGTGACGCAGGCGCGCCGCGACGATCAACGCGTGACACGCGTCGGCCGCTGGCTGAGGAAGACGAGCTTCGACGAGTTGCCGCAGCTCCTGAATATCCTGCGCGGAGAAATGTCGCTTGTGGGGCCGCGTCCGCATGCCGTCGCGCATGACGAGCTCTACGCGAAGCTGATCGAGAATTATGAGCTGCGACAGCATGTGAAGCCGGGCGTCACCGGCTGGGCGCAGGTCAACGGCTTGCGCGGCGAAACGCCGACGGTCGATCTGATGTTCCGCCGGATCGAGTTCGATCTCTGGTACGCGGCGAATTCGAGCGTGGCGCTCGACCTGCAGATTCTCGCGCGGACCCTTTTCACGGTGCTGCGCCAGGACAACGCCTATTAGGCGCGCCCGCGCTATCTGAGCGCCAGCGAATCCAGGAATCTGCGTTGCCCCTGATCATCCAAATCATTGCGCCCGACCGTCTCCGCGATGAACGTCGCGGTCGCGCCGATACAGATGCGCGCGATGATGCGGTAGGGCTGCGCGCCGTCCCCCAGCTGGCCGTCGACCTGTCCGCAGGCGGGGCCGAGCTTCGGCAGGGGGCGGATTTCGGCGTGCTGCACGCCGAGGGCGTGCGCCATCTCGGTCATGCGGGCCGCGGCGGCCGCGGGCCGCAATGGTTTGCCGCCGCGTCCCGGCGCGTCGGCGATGCAGGCCGCCGAATAGCGAACACTGCCCTGCACGAGATCGGCCGCCACACTCTTGCCGCCGTCGGTGGCGGTCGATTGCGAGATGGTCGGCTGCCATGGAAAGGACACGGCATAGCTGCATAGCGAGGGCGCAAACACGGATGGTGGCGAGATTGCGCCTGTCTCCGCGGGCGCGGCGACCAGGGCTAACAATCCAGCAATCACCGGCAAGGACATAGGTCGGCGCCGCCCCGCTTCACGGCGGTTTTACCGCTGTGCAGCATAGTGTAATTTGAAACAACAGAAGGACATACCGGCCCCCAGCATGGCAATACAAGCCGAAGCCTCAACCCCGTCGCGCCGCGCGAAATGGCTCGCAGCGCTTGGCTTTGGGCCGAAGCGCGAGACGCGCGCGCCGGACGGTATGCGCATCTATACCGTCGGCGACATCCATGGCTGCGCCGCCGTGCTCGATCGGCTGCATGCGCGCATCGAAGCGGATGCGGAGAATTTCAGCGGCGAGAAAGTGATCGTCTATCTCGGCGACTATGTCGATCGCGGGCCCGACTCCCGGGGCGTTATCGAACGTCTGATAGACGCAGTCCCCAAAGGCTTTTCGGCGCGCTACGTCAAAGGCAATCACGATCAGGCGCTGCTCGACTTTCTTGCGAATGCTGAAACCTATCGCGCCTGGCGCGGCTTCGGCGCGCCGGAAACACTTCTGAGCTACGGCGTGCGACCGCCGCTGTTCGACGACAGCGAAAAATTCGAGGAAGCGCGGCTGGCGCTCAAGGCGCAGTTGCCGGCTTCGCATCTCGCATTCCTGCGCGCGCTCGAATCCGTCATCGTGCTCGGAGACTATGCCTTCGTGCATGCGGGCATCCGGCCCGGCACGAGCCTGGAAGATCAGACGGATGAAGATCTTCTCTGGATTCGTGACGAGTTTCTGAACTGCACGACACTTCATGAAAAGGTTGTCGTACACGGACATACCCCGATCTCCGCGCCGATCCGTCTGAAGAACCGCATCGGCGTCGATACTGGCGCTTACGCGACGGGAAAATTGTCCTGCGCCGTGCTGGAGGGGACGGAGTGCCGGTTTCTTCAGGCCGCGGCGGGTTGAGACGGCTGTTAACGTGAATTTAAATAGGGTCTAACTTTGGCCTCACTGATAATGTGTAAGAAGCAGGCCTAGAAAGCGACGGGTTGGAGCGATGAAGCAGGCCATATGGAATGTGACAAAGGCGGGAGCCATTGTCGCCTTGATAGCGGCCGGCTTCGTGGCCGTTTCGGGCGCGCCGATGAAAGCTTATGCGGCTGAAACTGCGGCGGCTCCTGACAATGACACCGCCAAGCCGGGCACCAGCGCCTATCGTCTCGACACGGGCGACAAAGTGAAAGTCACCGTCTACGGCGAAGACGATCTCTCGGGCGAATTCGATGTCGACGGCAGCGGCTTCGTGCGCCTGCCGCTGATCGGTCAGGTCCGGGCCGCGGGTCTGTCGCTGCGGGAATTCGAAAATGCGGTCGAGGCCAAGCTGGCCGCGGGCTATCTCGTGAATCCGAAAGTGAGCGTCGAAGTGACGAACTATCGGCCGTTCACGATCCTCGGCGAAGTCAACAAGCCGGGCGAATACCCCTATGAAAACGGCATGACCGTGTTGAACGCCGTGGCACTCGGCGGCGGGTACACGTACCGCGCGGATAAGGACGAAGTCTATATTCGTCGTAAAGGTTCGCAGATGGAAGTGAAGCTGCCGGCCGACGACAGGACGGCGGTTTATCCTGGCGATACCGTGCGGGTCGACGAGCGGATTTTCTGAGCCTGATGCGGCTTCGGGGCCGGCTGGCATGTCAGATTTCGCGGTTTTTGCCCGAAATGTCGTGCGCGTTCCAACGCAGCCGAGGATCCGTCGTTAACGTGTCCATACACGCCTCGCTTGTGATCGGGGTCACACCAAGGCGAGGCGAGTAACCATGCTGTTGTTTCACCTACACGATTAGCCTAAACTTCATATATTTCGCAGGCGCGAGCATTGCCAATTTGTACAGGAACGCGTAACTTCTTTTCTAGGGACCGGGGAAACCGCAGAGTTGTGCGCGTTCTACGTGTCGCGCATTAAGCTTTGATAATCGGCCGTTCGGCTGAAGCCGGCCTAGCCAATGTTTGGGGGTGCCATGACCAAGACGAAGACACATATCGCAAAATTTTCGGCGATTGCCTGGATGAGCGTTGCGGCGATTGCGTTGTCCGCCGCGACGGTTGGCGCAGCAACGGATTTGTCGGCGTCGGATCTCTCGAGCATCGATACGGCGGTCGGTAACGCGATCGCTGCCGCAAAGGCGAACTTGCCGGCGACTGCGTCGCGCGCGGATCTCGACGCGGCGGTTGCGGCGGCGATCAGCAACGAAACGCAAGCGCTGATCTCGCAATATGGTCAAACCAACCCGATGCTGGTGGCGGAGGCTGTCATTACGGCGTCCGAACACGCCGGTGCGAACCCGAATGAAATCGGGACCGGCATGGCGAACGCTGCGCTCGCAGAGAACTCCGCGACGGGCCTTGAGATTGCCGATGCGATCGGTTCGACGGCTCCCCGGGGCGCTGTTGCGGCATTCCAGCGGACGGCCTCTGCGGCAGGCGGGAACGGCACGACCTTGGCTGACGCTGCGAATTCTTATGAGAACATCGGCGCCGGCAACGGCGGCGGCGGCGGAAACGGCAACCGCGGCGGCTTCTTCGGTGGCAACGGCAATGGCAACGGCCAGGGTGGCGGCGGCGGTGGTGGATGCCGCAACCCGAGCTGCACGTAAGCTCGACGTAATCGTCTGGCGGAGCGCCGGGCAGACATGCTCGGCGACCGCATTTCAAAAGACGACCTGAAAAACATATTTAGACGTTGGGGACGGCAATGGGTTTGAAACGGCTAGTCACGGCTGGGCTTGTGACAAGTTTCGGGGCGTTTACGTTAAGTCTTAACGCTTTCGCGGATGCTCCGACGAATTCGCCGGTCGTTTCGGCGCCGGCGAGCAATCAGTCCGCCGGCGGCCCCACGGTCTGGAACGCCAATCAGGAAATATCGGCGCTCACGCCGCAGCGCGAGCTCGATCCGGAATACATGGCCAAGGGAATTCCTCTGGGCGTGTTCCGGCTCTTCCCCAATCTCGTGACCAGCGTCTCCTACGACGACAACGTGTTCCGCCAACCGAGCAATTCGGGCGGGGTCAAGGACGACTTCTTCTTCACCGAAATCCCCACGCTGATTCTGGACTACGAGACCAACGAAGCCCATGTCGATTTCTACGCCGACGGAACGTTTGATCAATACGCACGCCTGACGACCGTCAATACGAAGCAATATGACTTCGGCACCAAAGGCACGTATCAGATCACCCGCGCCATGACGTTCAACGGCAATATCAGCTACAGCCAGATTGCCGAGGCGCTGTCGTCATCGGACACGGTCGCCTCGCAGAGCGCGCCGAACCTCTACACGCTGTTCGATGTCAGCGGCCAGTTCGAGTACAAGCCCAACCGGCTTGGATTTACGGCGGGCGGCAGCCATGACGAGTACCACTTCTTCAACACGCCTCTGTTCGGCGGCGGCAAGCTTTACAACCACGATCGCAACAACACGATCGACAAAGGATTTGGCGAAGCGAGCTATGACTTCTCGCCGGGTTACGCGGGCTACGTACGGGCTACATACAACAACGACAGCTTCGAGCAGTACTACGACCGGTCGGGCTACCACCGCGACTCGCACGGCTATCAGGTCGACGCCGGTGTGAACCTCCTGCTGGGGAACCTCGTTCAGGGCACGGTCTATCTCGGTTATGTGGACCAGCTCTATTCGCATCAGCAGCAGCCGGGCCTGGTGCCGCTCCAGGACATCAACGGCCTCGATTTCGGCGCCAACCTGATCTGGTACCCGACCGAGCTGATCACGGTCCAATTGACGGGCTCGCGCCAGATCGTGAACACGACCTTTGCCGGCTCCTCTGGCGGCGACGATCGCAACGTGAACCTCTCGGCGAACTGGGAACTCACCCGCCAGATCTGGCTCAATGCGAATTTCGGCTACGATGATACGACCTACAAGGGCATCAATCTCGACGAGACCACTCCGACCTTCGGCGTAGGGATGAAATACATCATCTCGCATTACGCGATGGCCCAGTTGAGCTATCAATACGCCACCCGCGACGCGACGTTCTCAGGCCTGAACTACAACGACAATCTGGTCACCCTCGGACTTAACCTTCAGATCTGATTGTTCTGGCGCGAGGTGGCCCGACGGGGTTGTCTAACCCCGCCGGGATGACTTAAATGCCTGCCGGCTGGGTGCCTGGAGGGCAGGCAGACCCGCGCGCGAGATCGCGCCAAACGTCGAAGGTAGCAACCGGATGAACGTTCAAACGCGGCTCGATAGCGCCGAGCAGCAAGCGGAATTTGCACCCGCCGAAGCTACACAGTCCAATTCGACTCAAGTTTCGCTGATCGAAATCTGGCAGATCGCTCGCCTGCGTGCGCGCGTCATTCTCGGCGCCGCCGCTGCGATCCTTATTCTTGTCGCCCTCATCGATCTCTCGCTGACGCCTCTCTACAAAGGCAGCGCGATCGTGATGATCGATCAGCGCGAGAACAAAGTCGTCAATGTCGAAGCGGTGTTGTCGGGGCTGCCGACGGATCAGGCCTCCATCCTCAATCAGATTCAAATTCTGCAGTCGCGCGAACTCGCGTGGCGCGTGATCCAGAGGCTCGGTCTCGACAAGGATCCCGAGTTTAACGGCGCGCTGCGCAAATCCTGGACGAGCTATCTCGCATTCCTCAGCCCGTCGAGCTGGTTTCCCGGTCCGCCGATGTCGGAGCAGGAACGGCAGCAGAAGCTGAAGGACGGACTGATTTCGAAGTTCGAAGCGCGGCTCGGCGTGCAGCAGCTCGAATTGTCGACGGCGTTGAAGATCGATTTCGAATCCGAGAATGCCAACAAGGCCGCGATGATCGCCAATGCGGTGGCGGATGCTTATGTCGAGGACCAGCTCAACGCGAAGTTCGAAGCGACGCTGAAGGCGACCCAGTGGCTCGGCAGCCGTCTTGGACAGCTCGCGGACCAGGCCCGCCGGGCCCAGGATGCCGTCGAGCAGTACAAGGCCGCCCATCACATCACCGAAGTGACGGCATCCACCGGCTCGGGGACGATCTCGGTTCTCGACCAGCAGATCGCGGCGCTGAATACGCAGCTGATCCAGGCGCACACGGACGTGGCGCAGGCCGAAGCCAATCTGGCGCGCGTGCGTACGCTCGTGAGCTCGGGCCATGCCGCGGAAGTGACGCAGGTCGTCGGCTCGACCCTCATCGGAACGCTGATCGCGCAGCAGACGGAGCTGATCCAGAAGCAGGCCGAGATGTCGACGCGCTACGGCCCGGATCATCCGAAGATGCTCGACCTTCAGGCCGAGAAGCGCGATCTTGATGCCAAGATCAAGGAAGAGATCAGCCACGTCGTCGGTACGGCGGAGAACGATGTCGCGGTGGCGCGTGCACGCGAAGCCTCGCTGCAATCGAGCCTCAATCAGCTC
Source organism: Rhizomicrobium sp. (assembly GCA_035524575.1). Taxonomy (GTDB): domain Bacteria; phylum Pseudomonadota; class Alphaproteobacteria; order Micropepsales; family Micropepsaceae; genus Rhizomicrobium. The sequence continues at coordinate 43,232 of DATKON010000132.1, forward strand.
GAGTCGGATTCGACGGTGCAGGGCGAAGCCCGCGTCAGGCTGCGCGTCCTCGAAGCCAACGCCGCATCCAGCCAGGCGCTCTACGATACGTTCGTGGCACGTTCGAAAGAGACGCAGCAACAGGAAGGCCTGCAGATCCCGGATGCGCGGGTGATCTCGCGTTCGGCAATTCCGAATTCTCCGAGCTATCCGAACAATATTCTGGTGTTCGGCGTGGCTATCGTGGCCTCGCTGTTCACCGGTTTCGTCGTCGCGTTTCTGCTGGAACGCCTCGACCACGGCTTCCGCACCAGCACGAGAGCCGAAGCCGTTCTCGGCTTGCCGGTGCTTTCGACCCTGCCTGACGTCACGCCGGCACGGTCGGTGGGATTTAGCCCTTCGCATCTGAGCCTCAAATCCCAAGACGGGCCGTCGCTCAATGCGGCCGACCTCGTCATCGAACGACCGCTTTCGTCTTATGCCGAAGCCGTCCGCGCGCTTCAGCTCGGGATCGCGCTATCCAATGTCGACAATGCGCCGAAAGTCGTGCTGATCACGTCGGCGCTGCCGGGCGAGGGAAAGACAACCACGGCGGTGTCGCTGGCGCGCCATCTCTCCCAGACGGGCCAGAAGGTTGTGCTGGTGGACGGCGACCTGCGGCGCCCCAACGTGAAATCGGTCGCCGAGCTCGGCGAGATTTCGAAGGACCTGATCGATCTCCTCAAAGGAGATGTGACGCTCGAAGAAGCGCTGATGAAGGATCCGAAGAGCGGTGTGATGATCCTCCCCGCCGCCAAGCACGTGAAAAATGCGCCGGACCTGATCGAATCGCAGTCGCTGGCGAAGACTATCAAGGATCTGAGCAAGGTCTTCGATTACGTGATCATCGACTCGGCGCCGATCCTGCCGGTGACCGACACGCGCGTCCTCAGCCGTCTCGCCGACGCGGTCCTGTTCGTGGTCCGCTGGGAGAAGACGCCGCGTGACGCTGCCGCAGATGCGATCAAATCGCTGCGCGACTCGCATGCGCCGATTGCAGGCGTGGCGCTGACGCGCGCCGATACCAAGCGCTTCCACTATTACAGCTTCGGCTACGGCAGCTACTATTACGCCTACGCGAAGTACTACGAGGCATAGACCGCTTCGTCATGTCTTCAATGCCGCTTCAGGCAAGAATTGTCATCGGCGGGATATTGTTCTCAGTGCCCGTGCTGCTGGCCGCGGCCGCAATCCCGAGACTCTCTGAGGGCCTGAGTGCGATCGCCTTCCATTCCGTGATCGACGCGGGGCTGCTCGGCGAGACACTTCCGCCGGTCAAGTATCGTGCCGCCGCCGATGCCTTGGCCGGTGCCTCCCCCGACGACGGCTGGTCGTTGACGGAACGCGCGCAGGTCCTGACGCTGAGCGGCGTCGACAATTCCGCCACGCTGGCGCAGGCTCGCACGATTGTCGTCGATGCCCTGCGCGATGCCCCGTCCAATCCCACGGGCTGGCTGCTCCTCTGCCAGATCGAAGCCCAGCAGAAATCGCCTGACGCCGTTGCCTGTCTCGACAATGCTTTCGCGGTGGGAGCCTACGACTGGTATACGGCCGGCCGGCGGATGTCGCTGGTGGCCAGCGAGTGGCCCTATCTCACCAAGCCGGTGCGCGACAAGGCCGTCACCTACATCCTGCCGATGTGGAACACGCTCGGCTGGCCCAGCGGCTTGACGCTGCGCGGCCCGCTCTATGCACTTTCCTTCACAGAGAACGGACGCCAGTTGTTGCGTGCCGGCTTTGCCGGCCATCGCGACGACCTGAGAGACTTTAACCGCTACATCATCGAAGAGAATGCCGGTGAGCAGCAGTAATCCCGCCGCGCGGCAATCCCAGCCTCTTCCGGCTGCCGGCCGGATCGCGCGCGTGTCGGAACGGATATCGCTCTGGCTTCTGATTGCGATCCTCGCATGGATGCAGTTCCCGCTGGGCTCCAATCGCGACTGGGCGTGGAGCCTGCTGGTGCTTCTCATCGCCGTCGATTGGGCGGTGTGGATACCGGCGGGACTTGCCGACGGCACCGCGCTTTCGCGTCTCGCAAGACGGCTCGCCGTTCCCGCGACGCTTATGATCGCGGTGCTCGCATGGATCTGGATGCAAAGCCAGAGCTTCACGCCGCCCGACTGGCACGCGGATATCTGGCGCTTCGTCTCCGAGAAGCTCGCAAAGCCCGTCGCCGGGGCGATTTCGTTCAATCCGTTCGTGACCAAAACCGAGCTGATGAAGCTCTCGAGCTACGTCGCCGTCGGCTGGCTCGCCGCAGCGCTCTCGCTCAAGCACGAAAATGCGCGCGCGCTGTTCGTTGCCATCGTCGTCATTGCGACGGCCTATTCCATCTATGGCATTGCGCTAAGCGCCTTTCATACGAGCCAGGTCACGCTGTTCGAAGGCATCCCGCCGCCCTATGAGCGCGCCGTAAGCGGCGGGCTCGTCGCCAAGAACAGCTTCGCGACCTTCACCGGTATGGCGTTGCTTGCGAGCCTGACGCTCCTCGTCGAGTCGGGCCAGCACAGAATCGTGGCGACGCGCGGCTGGCGCACCCATTTGCGCACGCTGGTGCAGTTCGGCACGGGCAAAGGCGCCGGCTGGCTGATCACCTCGCTGGTCCTGCTGGTCGCGCTGATCGGCTCGCAGTCGCGCGCCGGGCTCATCGCCACGCTCGTTGGCCTCTTTGCCGTCTTCATGCTGTCCCTCAGCGTTTCCGCGCGACGCGGCAATGCGCGCTGGACACTGATCGGTGGCGCCGTGGCCGCCCTGGCGATCATCGCACTGTTCCTGGCCAGCGGCCATTCGGTGGCGGACCGCTTCGCCGACCTCATCGGAACGCGCGGCGCCGCCGAAATGCGGCCTCTGATGTGGGACGTCGCGGTCCGCGCCATCGCCGATCATCCGCTTCTCGGCACCGGCCTCGGCACCTATCCCGATGTCTACAGTCTCTACTCGCACATCTTCGTGCCCTATGTCGTTGACCGCGCGCACAATGACTGGCTCGAATTCACGATGGGCGTCGGAATCCCTGCGGCAGTCGCCTGGACGTTGGCGCTGCTGATCATCATCGTCCAATGCGTGACCGGCGTCCTCAGGCGCCATCGCCGTCGCAGCTACGCCATCACGGCGGTCGGCGCGGCCGTGCTCGTCGCGTTCCATTCTCTGTTCGATTTCAGCCTGCAGATGCCCGCCGTCGCAGTCCTGTTCGCGGTAATCCTCGGCATCGGCACCGGCCAGGCCCAGCCGACACGGGAAGCTGCGACGCAGTAGCTGAAGCGGTTTTATCCTATTGAACCACTCGTGTTCCGTCATCGTCCGGTCGCGCGGAACCGCGCGATCCGCGCGACCCATTTTTTGCCGGGCGCGATAACAAAATGGAGTCACCCGGACGCGCTGCGGCGCGCCGGGTGATGATGTCTGCAGGGAGGATGATTTAGTCCCAGCTCTAGATCGGGTTCACCGTGAACCCCGCGCGCGGGAAATGCACCACGACATCGCCGGCCTCAGGATCCTGTCGAGCGATCGCGATCTCCTGCGCATTGGTGAAAACGATTTCGCCGGCCACCGCATCGCGGCCATAATCGTCCGCCGCCACCGTCACGCGGTCACCCGGCTTGAGGCCGCGAGGCTCGTACGGATCGGGACGCGGCTCCGCTTCCGGGGTCGCCGCCTTGGCGATTGCAAGCGCCTCCTTGCCGTCCATCGGTGCCGGCTTGCCGTGCCCGATCGCGGTGACGCGCTCGTACCAAGCGTCGATCGCGGGGAATTCCTTCAGCAACGACGCCGTCGTTGCCGCGATGGTGCCCTTCATGAACCAGAAATTCATATAGGCATGGATGTCGAGCGCGGTCGGCGTCTCGCCCGTCATGAATTTCTGTCCGTCGCGCAACTGGTCGGCAACGAAGCTCGCATGCGCGCGCCACTGATCCTTCATGAACGGCGCGGCGGCCTTCATCGCCTCGGTCGAGAAGGTGCCGCCGGACATTTCGGCGCGATCCTTCTTGAAGTCCTCCGGCACCATGTGCCCGATCTCGCCGAAAATGACCGGCACGCTGGCCATGAAGAAAAGCCGGTCGGTCCAGAACGCGACGCCGTAGGGAAGTCCCTTGGCGTGCCGGAAGAGACTCGGCTCGGGAAAGCGCCGCTCGAGCTCGCGGATGATGAGCTGGGAGTCGCAGTAGATGTCGGCGCCGATCTGCATGACCGGCGTCTTGCGATAGCCGCCGGTCAACGGTGTCAGCAACGGCTTCGGCAGCATCGACGGGATCTCGACGGAGCGCCAGGCAAGCTTCTTGATTCCGAACACGCGCCGCACTTTTTCCGAGAACGGCGAGGTCGCGAAATTGTGGAAGATGATTTCGTGGGTCATGGCGTCAGCTCAATTCGTTGGAGAAGCGGATATTGTCGGCCTTGATGCCTTCGAGCACGACGTCGAGCCCGCCGGAGCGGATCATCCATTCCAGGCGATGGTCGCGATATTCGCGCTTGAACAGTCCCGCCTTCACCGCGTCGGCAACATTGGTCATCCCTTTCATGGAATCCGCCGCGGCCTTCGCGGTCTTGGCCACCGACGGCCGCGCATTGGCGCGCGCGAGCCATTGGCCGAGTGTGGAATTCTCGAAGGGGCCGATGCCGTTGCCGCGAGCACCGTTCAGATACGGAACGACCGACAGATCGGCCCAGCCGAACGTCTTGCCGCCGAACCATTCGGCATCGCCCAGGAGCCGCGACAGCCAGTCGTAAATCCCGCGCGCCTGCGCCGCCGCGCGCCGCTCGATCTCCTGCGCCCGCAGGCCTTCCGCGCGCCGGAACCAGCGGATCTCGCCCATGCCCCAGTTGATCGGCTCGAAGGTCGTGTCCATTACGTCTTCGATGGTGCGCGCGCGGGCGCGGCCAAGCGGATCTTTCGGCAGCAGCGGCGGCGTCGGCCAGTTGTCCTCGATATATTCGAGGATGATCGTGGAGTCGAACAGCGCCGCTTCGTCGTGGATCAGTGCGGGCACTTCGCCGCGCGGATTGGCTTTCAGGAATTCGCGGTCGATCTGTCCCGTTCCGATCGCGGCCGGCATCTTGGTCTCGTAGGGGACGCCTTTTTCGTCGAGCGCGATCTTCACCTTCTGCGCATAGGGACTTAACGGGTGCTCATAGACAATGAGGGCCACGGCTTTCTCCTATTTCCGGTCTTTCCAGATCTGCGCCATCCAGCCGAACAACGTTGCCGCATCGGACGGCACGTCTTTGGCGCCGAATTCGCGATAGAGCGTCGCGACATTGACGGCGACGCGTTCGGCATCGCCCCAGCCGGAGAAATCGTCGAAGGAAATGGACCGCGCGGCTTCGTACGCGCCGAGGCCTGCGTCGTAGCGCGCCTTGGCTTCGCGCGCGATGTAGCCGAGATAGTCACGCACGCGGGCAACGCCGCGCTTGTCCGTCACAGGACCATGTCCCGGCACAACGGTTTCGACATCGAGCCCGAGAATGAGATCGCAGGCGGCGATCCAGTTGGAGACCGGTCCGGCCCAGACGATCGGATGGCCCTGGATGAACAGGATGTCGCCGGTGAAGATCGTCCTGTCCTTCGCCACATAAGCGAGCGTGTCGCCGCCCGTATGCGCGGGGCCTACTTCGATCAGCTCGACGATCTTGTCGCCGACGCGGCGCTGGAGGCGTCCATTGAATGTCACGTCGGGAAGTTTCGGCGTGATGCCGGCGAATTCGTAGCGCCCGAAGCAATGGACGAGATAGTCGCCGGTGGTGCCGAGGTTCGGCGCCGCCTTCATCATGTTGGCAAGCATTTCCGGGCGTTCGTGCGCCATCGACGCCGCGGCCTTCTCGCTGGCGACGACCCGCGCATCCGGGATCAGTTCGTTGCCGTACCAGTGATCGCCGTTGTGATGCGTGTTGAAGACGGTGCGGATCTTCGCAGGTGTGGCGCGCGCAAATCCGTCGAGCATGGCGCGCGTGTGGGCCAGGTCGAACAGCGTGTCGACCAGCAGGGCCTCGCCCGAATCCGCAACCAGCCCCGCGTTCGACAGGCCCCAGCCGCCGTCCGGCTGCAGATAGGCGAAACAGCCCTGGCCCAGATCGCGGACGCCGGCGTCGTAATTGGATTTCGGAAACGTCAGCATGGTCAGAGCCCCGAAAGTCCGCCATCGACAGCAAGCAATTGTCCGGTGATGTAGGCGCTTTCGTGGCTGAGCAGGAACAAGGCTGCGTAGGCCGTTTCCCATCCCGTGCCCTGGCGGCCGAGCGGCACCGGCGTCGTGGCGCGATTGGGACGGCCCCGCGATGCGAGACGCCCGATCGAGGTGTCCATCAGTCCCGGCGCCACGATATTGGCGCGGATGGCGCGGCGCGCCCCCTCGAACGCCACATGCCGGCAAAGCCCGGAGAGCCCGGCCTTCGACGCATCGTAAGCAGGCAGGCGGCTTCCCGCCGTCAGGCCTGCGATGGAGGAGATGAATACGATCGAGGATCCTTCGCGCAGATGCGGCAGCGCCGCCTTCACGCAAAGCATGTGGCTCTTGATGTTGACCGCGAAGACCTTGTCCCAGCTTTCCGCGGATGTGCCTTCGAGCCACGGCCCGCCCGCGCCGATGCCGACATTGAGCACGAGCCCGTCGAGACCGCCGAGGCCCTGCAGCGCCTCCGCCATCATCGTGGCGACGGCGTCCTCCTTGGTGGCGTCGGCGGCGATGGCGAAGCCACGACCACGTTCGGCCTCGATCATCGCGACGGTCGCCTGCGCGCTGACGCGGTCGCGGTCGGCCACCGCCACATGCGCACCCTCTCGCGCGAACAGCACGCTCATCGCCCGGCCGTTGCCGACGGGCGTGTCGGCCTCGCCGATGTCCATCTGACCGCCGCCGACGACCAGCACGCGCCGGCCCTTCAGCCGCCCGCGGCCGGGCGCCTCGCCCAGGCTTTCGATCGGCGTAAATGCGGTGCGCTCGCTCATGGCCTGTCTCCCACCCTGGGGGCTCTCCAGCCGGCCCTTGACGCATTTGGGCGCGGCTGGTTCTTGTCCGCAAGAGCTATCGCCTCAAGGGAGCGTTTCGTGTTCCAAGCCGTGATCTGGGATTTCGGCGGCGTCTTTACGACGTCACCTTTCGAAGCCTTCGCCCGCTATGAGCGCGAGAAGGGATTGCCGGAAAATCTCATCCGGCAGATCAACAGCGCCAATCCGCTGGAGAACGCCTGGGCACGGTTCGAACGCTCCGAACTCGATCTCGACCAGTTCGATGTCGAATTTGCGAACGAGGCCCGCGCGCTCGGCCATCACGTGCCGGGCAGGGATATCATCGCGCTGCTGGCCGGGGATTTCCGACCCGAGATGATCGAGGCGCTTCGGCGCATCAAGAGGAGCGGCCTCAAGACCGGCTGCATCACCAACAACGTGCCGGCGAACACCTCGGATACGCGCGAGGGCCGCACGCTCTATGCGCGCGAGATCATGGAAATGTTCGATCATCTGATCGAGTCGTCGAAGATCGGAATCAGGAAACCCAATCCGCGCATCTACGAGATGATGTGCGAAGAGCTGACCGTCGAACCCGATCGTTGCATCTATCTCGACGATCTCGGGATGAACCTGAAGCCGGCCCGCGCCATGGGCATGGCGACGATCAAGGTGGAAAGCGGCCCGCAGGCGATCGGCGAGCTGGAAAAGCTTCTCGCGATGAAGCTCGGCTAGAGCGGGTCGGCGGGCTTACCGGCGCCCGGCCTGCAGCAGCCGATTGATCTCCGATCGAAGCTGCGCCTGGTGATAGGGCTTCGACAGGCGCGGCAGCATGGATTGCTGGCCCGCCGGCAGATCCGCATAACCTGTCGCCAAAAGAATCGGCATCTCAGGCCGTTTGCGGCGCAGAATCTCCGCGAGCTGTACGCCTGTCATTCCCGGCATCGCTTGATCCGTCATCACAAGATCGACCGAGGCGCCGCCCTCGATGATCTCGAGCGCGCGGTGCGCCGAATTCGCCTCGATTACCGTGTGACCCAGATCTTCGAGCATGTCGACCGTGCTCATCGCAATGAGAGGATCGTCGTCAACGACCAGAATCGTTGCGCGACATACAGCGGCGACATTCGGCTCTATCGCGGTTTCGGCTTCCGCCTGGCGAACTGCGGCCGGCAACCATAAAGTGGCCGTGGTGCCCTTGCCGACTTCGCTCGAAAGCTCGAGGAGGCCGCCAAGCTGTACGGCAAGGCCGTGAACCATCGACAGCCCGAGACCCGTTCCTTTGCCCAAAGGCTTGGTCGAGAAAAAAGGTTCAATGGCTTTCTTGAGGGTGGCAGAATCCATTCCGGTGCCCGTATCAATGAGACGCACGCGGATATAGGAACCAGACTGGAGCGCTGAACCTCTGCTCACATGGGTTTCGTCGAGCACGATCGTGATTGTGCCACCGTCGGGCATCGCGTCGCGCGCATTGATCGCGAGATTGAGGATGGCGAGCTCGATCTGGTTGGCGTCGATTTGCGCGGGCGGCAGGTTCTCGGATGCCTTTACGCTGAATGCGATCTGCGGTCCGAGCGAACGCTCCAGCAGATCGCGCATGCCGGAAATCAGGGACGGCACGTCCACCGAGGCCGTCTTGAGCTCCTGCTGCCGCGCGAACGCCAGCATGCGCTGCGTAAGAGCTGCGCCGCGTTGCGCACCCTGCAGGGCCCCATCGATCAGGCGGCGGAAGCGTGGGTCGTCGGGCAGGCGTTTGCGCAGCAGTTCGAGATTGCCCATCACGGCCATCAAAAGATTGTTGAAATCGTGCGCGACGCCGCCGGTGAGCTGGCCGATGCTCTCGATTTTCTGGAGCTGCACGACCTGCTCTTGCGCCTTCTGCCGTGTTGCGACTTCCCGCAAGAGCTCGTCAGTTCTCTCCTGAACGCGCTGCTCGAGCGTCCGTGTCAATGTCGCAAGCGCCGTTCGCTCAGCCGCCAGCGCCTCAAGCAGCTTTTCCTGTTCGAGCTGCGCGTTCTTGCGTGCGGTGATATCGGAGGATACGCCGACAAGCTGGCTGATGGCGCCGGCGCTGTTGCGCAGCGCCTGCCCGCGCACTTCGACCCAATGCACGGACCGATCGGGCCAGAGGATTCGGTATTCGAGCTTATAGTCCTCGCCCGACTTCAGCATCTGCGCGACGGCCGCGCGCACAGCATCCAGATCGTCGGGATGAACGGAGGCTTCGAAATCTGCGACTGTGAATGTGTCGGTTCTGCCCCTTCCGAAATGTGCGCGAAAATGCTCGGAGGCGTGAAGCGTTTTGCTGTCGATATCGTAGGTCCACGGGCCGAGACGTCCCGCCTTGAGTGCCGTCTCGAGGCGCTTCTCTCCCTCGCGCAGATCTTCGAGGCGCGCGCGTGCTTCGTATTGACGTCTTCGCGCGCGAACGGCGGTCCGCACAATGCTGGTCAAGGTCGTGGGATGGAAGGGACGCTCCAGGAACGTCACGTTGCCGAGGAGCTCGGCAAGGCGCGAGGCAGACGGATTCCGTTCAATGCCGCCGCCATGTCTGGTGAGGAGAACGACCGGAATGTCGGACCAAGGCGGCTGTTGGCCGAGAAATCGCGCCAGTCTTTGCAAGTCGGCATTCCTGACGGCTTCATCGGCAATGATTGCGAGACCGGCGCCCCGGTGAAGTTCGTCGCACAATCCGTGCAGGTCGGAACAGATGAAGGCGGAGAAGCCCGCCTCCTCCAGAAGCTGCGTCGCGACCTGAGAATCGCGACCGTTCGGCGCCAGGATGAGCGCCCGCTCGGAGGAGGCCTCGCTCACTCTTTCTTGCCTGCGAGAAGGGGAGTCCGATCGCCGGAATATGTCGGCACGCCACTCAGCACGCCCTGAAAGTCTGCCAGGGGCTCCCCGACCGTCAGCCCACTGTGGCTGATGCGGTATTCGCGGATGGTCGGCTCGTGAAATCCCGACCGCTTCTTGATGACGGAGATTGCGCGCCGCACCTGACCCACGGCCTCGAAATAGCGAAGCAGGATCACGGTGTCGGCAAGATAGGTCACGTCGACAGGGGTCCGCATGTCGCCGACCAGTCCATGTTGCGCCACGGTCATGAAGGTCATCGCGCCCTGGCGGTTCAGATATTGCAGCAATTCGTGCATGTGGAGAATGAGCGCGTTCTCCTCCGGCATCGAAGCCTGATAGCCGTTCAGGCTGTCGATGATGACGAGCTTTATGTTGTGGGCGTCGACCGTTTGCCGCACGCGATGCGCAAACTCGCCGGGCGACAATTCCGCCGCGTCGATCTGCTCGATCATCAGACTTCCCCTCTCGCGCGCCTGCGCGAGATCGATGCCCAGCCCCTTCATCCGGGCGAAAAGAAGTCCGAGCTCTTCGTCGAAGGCGAATAAGGCCGCTTTCTCGCCTCGCGCGATCGCCGCCATGGCGAAAGTGAGTGCGACAAGCGATTTACCGGTGCCGGCCGGCCCCAGGATCAAAGTGTTGGACCCCGATTCAATTCCGCCACCCAACAGCGAATCGAGCTCCTGAACACCCGTGGAATTGCAGGTTCTGGAAAATTGCGAACGGTGTTCCGCAGCGACGAGGCGGGGAAAGACGTTGACCCCCTCATACCCGATGGTGAAGTCGTGATAGCCGCCGCGAAACTTCTGTCCGCGATATTTGAGGACGCGTACCCGGCGCCGTTCGGCACCGTACAGAGGCGCCATCTCTTCAAGACGAATGACGCCATGTGCAACACTATGAACCGTTTTGTCCGCAGCTTCCGCCGTCAAGTCGTCCAGCATCAGGACCGTAGCGCCGTGTCGCGCGAAGTAGTGCTTGATCGCGAGAACCTGGCGACGATAACGCAGCGAGCTCTGCGCGAGCAGCCGGATCTCCGACAGGCTGTCGAGCACGACACGCGCCGGCTTTCTGCGGTCCACGATGTCGAATATCTGCTTGGTGGTCTCGCCCAATTCGAGGTCGGACGAATAGAGCAGACTCTGTTGCTGATCTCCATCCAAAAGGTTTTCGGGCGGCGTCAGCTCGAAAACTTCGAGGTTCTTGTCGAGGGTCCAGCCATGCGACGCGGCGCCCTGGCGTAACTCATCGGCGGTTTCCGATAGTGTGATGTAAAGGCAGGTCTCTCCCTGCTTCGCACCTTCCAGAAGAAACTGCAGCGCGATGGTCGTCTTGCCTGTTCCTGGCTCACCTTCGGCGAGAAAAAGGTGGCCCCGGGAAAGCCCTCCGGCGAGGACTTCGTCAAGACCAACGATGCCTGTTCCGGCTTTTTGCAAGGGCTTGTTCACGGCACGAATCCCCAGAAGCCGCTAACGCCCGGAACGGAAATTGGTTGCTAGGCGAAATCCGTGGCCAATTCCCTGCAGATTTCCGGGGAGACGACGGCGATGTGGCCGTAGTTCGGATGCTCGATGGCGAGGAGCACGCGCGCATTCGGATCGGCGAATTGTTTCCGCAGCTCTGGCGTGAACACGAAGCGCACCCAGTGCACCGATGAAGTCTTGCCGTCCGGCGTGGTGCGGTCTTCGTATTCGGTTGGCGTGCCTTTGACGCGCACACCCGCGATCTCGAACGACGTCGCCTCTTCGATGCCCGCGAGCTGTTTCAGGATCTTCTCGCGCTGCACCGGATCTTCGATCTCGAGCATCAGCGTCGCGATCAGCTCGTTGCCCTGCGGGATGAGCGGATTATAGGCCTCGAGCTCGCCGGCGATCTGGCCTTCGCCGCCTTTTTCGATGTGCAGCATCTCCTGCACCTGCAGCCACATCGTGTCGTAGTTCTCGAAATAGAATGTCGCGAAGGGGCCGACTTCGATGCGGCGACTCTTCTTGCGCGGAATCAGATCGCGGCGCAGGTCTGTGCGCTTCGCCGCGTAATCCTTGTAAGACATGATGTCAGCGGGCGTGATCTTGCGTTCTTGTGCGGTCATCAGGAGTTCTCCTTGAGCCCATAGGCGCGGGCAAAGATCTCGATCGGATGCTCCGGCTTTTTCGCCGGCAATTCCGTTCCCCCCTGGCTCGCCAGCTCCGTCGCGCCCTGCACGATGTGCTTCGCCGCCAGCGGGCAATCGGACGCGATATGGCCGCGGGCCTGGGCGACGGCAGTGCGCATTGTCGGGCGGCCGACCTTCATCGCGAGCGGATGCGTCTCCTTGAGAACGCCGAAGGTGCCGCCATGGCCCGCGCAGCGCTCGATGACGTCGACCGGCGTTTCGGGAAGGAGCCGTAGGAGCTCCGCCGCTTTCGGACCCATGTTCTGTGCCCGAGCGTGGCAGGCGAGATGGACGCTGACGCCTTCCGGCAGGCTTTTGAGGCCGTCCGGCAATCCGTGTTTCTTCGCGATCATCACGACATATTCGTCGATGTCGAACGTCGCGCCCGCGAGCTTCTTGACGTCCGCGTTGTCGGGGACGATCAGCGGCCATTCGAACTTGAACATCAGCCCGCACGAGGCCGTCAGGGTGACGATGTCGTAGCCCTCGTCGATCAGCTTCACGAGTTCCTTCGAAACCTTCGCGGCGTTCTCCGCCACGCGTTCGAGCTCGGCCTGTTCCAGGAACGGCATGCCGCAGCAGCCGGGATAGGCGACATTGGTTTCGACGCCGATGTGGTTGAGCACGGCGCGCGCGGCCATGCCCGTCTCGGGCTTGTTGTAATTGACGAAGCAGGTGGCGAAGAGCGCCGCCTTCGGCTTCGCGGCCCGCGCCGGCGCCGTCTCATTGACGCTGATCGGCCGTGTGCGGTCGGACAGCGTGAAGGTGCGCGTGTGGAATTTCGGCAGCTCCGCGTGGCGATCGATGTCGAGTACCGCCGACATGACGTTGCGCGCAACGGAGTTGTTCTCCGCGAAATTGACGAGCGCCGAGACCGGCTGCGCGAGGCGGCCGTTGCGATCCATCTCGGCGAGCTGCCGCGCCGCGAAATTCGTCTTGCCGGCTTTTGCCTCGGCCGCGCGGTAGCGCAGCATCAGATGCGGGAAATCGAGATTGAACGCATGCGGCGGTACATAGGGGCATTTCGTCATGAAGCACATGTCGCAGAGCGTGCAGGCTTCGACGACCTTTCCGAAATCCTCCGATTTCACGCCTTCCACTTCGTGCGGCGACTCGTCCACGAGATCGAAGAGGCGCGGAAAGGAATCGCAGAGATTGAAGCAGCGACGGCAGCCGTGACAGATGTCGAACACGCGCCGCATCTCGGCGTCGAGCTTTTCGGGATCGGTGAAGTCGGGATCGCGCCAGTCGATGGTGTGGCGCGTCGGCGCTTCGAGGCTGCCTTCACGGGACATGGGGCCAAAATCCAAATCAATAATGATTGTCATGGCCCGCCAGGTGCGGGCCACCCAGGTGACGGAAGCCGGATCTTGAAGATCGCGCTCGAATTGCCGTGAAGCGTGCGCGCGGCAACTGGGTGGCCCGCATTCGCGGGCCATGACACGTACGAATTACTTCCCGAGCGAATCGAGCGCTTTCTGGAAGCGGCCGGCGTGGCTCTTTTCCGCCTTGGCCAGCGTCTCGAACCAGTCGGCGATCTCGTCGAAGCCTTCGGCGCGCGCCGTCTTCGCCATGCCCGGATACATGTCGGTGTATTCGTGCGTCTCGCCGGCGATCGCGGCCTTCAGGTTCTTGTCGGTCGGGCCGATCGGCTCGCCCGTGGCGGGGTCGCCCACGACTTCGAGGAACTCGAGATGGCCGTGTGCATGGCCGGTCTCGCCTTCCGCGGTGGAGCGGAACACGGCGGAAACGTCGTTGTAGCCTTCGACGTCGGCCTTCTGTGCGAAATAGAGATAGCGGCGGTTGGCCTGGCTTTCGCCGGCGAACGCGTCCTTCAAATTCTGAGCGGTCTTCGAACCCTTGAGTGTGGCCATGGCTGTTCTCCTTTGCGTGATAGGGGAGGGGCGCTCCCGAACCGCGCGGGACCTTGCGCCCGCGCGCATAGGCGTGTCAATAGATTAGAATAGTTCTAAAGAAGAAATTTCCAAGAGGCCAGACAGATCTTTTCAGGCCCGTTTGAGCCGCACGATCACGTCGACATGCTCGACTTCCATGCCCTTCGGCGCGGAGGGCAGGCCGCTGACTTTGATGTCGTCGCCCGGAATGTCGATCAGCGTGCCTTCCTCCGGATAGAAGAAGTGTTGGTGATCCCCGACATTCGTGTCGAAGTAGCAGCGCTGCGCGTCGACGACCACTTGTTGCAGAAGGCCGGCCTGCGTGAACTGGTTGAGCGTGTTGTAGACCGTCGCCAGCGAGACTTTCACGCCGGCGCGGATGGCTTCCTCATGGAGCGCCTCGGCGCTGACATGCCGGTCGTGACCCTTGAACAGAAGGCCGGCGAGCGCGGCGCGCTGACGCGTGGGGCGAAGACCTGCGGCTCTCAGCCGCGCAGCCGCCTTCACGTCCGCCTCGTCGTCGATCCTTTTTCTGCTCGCCATACGTCGTCTGCCGGTGCTGACCCTTGCGTCACTGACACTCGGGGGTCATGTTTGCTAGGTTGCGCCGGAAGAGCGCAACGGAACGTTGGTTAGAATGCTTCTAACAGTGAGGAAATCGGCCAGGCGGAGCGTTTTGTCAAGGCCGCGGGCCAGGTGAACGGATGGTAAACCCCATGATGGGACGCAAATCGAGTTTCGACATGCAGGCGCTGCTGGCCTGCGCGCGCGGCGAGTTGTTCGGAGAAGGCAACGCCAAGCTGCCCCTGCCGCCCATGCTGATGATCGACCGTATCACCCGGATTTCCGCCACCGGCGGCAGCGCCGACAAAGGTGAGATCGAAGCCGAATTCGATATCCGGCCGGATCTCTGGTTCTTCAAATGCCATTTCCAGAACGACCCCGTGATGCCCGGCTGCCTGGGCCTCGACGCCATGTGGCAGATGGTCGGCTTCTTCCTCGGCTGGCTGGGCGGCTTGGGCCGCGGCCGCGCGCTCGGCGTCGGCGAGGTCAAATTCTCCGGCATGGTGCTGCCGAGCGCCAAGCTCGTCAGCTACTACATCGACTTGAAGCGCGTGATCATGCGCAAGCTCGTGGTCGGCGTCGCCGACGGCTACATGAAGGTCGACGGCAAGCTCGTATTCGAAGCGAAGGACCTGAAGGTCGGTCTATTCATGGACGAGAAGGCCGCCATGCTGGAAAAGGCCGCCGCCCCGGCTTGACCTCTCCGTCCCGCACCGTCTACGGGGGCCACGCAAGACGAGGGGAACCAATCCCCTCTCTCCGGCTTCCCCCGCTTATGCGGGGGCCGGAAGGCAGAAGACGTGAAAGGAGACGTCCATGAGGCGTGTGGTGGTCACGGGCATGGGCATCGTGTCTTCCATCGGCAACAACGCGCAGGAAGTCGTGGCCTCGCTGCGCGAAGCCCGTTCCGGCGTCACGGCAGCCGACGACTACGTGAAGCTCGGCTTCCGCAGCCAGGTGCATGGCAGCCTCAAGGTCGATCTCGACACCGCCGTCGATCGGCGCGCGCGCCGCTTCATGGGTGACGGCGCGGCCTATGCGTGGCTGGCGATGAACCAGGCGATCCAGGACGCGGGTCTTGAACCGAACGACATCAGCAACCCGCGCACCGGTCTGATCGTGGGTTCCGGCGGTCCGTCGACCAAGGCGATCGTCGCCGCGGCCGACACGACGCGGCAGTCCGGTCCCAAGCGCGTCGGACCCTTCGCGGTGCCGAAAGCGATGTCGTCGACCTGTTCCGCCAATCTCTCGACCTGGTTCAAGACCAAAGGCGTCAACTACTCGATCAGCTCGGCCTGCTCGACCTCCGCCAACTGCATCGGCAATGCAGCGGAGATGATCCAGTGGGGCAAGCAGGACATGATGTTCGCCGGCGGCGCCGAAGAGCTCGACTGGACTCTGTCCGTCCTCTTCGACGCGATGGGCGCCATGTCGTCGAAATACAATGCGACGCCTGAGAAAGCTTCGCGCGCCTACGACAAGAACCGCGACGGCTTCGTCATCTCGGGCGGCGGCGGCATTCTCGTGCTGGAAGAGCTCGAGCATGCCAAGGCGCGCGGCGCGAAGATCTACGCCGAGCTCGTCGGCTACGGCGCGACGGCCGACGGCGCCGACATGGTCGCGCCGTCCGGCGAAGGCGCGGTGCGCTGCATGAAGATGGCGCTCGAAAACGTCAAAGCGCCGGTCGATTACATCAATCCGCACGCGACCTCGACGCCGGTGGGCGACATTCCCGAGATCGACGCGATCCGCGAAGTGTTCGGCGCACACAAGATGCCGCCGATCAGCGCCACGAAGTCGCTGACGGGCCACAGCCAGGGCGCCGCCGGCGTACACGAGGCGATCTATACGCTTCTCATGATGCGGCACGGTTTCATCGCCGAGAGCGCAAACATCGAAGAGATCGATCCCGCGGTCGCCGATGCGCCGATCGTCAGAAGCCGGATCGACAACGCGAAAATCGACGTCGCCATGTCCAACAGTTTCGGCTTTGGCGGCACCAATGCCGTCTTGGTGTTCCAGCGCTACGCGGCGTGACGCGCACGGGTTTTGCAGGGCGTACGGGGCGAACGCTCCGATTTGAGACAAGGGGTTCGTATGGGTGATGGCAAAGGCTTGATGGCCGGCCGACGGGGTCTGGTGATGGGGGTGGCGAACGATCACTCGATCGCCTGGGGCATCGCGCGCACGCTGGCCGCACACGGCGCCGAGATCGCGTTCACCTATCAGGGCGACGCGCAGGCGAAGCGATTGAAGCCGCTGGCGGCGGGCATCGGCTCGACGATCCTTCTTCCTTGCGACGTCGAGGACGACACGCAGCTCGACGACGTCTTCGCGCATCTCGCCCGCGAGTGGGGCGCCATCGACTTCCTCGTGCATGCCATCGCGCATTCCGACAAGAACGAACTCAAGGGCCGCTATGTCGACACGACGCGCGCCAATTTCCGCCGCTCGCTCGAGATCTCCTGCTACTCGTTCACCGCGGTGGCGCAGCGCGCGGCGCGGCTGATGTCGACGGATATGGGCCACAAGGGCGGCGCCATGATCACGCTGAGTTATCTGGGCGCCACGCGCGTGACGCCGAACTACAACGTCATGGGCGTCGCCAAGGCGGCGCTCGAAGCGTCCGTGCGCTACCTCGCCGCCGATCTCGGCCGTGACGGCATCCGCGTCAACGCGATCTCGGCAGGGCCGATGCGCACGCTCGCGGGTTCCGCCGTCGGCGACGCGCGCACCATGTTCAAATGGAACAAGGCGCAGGCGCCGCTCAAGATCAACATCACGCTCGACCAGGTCGGCGGCGCGGCGACCTATCTCTTGAGCGAATTGGGTGCAGGCGTCACCGGCGAAATCCATTTCGTCGATGCCGGCTACAACATCGTCGGCGTTCCGCCGGCTGCGACGCTCAAAGGCTGGGTTGCGGCCGACAACGGCGAGGAGGCCGAGGGCGAAAAGGCGACGCGGGAAGCCGCTTTGACCACGCCGTGACGGCGTCTCGCGCGAAGCGATAACGTGCCGTGGCGGAGGGGGCTCTGCAATCGCCGGTCTTTCTTATTTTCCTCTTTCTGGGGTTCTGGATTGCCGCGCTCGCGGTCTTCCGTCGGTATTGGTATCGCACACCGCAAGGCAAAGAGTGGCGCCAGTATCGCGATCGGCTGAGTCTCGCAACGCGTCGCCGCTTGGTCTCGATCCAATGGTTGATCTTGATTGTGTCGGGCGTCGCCGTCTTGGCGGCGGCTATCCAATTCCGTCGCCACCTTCATGCCAACGAGGAGCCCGGCGACGCCAGCCCATTGGCCATCGCTCTGATCACCGTTTCCAGCTACTTGATTGCGAGCGTCTTCACCTGGTTGCTGACCAATGTCGTATGGTGGCTCACGCCATCGATGCGAATCGAAAGCAGAACGGCGAGGGAAGGTCTCAGCGCCGTCACGTTTCGTAACGGCATCAAACTTTTCATGTTACAGGCCGCGATCGTGATTCCAATTTGCCTCGCGCAAATCTATCTGGGCTCTGTCATGCGATGAGCGCCGGATATTCGGGAACGCCGCTGGCGAAGAAGCTCGGGATCAAATCCGAAAGCGTTGTCCTTTCCATCGCCGCGCCGCGCGAATACCGCGACTGGCTCGCGCCGATTCCGAAGGATGTCTCGTTCGTCGCGAAAGCGCCGAACGCTCGCGCGGATGTCGTCCACCTCTTCGTGACGTCGCTGGCGGAGCTGAAACGCGATCTGCCGAAGGCGCGCGCCGCGATGAAGACCGACGGGGCCATCTGGGTGTCCTGGCACAAGAAGTCCGCGAAAATCCCGACCGATGTGACGGAAGACGAAGTCCGCCGCCTGGCGCTCGCGGGCGATCTCGTCGACGTGAAGGTCTGCGCCGTCACAGAAATCTGGTCCGGCCTCAAGCTCGTGGTGCGCAAGCATCTTCGCTAAGGGCAACAATTCGGAAATCGCGCTGTGCAGAATCAAAGCCTTGCGCGGTGAAATGCGAAACGTTGGGTAACAGGACGAAATTCCGCTTGCGTCTTTTGATCAAAAGTCATACTGATTTCGCCATAATGCGGTGCTGTGCCCGGCGCTCTTTCGAGCGGCGGGTTTTTTGTTGCCGCGCCCGCGGAGAGAGGACCCCTCACCCGCACCAGAGCAGACGAACAAATCGAGCCTCGCATCCCTCTCCCTCAACCCGCCTTCGCCAAGGCTTCGGCGGGCGAGTGAGTCTCGAGTCCTCCGAAGCTGCGCAGCAGCGTAAGAGGGGAAATTGTGCGTACTGCATAGACAGAATTTGCTTGAGCGAGACACCAAAGTCCTCCTCTCCCCTTGAGGGAGAGGGATGCAGGACGCGGAATGTGAATTCTGCGCCGCCGTGGGTGAGGGGTATCTCTCTACGAGCCGCCGGCGGTTGGTCGCGCCTGTTACCGTGCCAATTCCGTGATCCTGGCATCATGCGCGAGTGCGCCGCGCCGCGAAAGGTCTGAAAACAAAGCCGGATTCGAAATTCGTGCGGCGCGGTGCCCGAAAAAATTGCGTGTAAACGCCGTCAGAGCACGGAATTTCACCGCGGTTTTTTTGCCTTCTTCTTCTCCGCCGGCTTGTTCGCCTCCCAGGCTTCGTGGATCAGCCCCGCAAGCTCGGTCTTCGACACCTTCGAGATCTGCACGATCACATTCGCCGTCTTGCCCCACATGTATTTGACGAAGGTTTTCGGATCGGCCTCGAAGAGGAATTCCTTCCGCTCCTCGGGCAGGTTCAGATAGAGCCCGTCGGGCCGCATCACCGCGAAGATGCGTTTCTTCGTGCGGTAGCTGGGCCGTCCCCAATGATCGACCTCGCTCACACCGTCGAGCGCCAGCGCGATCTTTTTGACATCGCCTGCCGTGGCCATGAACCGGAGTGTGCGACACCGTCGCCAAAAAGCAAACGGGCCCGGACAACTCGGCCGGGCCCGTCCGCGAGGCACCCGCTTCTGGTGCGGATGCTCGTCGCGATCGTGTCTGTCGTCGCGGTAATGCATTTCAATCGTCGGAGTTCCGTGCCCGGCGCGTCAGGCGCGCGACGACGGCCTGAAGACGATGTCGCTGACGAACCGGCCGCTCGCGGCACGCCGCATCTGCACGATGACGTCGACCACCTGGCGCACATAGGTCTCGATGGTCGACCAGTCGACGCCGAGGCCGGACAGCAGCGCCATCATGGTGATCTGCTCGACGGCGGCGTCGGGCGAATCCGCGTGCACCGTCGTGATCGAGCCGGGATGGCCGGTGTTGACGGCGCGCAGGAACGTGAACGCCTCCTTGCCGCGCAATTCGCCGAGGAGGATGCGGTCGGGCCGAAGGCGCAGGCTCGCCGCCAGCAGATCTTCGGCGCCGACCTGCGCTTCGCCGAGCTCGCCGCGCACGGCGATCAGGCCCAGCGCATTGGCATGTTCGAGTTTGATCTCCGGCGTATCCTCGATGACGATCAGCCGCTCGTGTCCGTCGATGAGCTTCACCAGCGCGTTCAGCAGCGTGGTCTTGCCCGACGACGTGCCGCCGGAAATGACAATGGTCTTCCTGGCGCGCACCGCTTCGCGCAGGAACGCCGCCTGATCGCCCGCGGCGAGAAGCCGTCCGAGCGCCTCGTCGGTCGCGTGCCGATCCGCATCGAGGGGCCTGCGGAACAGGCCGGAGCGGTCGAGCTCGTCGAGCGAGAGATTGGAGATCGTGTGCTTGCGGATGGCCAATGCGAGACCTGAGCGCGTCGCCGGCGGCGCCACGATCTGCACGCGCGCGCCGTCGGGCAAGGTCGCGGACAGCAATGGCTGCTCGCGATTGACGCCCTGATGCGTCGTGCCGGCGATCTGGCGTGCAAGGCGCTGCAGCACGATCTCGGTGAGATCCGGCGCGGCCTCGCGCGTGATGCCGCCGCTTGCGGTTTCCACCCACACTTCGCCCGGCCGGTTGACCAGAATGTCGGTCACGTCGTCGCGTGCGAGCCAGATCTCGAACGGCGCCAGATAGCTCTTGAGGTAGACGTTCATGGACGGCTCAGGGCGCCTTCGGACGCGGCACGGCGGAGAAGTCGAGATCGCGGCTGACGAAGACGCGCACGGGCGTGCCTTGCGGCACCGTGATCGTCGTCGGTACGTCGATATATTTCTGCAGCGCGATGGCCGCCACGTTGTTCGCCTGCTGCGGCGTGCCGATGACGATGGCCGTGGTGTTTTCCTTGGCCGTCGAGTTGACCGCCGCATCGAGTCCGGCCGTCAGCACCGACAGAAGGATCGCCGAGCCGAAACGCTGCAGGAAATGCGAGTTGGATTCGCCTTCGATGCCGCCGCGGCCCAAGGGGTCCGTCGCAGGCGAGCCGATGTCGACCGAGACGGCGTCCGGCGTCAGAAGCCGCGACCACACGACGAAGGCGCGCGAATAGCCGGCGGCGACGGCGCTGCGGTACTGGCCGATCAGCTTGGAGCCGCGCGGGATCAGGACCGTCGATCCGTCGAAGCCGTGCACGTCGCGGCTGACGACGGCGCGCACAAAGCCGGGGAGATCGGAATTGACTCCCGTCTCGAGGATGGCGGGGATGACCGTGCCCTGCGGCACGATGAGCTTGGTGTCGCGCAGTTGCGAGGCGACGGCGGTGACCGCCTGCGACTGGCTCACGCGGCTGGCGAAAGTATCGTCGTCGAGATTGTTGCCGATGGCGTTGTGCGGGGGGGCCGATGCATCGGCTTTCACGATCTGCGTGGTCGTTGTCGTGCCGCTTCCGCTTGTCGTCTGTGCCGTCGAGGGCGCATCGCTCAAATCGACGATCATCGCCGGCGCGCCGAGACGGCCGGAGGTCTCGTGCGCGGGCTCGGCAACAACGGGCGTCGTCGCCGGCACGACACGCGCGACGGGAGGCGGCGGCGCCATTTGCGCGATGGCGACGGGATGCGGCGCAGGCTTCGCACCTTGCGCGTGTTCGGTGCGGCTCTTCGAAAGCGAGGCGAAGAGAACGACCGCAAGAAGCACGATGAGGACGAGCCCGCCGGCAAATCCCCATGGCGTCTCGTGGCGGGCGACGGCGCTCAACGGCCGCGCAAAGCGATCGAACACCGCGCTTCCGCGCCTTTCAAATCCCGTGTCGGTCATTGGAACAGTCTCTCGAAAAATGTGGGTTCGGGACGCGGCCTGGGACTTAGCGGTCCCGCACCTTCTTCGTGATAGCCGTCGTTGAAGATTCGCGTCGTTTCCTGTCCGCGGCGCAGCACGAAAGCGCGCGCCACGCGGTCGACCACGAGATAGCCGTCGCGGCTCGCGACGTTGACGACCGATTCCTGGTTGTCGCCATCGACGACGAAGATGGCCGGGTACTCGCTCGATTCCGAGAAGGCGAAATAGGTCGAGTGGCCGTCGTCGAAGACGCGCGTCGGAAGGTTCTTCGACGAGCCCTCATAGCTGTAGGCGTGGTTGACGTCGCTCGGCAGCTCCGGCTTCGGCGCCGCCTGGTCCGCCGCGACAACCGCGGCCGCGGGCTCGGGATATTCGAAGCGCACGCCGAAGATGATGCTGCGGTCGCGCGCCGACTGCTCGGGCCCGACACTGAGATCGAACATGTAGCGGCGAAGATTGGTGAAGACCGCCATGTTGGTCACCGCGTCGCGGCGCATCGGCTTGACGAACAGAAGATTGGCTCTGCGGTTCGGCGTCACCTGCCATCCCTGGCTGTCGCCGATGGCGACGTTCTCGATCTTCTCGTTCTCGCCGAACTCGATGCTCATGGCATAGCCGAGCGTGCCGGTGAGTTCGATCACGTTGTTGGGATCGTAGCGCACGATGCGGATGCGCGGATCGGCGGCGCCGGGCAGCGGTTGTTCCGCGGCCTCTGCCGTCGCGCTCAGGGCCAACACCAGTGCCAGGATGGAAAGGCGCAATCTCATGAACGGCCGACCTTTGAAGAGCGCCGCGACCATCTCTCAGGCATCCGCCGATAATCCTCCCCGAGACGTTCGGGCCGCGATGACGGGCGCGGCGAATAGACGGGCGCCGCGTCGCTTTGCGAAGCGACGATGGTATTCGAGGCGTAGTGCGGGCTCGAGGAGCGCTGCAGCGAGTGGACGAGCTGGTCGATGCGCGTGTCGCCGACATGGGCGGGCATTGCGACGACGGCAGGCAGAGGCGCCGACGCCGCCGCTTTGCGCCGGACGGGAAAGCGGAAGCCGACCGCGACGATGGCGGCGGCGATCACCAGACCGAACTGCGCCGCCGCGAAAACATAGACGATGAAGCAGGTTACCATCGCCTGCGACGGATCGAGCGCCGCCGTCGCCTTCTGCTGCTCCAGGAGATCGAGGCGCGGCTCGATGGTGGCAAGAAGAATGATCGTGGTGATCCAGCACAGCATCGGCACGAAGGCCGCCGCACAGAGGGCGCGCACCCAGCCGACGAAAAGTCCGCCGGCGCTTTCGAACAGGAACAGCGCGAGGAAGATCGGGCCGACCATCGCGAGCACGCCCGTGACGACGGTGGCGAAAGCGAGGAGGCCGCCCGTCGCCGCCAAAAGCGCGTTGGTCGCATAGGCAAGTTCGCTGGAGGCCTGCGCCGCGCCGGCACTGGTTCCGGCGATGTCGGCCTGCGCCAGCTTCGCGAAGGCCGTCTCGTCGGCGCGCATCTCGTCATAGGCCGTCTGCAGGCGGTCGAGCGGCGAGAACTGCGGCCCGACAAGAATGCCGGCGAGCTCGGTCGGTGCGCGCGCACTCAGGTCGAGCACCAGCGTCTGGAACACCGTCCAGTTCAGCGTCAGCGCCAGGACCGTGCCGATCTTGAGGCCGATCAGCGGGATCTCGGACAGCGACGGCGCGCCGAGGCCCGTCAACAGGCGATAGCCGAGGACCGCGACATAGATCGTCAAAAGCATCGTGATCGCGATGGGGAAGATGGAATGGGGGCCGGTCAGCGCGTGGAACCCCGCTTCCGAGAACAGCCCCACATTGCAGCGTGTCGACGCGAGGAGCTCGCGGATCACGCCGAGATCGGACAGTGTGAGCGCGCAGCCGTTCATGTGCGCGCCGTCCGCTTCAGGAACAGCGGCAGCCAGCGCGCCGGATCGTCGCCCACTTCCTCGCGGATGGCGTCGAGACTGCGCACGGAGGACTCGGTGCCCGAAAGCACTTTCAGCTCGCGCTCCATGCGGGACAGGTCGAGCCGCGCGACGACGCTGTGGTCCGCCTGCTTGACGAGGAAGCAGCGCGAGGTGTCGGGCAGCGATTTCACCAGTTGGAATTCGTGCTCGGTGAGGCCGAATCCGCGCATATACTCGTCGCCCTGCGCGCGCGGATTGGGCAGGAAGATCTGCGTCGCCGCCTGCTCGACGATGGCCGAAGCGATGCGGCTCTCGAGCGCGTCCGAAGGGCTCTGCGTGCAGAAACCGACGATGCCGTTGCGCTTGCGAATGGTTTTTTCCCATTCCTTGAGGCGCATGACGAACACGTCGTCGTCAAGCACCTTCCAGCCTTCGTCCACGACGATGATGGTCGGCGTGCCGTCGAGGCGCTGCTCGATGCAGTGGAACAGATACATCATCGCCGGCGTACGAGTGGCCGGCGTGTCGAGCATGCGCGTCATGTCGAACCCGAACACGTCGGTCGTGAAATCGACGTGGTCTTCGGCATTGTCGAACAGCCAGGCGTGCTCGCCGTCGTCGCACCAGGCCTTGAGCCGTGCGGCGAGGTCGCCCGATGTGGGCCTTCTCATGCCGACAAAGAGTTCGCGTAAGTAGCGCAGGCGGCGATGCGCGCGCGGCTGTTCGAAATTGGCGGCGACGGCGTCCGCGATCATGAGCCGGTCGTCGGCGGACAGCGTTTCGCCATGCGGCGACAGAAGCCGCGCCAGCCATTCGCCGAGGAACGAACGGTTTGCGGGCGTGTCTGCCATCTGCAGTGGATTGAATCCGGTCGCTTCGCCCGGGCGCAGCACGTCGTAACGTCCGCCGATGGCGCGCACGAAGATCTCCGCGCCGCGGTCCTTGTCGAAATAGATGACTTTGGGACGAAAGCGGCGCGCCTGCGCGATGAGGAATGTGAGCAGCACGGTCTTGCCCGAGCCGCTCGGGCCGATCACCGTGAAATTGCCGAGATCGCCGTTGTGGAAGTTGAAATAGTAAGGCCCGTGGGCCGTCGTCTCGAGCAGCGTGACAGCTTCGCCCCAATGATTGCCGGACGGCTTTCCGGCGGCGTGATTGTGGAACGAGGCGAGGCTCGCGAAGTTGGCGTTGGAGATCAGCGCCTTGCGCGCAATGTATTTGAAGTTGCCCGGCAGCTGCGCCCAGAAGGCGGGCTCCATGTTGACATCTTCGCGCACCGCGATGGCGCCGATTTCTGCAAACGCCGACTGCACATCCGCGACCGCAATATCGAGATCGGCGAGATCGTCGGACTTCACCAGCACGGAGAGATGATGCTCGCCATAGGCGGTGCGGCCCGAGCCGACCGAGTCGCGCGCCGCAGCCAGCTCGTCGCGCAGCGAAAACGCCGCGTCGTCGGCGGCCTGCAGACGGCGCAGCGCCAGATTCATGCGATTGAGCGTCGTCTGGCGATCGACGAAGGAGAAGCTCTCGCTGAGCACCATCTCGAAGGGCAGGCGCAGCACATTGTCGAGCATGCCCGGCACCGAGCGCACCGGGTAATCCTTCACCGACACGACCGCCGCGAAGCATTTCGGCGCGCCGCCGCCTGCTTCGATCTCCATCGCGTCGAGCCCGAAGCTCAAACGCCGGTCGGGCAGGGCTTCGCCGACATCGCCTTCCGGCATCAGCACGGGCCGCATGTCGCCGTTCAGGATGCCGTAGAGAAAGGCGCACGGCTCGGAATAGGTGAGGCCGTTATGCTCGTAGGTCGTCAGCGCGCGTGCCCCGTAAGGCGCCAGCGTCGCCGTAAAGGATTCGCGCGTTGCATGCAGCTCGCGCAATTCGCGCACCAGATCGTCGTGGCCGCGCGAGGAACGGAACAGGCGCTCGATGAATCCGGCCGAGCCCTGCAGCGGCCGGCTGACCAGCGTCAGGAACAGATCGTTGGCGTAAAGCCGTCCTGTCTGCAGCTTCGACTGCCAGGCATCGTTGAGCCGGCGACAGAAGGCGTCGTCGGCTGCGCCGTTCAGTTCGGGCACCGCGCGCCGCCGAATGACGTGATGATAGAGCGCGAGCCTCGAGCTGCCCGCGCCGCGCAGCAGCGTCTCGCGGACCTGCTTGCGATAGTTCAGCTCCTCGTCGTCCATCGTCTCGAAGGGATAGCCCTTGAGCTTCAGGAACTGCAGCAGAAGCCCGTCGCGCGTGGCGATAGTCACGTCGTCGACATGGCGCGCATAAGGCAAGCGTTCGCCGATGCGGGCTTCCCGCGGACGAAGGATGCGCGCGGCCGCGCCGGTGAAATACGAGCCTCTCATGGCGAATAGGAATTGCAGCGCCAGTAGCGGTAGTTCTTCACGCGCGGGCAGCGGCTCACTTTCATGATCCACAATTCGAAGAAGCGCGGCTCGCGCACGCATGCGACATAACCGACCGCATGCACCATCGCCGCCGCCGCCAGCGCCCAGAAGGATTTGGTGATCAGGAAGATCTCCACCGTGACGATGAGATTGAACACGGCGTAGTCATAGGTCACGCCGAAGACCATCTGCGGCCGCGTCAGTGCCGCGAAGATCGGGTCCTGGCTGAGACGGCTCACCGCGCCACCACGCTGCGCATGCCTTCGACGATGGCGGCCGCGCCGAAGATGATGAAGGCGCCCAGCACGACGACGATGCCGCGCCGCCAGTCGATGCGGCCCGTCAGCATCATCAGGCCCACCACGGCGACGGCGATGACGGCGGCGGTCGTCGCGACATTGCCCATCAGCGTGCCTTCGATCCATTGCAGCGCCGAGAGGATGGGACCTGATCCGGCAGGATCGGTTGTCTGCGCCAGCGAGGGCGTTGCGGCGAGCGCGGTGGCGAGAGCAATGGTCGGTCTACGCAGGTACGGCATCAAACTCTCCTGACTTCAGTTGGGACCGTCGAGCGCCTGCGCCGACATCCGCGCCAGAATGGCGTCCACATAGGTTTCGGTTTCGCGAAAAGGAGGCACGCCGCCGAAGCGGTCGACGGCGCCGGGGCCTGCGTCGTAGGCGGCGAGCGCTTTGACGAGGTCGCCGTCGTAGCGCTGCATCAGCGTCTGCAAGTAGGCCGTACCGGCCTCGACATTGTCCGTCGCGGAGCAGGATGCCGTGCAGTAGCTGCGCGCCGTGTCCGGCATCAATTGCATGATGCCCCTGGCGCCTTTGGGCGAAACCGCGTCGGCATTGAAACGGGATTCGTGCCAGGCGACCGCCGAGACGAGGAGCGGGCTGAGCGCATGGCGCGCCGCCGCCGTCGCGATCGCCCTGCGCAGGACGGGACTCGCCCCGAGCCGGCCATGCTGCACGCGCGGTGTCTCGGCCGGCAGGGCTTCGGGCTTCAGATCGGGGCTGGTGTAAAGCGCCGGACCGGAATGGACGGTCACGCTGCCGTCGTCGCCGATCGACAGCACGTCGGCCCGCGACGCTGCCGAGCTCGCGACCGTCGCCAGCAGCACACAGACGGCACCGGCGAGAAGCCGGCGCAAATTCGCAATGTCGGGTATCCCCGCTCTCATTCCCCAAACCCCACCGCCCGCTCGCGGGTTCGTCCCGCTAATGCCTTTCACCGCACCGCAAAAACTCTGTTTTGCAGATGCGAGGCCTTGACCTCATTTTTACTCCAAGGCCCCGGGAAACCCTAAGAAAATTTTGGCGGCAAAGGAGAATCGGCGGGCGCCTGATGCGCCGCTGTCCCCGCTCCGCAAATCTCACTAGCATCGCGCCGCCGCATTCGGGGAAAGGCATGCGAAGAGGCGGCCTAGCCGCTTTGATGGCGGACGCAGAGTCCGAGGCGCTGAGGCTCGCGCTTCCGGGCGGCGCCACGCTGATCGCAGCCGGCGAAACCTCCGGTATGGTCTATGTGCTGGCGGCGGGGCGCCTCGCAGCGGTGACCGCCGATGACCCGCCGAGACTGCTGGGTCTCATCTGGCCGGGCGAAGCCATCGGCGAGATTTCCGTCCTTGCAGATATTCCTCACACCGCGACGGTTGTCGCCGTGCGCGACTGCGAGCTTCTGGCTCTGCCGCGCGAAGCGTTTCTCGCCGCGGTCGAGAACCATCCTTCAATCCTCATCGAGCTGATGC
Organism: Rhizomicrobium sp.; assembly: GCA_035524575.1. Lineage (GTDB taxonomy): Bacteria > Pseudomonadota > Alphaproteobacteria > Micropepsales > Micropepsaceae > Rhizomicrobium. Next base: position 70,849 of record DATKON010000132.1, read on the forward strand.
GCACGATGATCGCTCGCGCCCGCAACGAACGCGCAGCGCAACGGCTCGCCGTCACGTTCGGCTTTCTGGCGGCCTGCGAGGGACCACCGGTGCGCGATTTTGTCGAGCGCCTCCGGCGCGAAGTGGAGGGGCACGGCGCCAGGACGACGCTTCTGACGGCGGAGCATCTCACGCGGCCGACGGAATGGTTTTCGGAGCGCGAGGAAGAGCATGACTGTGTGTTCTATGTGGCGGAGTGTGGCGAGGCGGCCTGGTCGGCGCAGTGCGTAAGGCAGGCCGATCGCGTCTTCTTTGTCGGCCGCGGCGAGACGACGGACATCAGGTGCCAGTCCGCCGCCGCGCGCACCGCCCTGAAGCCGGCAGATCTGGTTCTCATCCATCCTCAGGAATGTGCTCGTCCATCCGGCGGTCGTCCCTGGCAGGAGGCGCTCGGCTGTCGCGGCGTGTTCCATGCGCGCGATGGCGACACCGCAGACATTGCGCGCCTCGCCCGCATGATCACCGGCCGTTCGGTCGGCGTCGTCCTGTCCGGCGGCGGCGCGCGGGGCTACGCCCATGTCGGCGCACTCAGAGCCTTGCACGAGCGCGGCGTGCCGATCGATTTCGTCGGCGGCGCCTCGATGGGCGCGGTGATCGCTGCGGGCTGCGCTTTTGAGTGGGACGATGCGGAAATGACGGCGCGGGTGCGCGCGGCCTTTGTCGATACCAATCCGTTGTCGGACCTCGCCGTACCGCTGATCGCGCTGACGCGCGGCCATCTCGTCGAGCGGCGGCTGTTCGAGAATTTCGGCGACATCGACATCCGCGATCTGTGGCGGCCTTATTTCTGCGTGTCATCGGACCTGACGCACGGCCGGCATATCGTGCATGACAGCGGCCTGCTGCGCCGCGCGTTGCGCGCGTCGATCGCGCTTCCGGGAATTCTTCCGCCGGTGGTCGACGGCGACACGGTGCTCGTCGATGGCGGCGTCATGCGCAATCTTCCCGTCGAAATGATGCTCGACATGCATGACGGCCCGATCGTCGCGGTGGATGTCAGCATCGACACCGGGCTTTGCCCGAAGGACATCGAGACGCCGAAATCGCTCCTCGGCTGGGTGCTGAGCGGAGCCTGGCGCAAAGGCGCTCCCATCGTCTCGCTGCTGTTACGCTCGGCGACCGTGACGGCGAACCGGGATGTGATTGCAGCCCGCGGTCAGGCCGACCTCTTTATCGCGCCGGAGCTCGACGGCGTCGAAATCCGCGACTGGCGCGCCTTCGAGCCGGCCGTGGAGGCCGGCTATCGGGCCACGATCCGCGCCCTTGAGACACTCGATGGTCCGCTGACGGAGTTGCGGCTTCGGCGCTCGCCGTGATCTTAACGCTGAATAGCGACGTAACTCATTCGCACTGGCGCGGACCACGTCCGCCGATATAAATTCCCCCGGCTCGCAGTGGAATGCGAGGGGGCATGCGAGGCGTTCACAACATGACATTGACCGATGGCGCGCGCGCGCGGCGCGTGGCGGTTCGCGCATTGATTGCGAGCCTGCTGATGCTGGGCGCGGCACATGCCGAGACCTTCGTGCTCGTCTATTCCGAAGGCAGCATCATCAGCCTGCCGGGTGGCGCCGTCGTGACCAAGGGCCAGCAGATCGACGGCGACAAGCTCGTGCTGCTTGGACCCGCTGACTACGCCATCTTCGTGTCGCAGGCGGGCAATGTGGTTCATCGCGACGGGCCCTATTGCGGCACCGTTGTCGCGATGGAAGGGCACGACGAAAAGGGCGGTATGTTCGGGATGTTCGGCGGCAAATCGGCCGCACCCGCGCCGCAAGGATGTCCGAAATGAATCCGTTCGCGGCTCTTTCCCGCTGGATCCGCTCGAGCGCGATCGGCTCGACCATCACGCTGTTCGCGATCTCGATTCCGATCGCCTATGTAGTGACCTTCGCGGTCCACAACTCGTTGCTCGACCGCGGCCAGCGCGACTGGGTCATCGCCGTCGCGACGCCGCCCGAACCGCAGGATCAGGACGTCGTCGTGGTCACGATCGACGAAGACTTCATCGATCACTTCAGCGCCGCCGCGCGCTATCGCGATCCGGTGGACCGCCAGGAGGTCGCGAACCTGATCCACGCGATCGCCGCAAAGCATCCGCGCGCCATCGGCCTTGACCTGCTGCTCGACCACCGCACCGAAGAAGCCAAGGACGACGAGCTGCGCGCCGAGCTCGGCCGCCTCGCCAACACCTATGGTAGCCAGACGAAGATCTTCATCGCGCAGAAGTCCGACGAGGACGCCGGCGGGCGCGACACGCTCAAATATTTCCTCTTCGATGCGCGTGCCCGCGCCATCCGCGATTTCTGCGTCGACGACAACACCGGCACGGTGACGGGGGCGCTGCAGGGCGCCGACGACGAGAACGGCAATTATGCGCCGAGCTTCTCGCAGGCGCTCGCCGGTGCAGGGCCCAGCGCCGCCGCGCGCTCAACCGCGGCGCTCAACTGCGCACGCTTCAAGACGGGCTCGGCGCTCGAGCTCGCCTGGCATGGCGTGCAAATGGGCAACCAGCACACCTTCCGCCAATACCCGGCGCGGTTTGTCGACGAACTGCCGAAAGACTGGTTCGCGGGCAAGATCGTGCTGGTCGGCATGGACGTGCCCGGCATCGACCGCCTCAGGACGCCGTTCACGAGCCTCCTGCGCGACGTCGAAGGCGGCGTGCCGGACGTGGTGGTGCAGGCGCACGCCGTCTCGCAACTCCTCGGCAATCGTCCGCCGCCGTCGGTGAACGCCGAAGTCGATTTCCTGCTCGCCTTCGCGCTCGCTTTCCTCGGCGCACTCAACGGCTCGGGCAGCATGGGCCTTGGCATGCGCGCGGCGCTCGGTCTCGTCGTGATCGCGCTGCTGTGGAGCGCCGGCATCGCGCTCTATTACTTCGGGGGCATGCTGATCGGCCTCGTGGCGCCGACGATCGCCGCCATCCTGTCCTTCGCCGCAATGGACACCTTGGCAGGCAGCCAGGCGCGAAAGCAGCGCGCCTTCATTCAGAGCGCCTTCGAAAGCTATGTGCCGCCGAAGCTGGTTGACCGGCTCGTGCGCGAGCCCGAGCGCATGTCGCTCGACGGCGAACTACGGACGATGAGCTTCATCTTCACCGACGTGGAGGACTTCACGGCGATGGTGGAGAGCCTGAAGGACGATCCCGGCAAGCTGCCGCCGATCATCAATGCCTATCTCGACGGCATTGCGCGCATTGTCATCAAACATGACGGCATGGTCGACAAGTTCATCGGCGACGCGGTCTTCGCCATCTTCAACGCGCCGATCGATCTTCCCGATTTCGCCGAGAAGGCCGCCCGCTGCGCGCTCGAGATCGACGAGTTCGGCGAAAGCTTCCGCAAGGAGCAGGAAGGCAAAGGCATCCGCTTCGGCAAGACCCGCATCGGCCTTCACACCGGCGCGGCGATCATCGGCAATTTCGGTGGCCGTGCGCGCTTCACCTACACGGCGGCAGGCGATGCGGTGAACACGGCTGCACGGCTCGAGGCGCTCAACAAGCGGCTGGGCACGCGGGTCTGCGCCAGCGGCGCAACGCGGGAGCGCTGCAAATCCGTCCTCTTCAGGCCGGTGGCGACCGCAATGGTCAAGGGCAAGACGGAAGCCGTCGAAGTCTGGCAGCCGCTCCACGACCGCCAATATTCCGCAGATTATCTTCGCCGCTACGACGCCGCCTTCGCGAAAGCGAAGGAAGGTTCGCGCGACGCCCTGTCGCTCTTCACGGCGCTCCAGCAGGAAGATCCGAACGACCCGCTCGTGCGTATGTATGTCGAACGGCTGAAAGCCGGAGAGACCGGGGTCACTATCGGCCTAAATTGACCAGGTTCGGGGAGTGGGGTTCTTTCACGCATGCAAGCGCTCGACGCTGAGAACGCCTGGGTGGTATCGGCGAATGCGGCGCGGCGGCATATCCCGGGATCTGTTGCGCTTCTGATGGCGGTCGCCATCTTCGGGCTGACGCTGTGGTCGGCGCCTTCGATCTTCGCCTTCGAGTCCAAGCTGATCGGCCAGTCGGTGAACCTTGGCGGCATCCGGCTGATGATCTCGATCGCCTATTTCCTGCCGCTGAACGGCATGGCCATCGCGCTCGCCTTCCTATGGTTCGAAGGACGGCCGTGGCCAAGGGCGCGGATAAGCTGGCTCTTTTTCGGGCTCCTGGCGGGGGTGGTCGGATTCCTCCTCGCGCTGGCCGCCGCCTATGGGCTCGGGGTCGTCAAGTTCATGGGCCAGAGTGCGGTCGAGCCGAAGCTCCTTGCCGGCATCGGTGGCGCGGGGCTGATCATCGGGCTCAGGACCTTCGGGGAGGAACTCTTCTTCCGCGCCTGGCTGCAGCCTTTGCTCGCCAGGAGCTGGGGCGTCCCTCTGGGGCTCCTCGTCACCTCGCTCCTCTTCGGGCTGATCCATGTGGTCACGCGCGGCGTGCCCTTCATCGTGCTCATGAACGTGACGCTGGCGGGCGTCTTCTTCGGCCTCCTTGCGCTTCGGACGGGCGGCCTCGCCGCGCCGTTCGCGGCGCATTGGGCCTGGAACGTGATCGAGCAATGCGGGTTCGGGCTCGTGCCCAATCCCGGCTCCGATCCGATGGGCACCTTCATCGATCTCGATCTCGTCGGGCCGACTCTCCTGAGCGGCGGCGGCGACGGGCTGAACGGCTCCTTGGGAACAACGGCGGCGCTCATTGTCTGCGTCGCGGCGCTAGGATTTCTCACGCGCAGTTCCATAAAGCGTGCAGGCGCAGTCGAAGCGCACTGACTGTGCGCATGCGCACAGCGTTTCTGATCCAACCGGAAACGGGTCGCGTATATTCCCGCATCGAAACAACGCGCACAAAGTTGCATAGCCTTCGATTTAATACGTCGCGGAAAATGCAATGCGGACGCGGGAATAAACGGCTGAGGACGTTCACCTTTCGGGGTGTCACACAACGCGGGAATGAACGGATTGACAGTGGTTTGTGAGCAGCACGGTCTGCCAACGACACTGGCATACTGGTTGCAAATGCGGCATATGGCCGTTAGCTTCTCTTAACACTTGGGGTGCACCGACATGAGCAGGAATCGTCTTTATTTTGGACTTATCGGTTGTGCACTTTGTCTTGCCGCAGAACCGAGTCTCGCGGGGCCAAGCAAAGCGGATCTCGAAAAAGCATTGAGCGCGTGCCCGCCGGGACAGAGCGAAGGCCAGGACGGTCTTTGCGCGCCGTCGCAGGGCGACCAGATGGGCTACGACTTCATTCCGCAGGGCGACATGGCCCCTGGCGGTGCCAAGCCGCAGACGGCATCGTCATCGTCGAAGCCTGTCACGGGGCATCGCCGGATGGCCGTCACGGAGCCTGGCCCGTCCGCGCAACGTGGACTAGTCGACCTTCAGATGACCTTCCCCAACGCATCGTGGACCCTGACCGAGTCGGACAAGAAGACGGCCAACACGCTGACCCAGGTCCTGATGGAGCCCGAGAACGCGTCCAAGGTCGTCGAGATCGGCGGACATACCAATAGCGTGGGTGGCGAGGCGTATAACCAGGATTTGTCGCAAAAGCGCGCGGACGCCGTGAAGGCCTATCTGGTGGCCAACGGGGTCCCCGGCGACCGTCTGAAGACTGTGGGCTATGGCTCCACCCAGCCGATTCCGGGCACGGACCCGGCCTCGGGCGAAAATCGGCGCGTGATGCTAACCCTAGTTGGTACAAAACAGCCCTGATATCGGGTAAATAATCTATAAAGAGGCGCGCGCGTGGCAACGCGCGCGCCAATGTTTTGGGTCGTTGGGTCTTGGGGTCGGGGGAGAATGGGGAACGCCCTCTCGTATTTGCGTCGCATTGCGACCATCGCAATGGCGTGGGCGTTTGCGCTCAGCGCCGCTGCGCCGTCTTACGCACAGGCGCCGCCTAGCGCTCAGGAACTCAACCCTGCCCAGCGCGCGCCCGCGCCAACCACGGCTCCGACTTCGCGCGGCGACATTCTCTCGGCGCCCGAGCCCGGTCCCTGTCCGTTACGCTCCTCGACGCTGACCTTCACGCTCTCGAACGTCACCTTCTCCGGCGCCGACACGCTGACGAACGAAGATCTCGCGCCGGCCTATGCCGGATTGATCGGCAAGACGGTGCCGGTGTCGACGCTCTGCGACATTCGCGATCGGGCCGCGCAGATTCTCTTCCACAAGGGGATCTTCGCGCGCGTCGAGATTCCGCAGCAGAAGATCTCGAAGGGCCAGGTGAACTTCGAGGTCATCGAAGCCTTCATCGCGCGCGTGCGCGTTCTCGGCGGGGACACGAACGCGCAGGCGAAGGTCGAGGACTATATCGAGATGCTGCGCGGCATGAAGCCGTTCAACATCGAAGACGCGCAGCGCTATCTCTTCCTCGCCTCGGACGTTCCCGGCGTCACCATCAGCGCGACGCTGAAGCCTGCCGGCAAGGAGCGCGGCGCCATCGAGCTCGACATCACCGTCGTGTCCTATCGGCCTTACGATGCGCTCGTGAACGTCGAGAATTACGGCTCGACGGAAGTCGGCCAGTTCGGCGCGCTGCTGCGCGTCGACCTGAACTCGTTCACGCCGTGGGGCGACCGCACCACCTTCGTCGATTACCAGACCTTCGATCTGAAGAAGCAGAACGTCGCGCAGGTCCTCGAACAGGTGCGCATCGGCGACGACGGCCTGCTGGCGAACGTCTCGCTGTCCGACGGCCAGACGCATCCGTTGGGCGTGTTGACGCCGCTGCAACTGTTCTCCCTTTCCTATGTCGGCGACTTCAACCTGACCTATCCCATCGTGCGCCGGCGCTACGAGAATCTGTCGATCGCCGGCGGCTTCAATTTCATCGCGGAAAAAGTCGACGCGGCTTCTTCGGTGCTGAGCCGGGACAATCTGCGCATCTTTTATCTGAGCACGAGCGGTTCCGAGTCGTTCCGATGGGACATCCCGGTGTGGCTCCAGGGCGAGCTTGCGCTGCGCAAGGGCATCGAAGCCTTAGGCGCGAGCCCCAGCAGTGATCCGCTGCTGTCGCGTCCGGGCGGCAATCCCGCTGCCTTCGTGGTCCGGAGCGACGGCGCCGCGCGTATCGGTCCCTGGTACGACTTCACCGCCAATCTGAATTACCAGGCGCAATATTCCGACTCGCCGCTTCTTACTTACGAGCAGCAGGCCATCGGCAACTTCACCATCGGCCGCGGCTACGATCCCGCCTCGCTCAACGGCGACCGCGCCATCGCCGGATCTGCGGAGCTTCATTATTCGCCGATGCCGGCGGACTGGCCGGTGACGGCTTCGCCTTACATCTTCTACGACATCGCCCGCGTCTGGAATCGCACGCCCGCGAGCCAGAACCGCCAGGTCCGTTCGCTCGGCGGCGGTTTGACCTTCCAGGTGACGCAGCGGCTGAGGATCGACGGATTTTACGCCCATCCGATGGACCGGATCTCGGACGTGGCGCCGACCAAGCCTGGAGACCGGTTGTTTCTCAGCGTAACAGCGAGCTACTGACATGCCGACGCAGAAGAAACACACAGCAGTGCGCGCAGCGGATAGGAAAGCCTTCCGCCTGCGTACCTATCTTCTGACCACGGCGGCAGTCGGCGCAATCACCTTGGGCGCTATGACGCATGCGCGCGCCAATCCTGCCAATCCCACATCGCCGCCCGCCGTCGTCAACGCGCCGACCTATAACGGTCTCGGCACGACCAATCTGACGGTCAACCTCAATCAGCCGCGCACGATCATCGACTGGGGTTCTTACAACATCAATTCCGGCGAGACGACGTCGTACATGTTCGGCGCGAGCCACAACAGCTGGATCGTGCTGAACCGCGTCAACAACGGCTCGGCCACCATCAACGGCAGGCTGCAGGGCTGTCTCGCCGACTGCACGACCTTCGGCGGCAATATCTGGATCTACGCCAGCGACGGCGTCGTTATCGGCAACGGTGCGGTGGTCAACACGGGCGGTTTCCTCGCCACCACCTCGCCGCTCGCCACCTCGGACAGCGATTTCGCCAACGGCACGGAAGCGCCATCCAACAAATTCGTCTTCGGTCCCGCCGCCGCCGGAACCTCCGTGCAGATCGGCAGCGCGAACATCACCGGCTATGGCGGCACGCTCGCTTTCATCGCGCCGCAGGTCACGACCGCGTCGGGCGCGACCATCACGGCGCCCAACGGCGACAGCAGCGTCCTTTACGGCGCGGCGACCTCCTATTCGCTCCAGTTCGCGTCGAATCCCAACAACGACTTCGACCTCGTCACCTTCGACGTGCCGGCCGGCGGCGGCTCGGGCTCGACGACGCCGATCAACATCCAGGGCGCGACCAAGGCCGGAAATGTCTATGTCGCGGCGGTGACGGCAAGTTCCGTCGCCAATGCAATGATCTCGGTCGGCGGCGAGCAGACGGCGACGCAGGCAAGCTCCGTCGGCGGCGACATCGTGCTGTCGGCTGGCGGCGGCATCAGCAACGGCCAGGCGGTAGCGGCGAGCGGCGGCTCGGGCACGGTCAACGCGACGGTTACCGGCACTGTGCAGGCGGACACGCAAGTCGCGCTCAATGCGACGGGCTCGGTCGATGCTTCGGGCGCGGCGATCACGGGCTCGACGAACAATGCCGCGACGACCCTGACCGGCTCGACCAATGGCGGCGCCGACGTCAGCAACTCGGGCAATCAGATCAGCGCCGTCACGGGCTTCACCAACACCGGCTCCGGCGACGTAAAGATCACGAGCGGCACGGCGCTCGACGTCACCGGCGCGATCTCGAATACGGGCGGCGACATCACGCTGACGACGACGGGCACGTCGTCGAACGGCATCACCTTCGATGCAGGGCTTTCGGCGAGCGGTTCCGTCAACCTATTCTCGGCCGGAGGCATCACGGAGAATGCGGGCGCGACCGTCAGCGGCAGCGGCCTTACCGGCACGTCGGTTGGCGATACCAATCTTACGCAATCCGGCAATTCCATCGGCTCGCTCAACGCCTTCATAGCCGGCGGCAGCTTCAGCTTCACGAATGCGGGTCCGCTCGCCGTCAATGGCACGGACACGACGGGACTGGTCGGCACCTCCGGCATCACGGCCACCAACGGAAACATCACGCTCGCCACGCAGTTCGGCGTGATCGCGCTCAACACCGATGTCACGGCCTACAGCGCCGGCGGCTCTCAGAGCGTGACGCTCACGGCCGGCGGCGGCATCGCCCAGATCGGCGGCATCATCAAGACCAACGTGCTCTCGGGCTCCTCGGTCGGCAACGCGAATCTTCTGCAGAACAACGTCGTCGACACGCTGAGCGGCTTCAACGCGGGCGGAAGCTTCAGCTTCATTGACGCCTCGGCGCTCACCATCACGGGATCGATCCTGGCCGGCACCGGCATCAGCGACACGGGCAATATCTTCATCGGGCCGCCCAGCATCACGTTCAGCGGCGCGAACCCTATCGCGCTGACGCCAGGCGCGAACGGCACCGTGTCCCTCGTGGCGGACACGCTCTCGTTCAATCAAACCGTGACCGTCGGCGGCGCCACGTTCGAATATGCGCCGTTCACGGCGGGCAGCGCAGTCACGCTGGGCGGGGACGGCGTGCTTTCGAATGCCGACCTGATCATCGATGCGTCCACCATCCGCGTCGGCGCGGCGACGGTCCCGGGAAGCGGCCTCGTAACGACGGCCGGTTCGATCACGGTCTCGGGCGACGGCTTCGACGCGGGCGGCGCCAATCTCGATCTCGAAACGACGGGCGCCGTTACGCAGACGGGCGCATTGACGAATGTCGGCACGCTCAGTGGCAATGCCGCCTCGCTCGATCTCGAGAACACATCGAACACGATCGCCGCGGTCGGTCCCTTCACCGCGACCACAGGCGACTTCACGCTGGTCGATTCGACCGCGCTCGACATAACCGGGTCGCTGACAAGCACGAGCGGCAACATCACGCTGACGACGACCGGCCTTGGCACCGGCAGCGGCAACGACATCACACTTGACGCGGGCCTTACGGCCGGCACGGCGACCGGGACACAGTCCGTCGGTCTCTTCTCATCGGGCGCCGTCACGGAAAACGCAAACGGCAGTGTCACCGCGGGATTCCTTACCGGGACGTCGGTTGGCGACACATCGCTGACGCAGACGAACTCCGTCGGAACGCTCAACGCGTTCCAGTCGGGCGGGAATTTCTACCTCGCCGACGGCGTGGGTCTCACGGTCGATGGCACCGACGCGACTGGCCTCGTCGGCGCAAACGGCATCAACGCGAGCGGCAACATCTTCCTGCAGACGCCGGATCCCTCGGGGATCACGTTCAGTTCGGCCAACACACCGATCAGTGTCACGGCAGGCGGCACGGTTTCGCTGCAGGCCGACGCGCTGACTTTCGATGCGCCGACGACGGTCACCGCGAACGCCTTCGAATATGCGCCGAATACATTCGGCGCTACCGTCACGCTCGGCGCGGGCAGTGTGCTGTCGAATGCGAATTTCACGATCGACGCGTCCGAGATCACCATCGGCGGCATTACAAGTCCGCTGTCCGGCCTCACGGAGACGGCCGGCGAGATCGACGTGACGAGCGCGATCAATGTCCCCAATGCCGGTCTCGCACTGATCGCGACGTCGTCTGGCGGCGGAACGGGCAACATCAACATCAGCGCGCCCATTACGGCCGCTGCGTTCACGGCGGGCACGGTCACGGCCGATCCCGGCGGCACGATCACCTTCAACGATTCCATCGACGTTCCGCTCGTCTCGACCGCGAACGGTCAGGAATACTTCGACGCGGTCGTTCTTGCCGCCGATACGACGCTCAAGGACACGGGGGCGGTCACGGAAATCGCCTTCAATGGCACCGTCGATGACGCGACGGCCGGGACGGCCAAGCTCGACGTCGAGGGCAACGCCGCATTCATCCAGAACGTCGGCGGCTCCGCCGCGCTCTCGAGCCTTTCGGTCACCGGCACGACACAGGTTGTCGCGTCGGGAAGCCCCCCATTCGCGAGCATCACGGTCGCCACGACAGGCGATCAGACCTACACGGGCGCGGTCGAACTCGGTCAGCCAACGCTTGGCGGCTACACCTTCTCGAGCGGCGGCCTTGTCGATTTCGCGGGCGGCATCACCGTCGCGAGCGCCGGCAATTACGCGATGGAGGTTCTCGGCAACGCTGAGTTCGGCGGATCCGTCGGCAACGCCGCGGCTCCGGTCACCAGCATCGAGGTGACCGGCTCGACGGACTTGAACGGCGCCACCATCGTCACGGGCGGCGGTCAATCCTATGGCGGCGCGGTCACGCTCGCGTCCGATACGACGCTGGCGGATGAGAGCAACGGAGCGAGTATCAATTTCGCTTCGACGATCGATGCGACGAGCGCGGGAAGCGCAGGCCTGACCGTCAACATGGCCGCAAGTGGCACGGCGACGTTCACGGGCGACGTCGGCACGGGCCACGCGCTCAAGTCGCTGACTGTCGATGCGGGGACCATCGTTCTTGGCGGCGATGTCACAACGCAGGGAAACCTGTCGCTGAATGGGACCGGATTGAGCGATCTGTTCATCGGAAACGCGCTGACCTCGAACGCCGGCAACATCACCCTTCAAACGAGCTCGGGCGACATCCTGCTCGGCGCAAACCTCACTGCGAGCAACAATGACGGCCAGATTGTCACGCTCGAATCCGGGAGCGGCATTGCCCAGGTCGGCGGCCTGATCACGGCCGACGTGCTGACCGGCTCCTCGGTCCTGGATGCCGAGCTCACCTCGCCGCTCAACCTGGTCGGCACGCTCGGCGCCTTCCAGGCGGGCGGCAATTTCACGCTGGTCAACAACGAAGCGCTGACGGTCTCGGGCGCCGATGATTCCAATCTCGGCTTCACGGGCGTCAATGCCGGCGCGAACGGCAGCGGCAATCTCGAGCTGACGACCCTGACGGGCGATCTGACGCTCTCCGGAAATCTGACGACGGGGCACGGAGTTTCTTCGGGTGTGCTGCTCGTCTCGGCAGGTGCGATCGATCAGACCTCCGGCACGATCTCGGCGCCTGACCTCACCGGCTCGTCGGTCGGCGACACATCGCTGATGGACGGCAATTCCGTCGCCGTGCTGGAAGCCTTTAAGGCCGGCGGCAACTTCGCCTTCAACAACATTTCGGCCCTGACCGTCGACGGAACGGACGTCACCGGCCTCGTCGGCGAACGCGGCCTCAACGCCGGCGGCAACATCTTCCTCGAAGTGGCAAGCCCGTTCGGGATCACATTCAGTTCGACGAGCCCCGTCACGGTGACGCCGGGCGCCGACAGCACGCTGTCGCTGATGGCGAATACTCTGGTCTTCCCGCAGCACACAACGTTCAGCGGCGGCGTCGTCGAATTTGCGCCGTACACCGTCGGCAGCACCCTCACGCTCGGCGAAGGCGGTCTGTTCCTCTCGAACGTGACCTTCTCCGGCAATCCGACGCTGCGCGTCGGCGCGGTGACGGAGCCTGGCCAGTCCACGCTGACGACAACGGCCGGGGCGATCACCGTTGCCCCCAGCATCGGCTACGATTTCGGCGGCGTCGCGCTCGATCTCGAAACGACCGGCGCCGTCACCGGAGGTCCGCTCTCGGGCGTCACCAGGCTCACCGGCAACGCCGCGTCGCTCGACCTCGAAAGCGCGTCCAATGCGATTGGCAACATCGGCACATTCACGACGACAGGCGCCTTCACGCTGGTCGATTCGAGCGCACTGACGATCAGCGGCGCGCTGAATGTGGGCTCGCTCATGCTGACCGATTCGGCCGCGGGGGGCATCGCGCTCGACAGCGGCGTCACGTCGGCCGGCGGCCAGACTTACAACAGCCCGGTCACGCTCGACGCCGACACGCTGCTGACAAGTACGGCCGGCGGCAATATCGACTTCGGCTCGACGCTCAATGGCACCTTCGCGCTCGAAACGAGCACCTCGGGCGCCACGATCTTTGGTGGCGCGGTCGGCGCGCCTCCCGGTGCCGAGCTCGCAAGCCTGACGGTCGATGCGGGCGGCACGGCCACCCAGATCAACGGCGGCTTGATCAACACCACCGGACAGCAATCCTATAACAGCGCGGTTGTCCTCGGCGCCGACACGACGCTGACGAGCACGAGCGGCCAGGCCATCACCTTCGATTCGACGGTGAACGGTGCGCACGCGCTGACGACCGAAACGACCGGCACGACGACGTTCGGCGGCGAGGTCGGTGTCGGCACGAACAATGCGCTCTCTAGCCTTTCGGTCGCGGGCTATGACGGCACCGCCGGCGGGACAACGATCGATACCGATCAGATCGCGACGACGGGTCTGCAGAGTTATTCCGGCGATGTCACGCTCGCGCATGACACGACGCTGTCGAGCACCGGCGGCGGCACGGTCTCGTTCGGCTCGAACATCGACGGCCCCTATTCTCTGACGACCGACACGACGGGCGCCACGACCTTCTATTATCTGGTCGGCGCGAACACACCGCTTACGAGCCTCACGATCGAAGGACCGACCACGATCCAGTCGACCGGCATCGCGACCAGCGGCGCGCAGATTTACGAAGGCGCGGTCACGCTCAACGCCGATGCGACGCTCACGGGCACGACGGTGACGTTCGAGTCCTCGCTGAACGGCAACCACGCGCTCGACATCGAGGGCGACGCAAGCTTCGACAACGGCAGCACAGGCAGCATCGGCAGCCTTTCCGTCAGCGGTACGGTGACGTTCGACGGTTCGCTCACGACCTCGGGCAGCCAGACCTATTCGGGCGCGGTGACGCTCGCGACGGACGAGACGCTGACCAGCACCGGCGGCGATATCGATTTCCAGTCGACCCTCAACGGCGCACACAATCTCTCGGTCAACGCCGCGAGCGGCACGATCACCTTCGGCGACGTTGTCGGCGGCGGCACGCCGCTGACATCGCTGACGGCCGAAGGCCTGAACGTCGTCGTCGACAGCAACATCACGGCGGCGAACAGCATCTTCCTAAAGGGAAGCGGCCTCACCTTTGCCGGCGGCACGATCGAAACGTTCCCCACGGGCACGGTCTCGCTCGAGGCGGACACGCTGGCCTTCAACAACCCCACGACCGTCTTCGCCGACACGCTGGAATATGCGCCGTTCTCGGTCGGCACGACCGTCACGCTGGGTTCCGGCGGGGTGCTGCCGGCCACCAACCTCACCGTCAACGCGAGCACGCTGCGCGTCGGCGCAGTGACCGATCCGGTCACGTCGACGCTCGACATGACGGCGGGCTCGATCGTCATCGCGCCCGGCGGCTACTTCTCGCCCGCAGCCAATCTCGACCTCGAGACCACCGGCGCCATCAGCGGCGGCTCGCTGAGTGCGCTCGGCCTCTCGGGCAATGCGGCCTCTGTTAGCCTCACGGGTTTCAACCAAATTCTGGGGATCGGCAGTTTCACGAGCACGGGCGATTTCGCGCTGAACGACGGAGCCCAGCTGGCGGTCACCGGGCCTCTGACCAGTACGCACGGCAACATCTTCCTGTCGAGCAGCGCGCTCACGCTGGACGGCGATGTCACCGCCTATGGTTCGGGATCGCAGATCGTCACGCTCGAGGGCGGCGCCATCACGCAGACGGGGGGCAGCCTCTCGGCCGACGAACTGACGGGTCAGGCGCTCTCGGTTTCGCTTACGTCGTCGACCAACAAGGTCGGAACGCTCGAGGCCTTCAACACGCTCAACGGCTTTGCGCTGACCGATTCCATCGCCCTGACCGTGGCCGGCAATACGCTGTCCACGCTCAGCATTCTACCGGGCGTCAACGCCAACAGCGGCGACATCGCGCTGACGACGGTGGGCAATGGCAACGACCTCACGATCGCGGGCGAGCTGGCCGCGTACAATGCCGGCCAGGCCGTCTCGCTGAACGCGTCGGGCAACATCAATCAGACCTCCGGCAACATCCTGGCGTCCGAGCTCACCGGCAGCGCGGGCGGCTCTGTGACCCTTGGCGGCGTCAGCAGCAACCTGGATCTGATCGGCTCGCTCGGCGCCTTCGCCGCCGGCGGCAATTTCGTGCTGATCGACCAGTCGGCGTTGACCGTTATCGGCGCGGTGTCGTCGACGAACGGCAATATCGGAATCCAGACGGTCGGCAGCAACGCCGGCATCACGATTGCGACGGGCGGCAGCCTTTCGGCCACGGGCTCGGGAACGCAGGTCGTCCTGCTGCAGTCGGCCGGCGCGATCACCGAAACGGGCAGCGGCACAACGGCCGGCAGCATCTCGGCCGACGAGCTCATGATGTTGTCCGTAGGCGACACGACGCTTCTGAGCGGCAACAACCAGGTCGCAACGCTCGAAGGCGTTTTGGCACTCGGCAACTTCTATTTGTCGGATGCGAGCGCGCTCAGCGTCGCGGGCGACAACGTCTCGTTCGGTTCGTTCAACCTGCCGATCACGAACATCACGGCCGGCGCCGGCGGCGCGGGCAATGTCTTCCTCGAATCGGCAAACGCCTCGGGCGTCACGTTCGGCCCGAACCACCCGGTGACCCTCTCCGCGTCCACCAACGGGCTTGTGTCCGTTCAGGCCGACAGCCTGACATTCGACAACGGCACCGCCTTCGTCGGCGGGACGTTCGAATACGCACCGGCGACGACGGGCGCCACCGCATCGCTCGGCGGAGGTGGCGGCCTCGTCAGCAACGATGTCGCCTTCGGTGTCAATCTCGTCCGCATCGGCGCGGTCACGGAACCGGGATCGGGTGAGACGACAACCGCCGGCGCCATCAGCGTTGATGGTGCATTCGACGCGTCCGGAAAAACGCTCGATCTCGAGACGACCGGCGCGGTCGGCGAGACGATGTTCGGCGTGGTGTATGATGTTGGAACGCTCACCGGCAACGCCGCATCGCTTGATCTCACCACCAATTCCAACGGCATCAGCAATATCGGCACGTTCACGACGACGGGCTCCTTCGCGCTGACGGATTCCGCGGCGGTCGCGTTCACCGGCACGCTGCAGGCGTCTCAGCTCAATCTCAACGACTCGAGCGGCATCACGCTGGCGGGCGTTTCGGTCTCGACCTCGGGCTCCCAGGACTACAACGGCCCGGTAACAGTCGGCCCGGGCGCCGAGGTGATCAGCACCAATGGCGGTGCCATCACGTTCGAATCGACGATCGACGGCGGCAATACGCTTACGACGGACACGGCCGGCACGACCGAGTTCAAAGGCGAAGTCGGTTTCGGCACGGCGCTTGCGGGCCTGACGGTCGACGGGCCGGCGACGATCGACACCGACTTCATCAGGACGACGGGCACGCAGACCTATTCCGGAGCGGTCACGCTTCTCGCGGACACGACCCTCGCCAGCATGTCCGGCACGGTCGATTTCGCCTCGACGATCGAGGGCACGCAGGCGCTGATGATCGACGGCAACGCCAGCTTCAACGCCGATGTCGGCGACAGCGCGTCGCTGACCAGCCTCACCGTCATCGGCGCGACGACCTTCGACGGCACGCTCACGACCTCCGGCAACCAGAAATACAACGGCGCCGTCACGCTCGACACCGACCAGACGCTGACGAGCACGGGCGGCTCCATCGAATTCGACTCCACCGTCGACGCGGCGACGCCCGGTGCGGAAGGACTCACGGTCAGTGCCGCGAACGGCCTGGTGACGTTCTATGGCGCCGTCGGCGGCGTCGAAGACCTGAAATCGCTCAGCGTGACAGCGAACGCGCTGACGCTCACCGGCGCGATCACGACGCAGAACAATCTCTTGCTTGACGTAACCGGATCCAGCCCGGTGGCCATCAACGGCGCGCTGACCTCGAACACCGGCGACATCACGCTGGAGACGGGCTCGGGCGACCTCGTGCTGAATGCGTCGGTCACAGCGAGCAACAATGACGGCCAGATCGTCACGCTCGTCTCCGGCGGCATGATCACGCAGACGAATGGCGGCATCGTCGCCGACGAGCTCACCGGGTCGGCCAACGGCGACGCGCGGCTGCAGGACGCACAGAACTCGGTCGCCACGCTCGACGCGTTCGAGGTCGGCGGCACGTTCGATCTGCAGACGGGCTTTTTCAGCGGCCGGTCGCTGACGGTGGCCGGCAATGACGTATCCGGCCTGGGCTTTAGCGGCGTCACCGCCGGTTTCGGCCACACGACCGGCAGTGTTTTCATCGGCGACAGCGGCGCGCTGACGCTCACGGGCAACGTGACGGCGGAAAGCACGGGCGGCTCGCAGGCCGTCGGCCTCGAAGGCCAGAGCGTCAATCAGACGGGCGGCATCATTACGGCGAATTCGCTTTCGGCCGTGGGCCTTAGCAGCTCGGTGACGCTCGATCAGGCGAACCAGGTCGGCGTGCTCACCGGCTCTTTCGCCGAAGGCGATTTCAGCTTCGTCGATACCGAGGCGCTGACCGTCAACAACTCCAATCCGTTCGGCCTGCAGTTCAGCGGCGTGGCGGCGGGGTACAACAACGTCACGCACGGCAACCTGACGCTGCAAACCACCGGCACAGGCAACGGCATCACACTCGCGGGCGATCTTCAGGCCTCCAACGGCCATGCCGAGATCGTCACGCTGACCTCGGCCGCCGGCATCAATCAGACGGGCGGCACGATCACGGCGGACGAACTCACCGGCTCCGCCGCCGGCGACGTGTCGCTCACCTCCTCGGCCAATGCGATCGGCACGCTGGCGACCTGGACCGATCCGGGCTTCGCCTTCTCGCTGACCGACAGCGTCGCCCTGACGATGACCGGCACGCTCGATCCGACGGTTGCGACGCTCGTCGACACCGGCGGCGGCATCGACGCGAGCGGCAGTGCCATCATTGCGGACGAACTCACGGGCTCGGCGGCGGGCAATGCGATCTTCACCAATGCCGGCAACCAGATCGGCACGCTCGAGTCGTTCAGAACGACCGGCGATTTCAGCCTCACGGACTCGACGGCGCTGACGGTCGAAGGCTCGGACGTCTCCTCGCTCGGCTTTACGGGCGTGACCGCGGGCCTCGGCGGGATGACCGGCAATCTCACGCTGACGACGCTGGGCGCGGGTCACGACCTCACCCTCGACGGCAATGTGACCGCGCAAAGCGGCAATGCGCGGATCATGACGCTCGTGTCGGCGGGTGGGATCGATCAGACGGGCGGCGCCATCGCCGCGGGCGAGCTCACCGGCTCGTCGGTCGACGACACGACGCTGACGCAGTCCGGCAATTTCGTCCTGGGGCTCGAAGCCTTCCGGGCCGGCGGGAATTTCTCGCTGACGGAAGGCACGACCCTGCTGACTGTCTACGGCACGGACGTCTCGTCGCTCGGCTTCACCGGTGTGACCGCGGGCTACGGCAATACTGTCGGCGACATCACGCTCAGGAGCCTGGCCGCGCCCATTTTCCTCCAAGGAAACCTGACCGCGCCGGCCACGGTCGATCTCGAGACTGTGGGCGAGATCAATCAGACTGGCGGCATCATCACCGCGAACAAGTTGACCGGTTCGGTGAATGGCGGCCCGGCGTTGCTGAACGACGGCAATCTGATCACCACGCTCGGTGACTTCTCGGCGGTCGGCGAACTCCAGCTCACGAATGCCCAGGCGTTGACGGTGGCCGGAACGGTGTCAGAGAGCGGCGGTATCCTCAATCTCACGACGACGTCGGGAGACCTGACGATCACCGGCATGCTCTCCAGCAATGCCGGCCCCATCACGCTGACATCTGCCGGGAAGATCGACGAGAGCGCCGGCACCATCAATTCGCCGTACCTGACGGGAAGCTCCAATCAGGACGCGATCTTCACGGGCGACAACAGCATCGGGGTTCTGATCGGGTTCACGGTCAACAATTCCGGCAACTTCACGCTGTTGGATAATTCCGCGCTCACCGTCGGCGGCAACGTCAGCGCACCCGGCAACATCTTCATCGGCACGGCGGCCGGCGAGGGCCTCACGACCGGTTCCGGCATCGCACTCACCTCGACCGGCAATGGCCTTGTCTCGTTCCAGACCGACAGCCTCACCATCGACGCGGGCACGACCATCACCGGATCGACGTTCGAATATGCGCCGACGACGGCGGGCACCACGGTCACGCTCGGATCGGGCGCCGCGAACTTCAGCAACGCGACGCTCGACGTTTCGACGGTGCGCATCGGCGCGGTGACCGAACCGGGCGCCACCAGCTTCACAACCACGGCGGGCGCGATCACCGTCGCCGACAATCAGGACTTCGGCGGGGTCAATCTCGATCTCGAAACGACGGGCGCCGTTACCGGCACGGCCGGCGCGATCACCAATGTCGGCGAACTCACCGGCAGCGCCGCCTCCGTCGATTTGTCCGATAGTTCAAATACGATCAATTCGCTTGGGAATTTCTCAACCGGCGCGAACGCCCCGGCCTACGGCAACTTCATCCTGGCGGATTCGGCGGCCCTCTCGATCAAGGGCGCGCTCAATGCCGGCGGCAGCGAAGTCGATCTCATCCTCGCGAGCACGCTCGACGAAAACGGCGGCACCGGCACGATCACGGCCGGCGAGCTGACGGGCCAGTCCGGGCAGGCGACGCTGACCGGCCAGAACGTCATTTCCACGCTCGGCGATTTCAACTCGAGCGGCAGCGACTTCACGCTGAACAACACGGTGCCGCTCTCCGTCGCCGGAACGCTTCAGAGCGGCATCGGCAGCGTCACGCTGACGGACAGTGGCAACGTCTCGATTTCCGGCACGGTCAATGCCTACTCCGTCGATCTCGAGCTCGGCACCAACACGGTCGATGAAGACAACGCAACGGGCAGCATCACCGCTATCAGCCTGACCGGCAATTCCGGCCAGGCGACGCTAACCGGCGCGAACGTCATTTCCTCCGTGGGCGATTACAACACGCATGGCGGCGACTTCACACTCGACACTGCGAGCCTGATCATCGGCGGCCCGCTCCAAACGGGCGGCGGCAATGTCAAGCTCACCGCAGGCAATGTCACGATTACCGGCGTTATCGACGCGGGCAGCGGCGAAGTCGATCTCGAGCTCGGCACCCACTTCGTCGACGAAAATAGCGGCGACGGGTCGATCACAGCGGGCGAGCTGACCGGCAATTCCGGCGCGGCGGCCTTCGACGGTCACAACGTCGTCTCGACGCTGGGCGACTTCAACACGCATGGCCAAAACTTCAAGCTCGACAACACCGTCGCGCTGTCGATCTCCGGCGCAGTCAATGCCGGCGGCAGCGCCGTCGACCTCGAGCTCGGCACCAACACTGTCGACGAAGACGGCGGCACGGGCTTCATCACGGCCGGCTACCTGACCGGCAATTCCGGCCAGGCGACGCTCGACGGTCACAACGTCGTCTCGACGCTGGGCGGCTTCAACACGAACGGCCAGAACTTCAAGCTCGACAACACCGTCGCGCTGTCGATCTCCGGCGCCGTCAATGCCGGCGGCAGCGAGGTCGATCTCGAGCTCGGTAGCAACGCGGTCAGCGAGAGCGGCGCGGGCACGATCACGGCGGGCGAGCTGAAGGGCAATTCCGGCACGACCACGCTGCTGGGCTTGAACGCCGTCGCCTCGCTCGGCGATGCCGGCGGCGGCGATTACAACAGCAACGGCGGCAACTTTGCGCTCAACAACACGGTTGCGCTGACGGTTGCGGGCACGCTGGAAAGCGGCGGCGGCAACGTGCTGATCATCAACAGCGCGCCGGTCACGATCTCGGGCGCCATCAACGCGGGCGGCAGCGAGGTCGATCTCGAGCTCGGCACGAACAGCGTCGACGAAAACGGCGGCACGGGCACGATCACGGCCGGCTATCTGACCGGCAACTCCGGCGAGGCGACGCTCACCGGCGCAAATGCGGTGGCGACGCTGGGCAACTTCGACACCAACGGCCAGAACTTCAAGCTCGACAACACCGTCGCGCTGTCGATCACCGGTGCGCTCAACGCGGGCGGCAGCGAGGTCGATCTCGAGCTCGGCACCAACAATGTCGACGAAGACGGCGGCGTGGGCACGATCACGGCGGGTTACCTGACGGGCAATTCGGGCCAGGCGACGCTGACCGGCGCCAACGTCATTTCCTCGCTGGGCGACTTCAACACCCACAATCAGAACTTCACGCTCGACAACACCGTCGCGCTGTCGATCTCCGGCGCCGTCAATGCGGGCGGCAGCGAAGTCGACCTCGAGCAGGGCACCAACAATGTCGACGAAGACGGCGGCACAGGCTTCATCACGGCTGGCTACCTGACCGGCAATTCCGGACAGGTAACGCTGACCGGCGCCAACGCCGTGTCCTCGCTAGGCGATTTCAATACCCACGGCCAGAACTTCACGCTGGACAACACCGTCGCGCTATCGATCTCGGGCACGCTGAATGTAGGTGGCAGTGGCGTCGATCTCGAGCTCGGCAGCAACAATGTCGACGAGGCTGGCGGCACCGGCCTTATCGAGGCCGGCTATCTGACCGGCAATTCCGGCCAGGCGATGCTGACCGGCGCGAACGTCATTTCCTCGCTGGGCGACTTCGATACGCACGGCCAGAACTTCACACTCGACAACACCGTCGCGCTGTCGATCTCCGGCCATCTCGATGTCGGCGGCAGCGAAGTCGACCTCGAGCAGGGCACGAACAATGTCGACGAAGACGGCGGCACGGGCTTCATCACGGCCGGCTACCTGACCGGCAATTCCGGCCAGGCGACGCTCGACGGTCACAACGTCGTCTCGACGCTGGGCGACTTCAACACGAATGGCCAGAACTTCAAGCTCGACAACACCATCGCGCTGTCGATCTCGGGCACGGTCAATGCCGGCGGCAGCGAGGTCGATCTCGAGCTCGGCACCAATAGTGTCGACGAAGACGGCGCCACGGGGGCCATCGAGGCGGGCGAACTGGCGGGCACGACGGGCGAGGCCACGCTCGACGGCGCAAATGCGGTGGCGACGCTGGGCAACTTCGACACCAACAACCAGAACTTCAAGCTGGTCGACACCGTTCCGCTGATCATCTCCGGTGCGCTCAACGCGGGCGGCAGCGAGGTCGATCTCGAGCTCGGCACCAACACAGTCACCGAAAACGGCACGGGCACGATCACCGCCGGTTACCTGACCGGCACGTCCGGCGAGGCAACGCTCGACGGCGCAAATGCGGTGGCGACGCTCGGCAACTTCGACACCAACGGCCAGAACTTCAAGCTCGACAACACCGTCGCGCTGTCGATCTCCGGTGCGCTCAACGCGGGCGGCAGCGAAGTCGATCTCGAGCTCGGCGCGAACAGCGTCGACGAAGACGGCGGCACAGGCACGATCACGGCGGGTTACCTGACGGGCAATTCGGGCCAGGCGACGCTGACCGGCGCCAACGTCATTTCCTCGCTGGGCAATTTCGACACCCACAACCAGAACTTCACGCTCGACGACACGGTGGCGCTGTCCATCTCCGGCGCCGTCAATGCGGGCGGCAGCGAAGTCGATCTCGAGCTCGGCACCAACGCTGTCGACGAAGACGGCGGCACAGGCACGATCACGGCGGGTTACCTGACCGGCAATTCCGGCCAGGCGACGCTGACCGGCGCCAACGCCGTGTCCTCGCTGGGCGATTTCAATACCCACGGCCAGAACTTCACGCTGGACAACACCGTCGCGCTGTCGATCTCGGGCACGCTGAATGTGGGTGGCAGCGACGTCGATCTCGAGCTCGGCACCAACACCGTCGACGAAGATGGCGGCACCGGCCTTATCGAGGCCGGCTACCTGACCGGCAATTCCGGCCAGGCGACGCTGACCGGCGCCAACGCCGTGTCCTCGCTGGGCGATTTCAATACCCA
>DATKON010000133.1:0-7027 GCA_035524575.1 Rhizomicrobium sp.
TGCTCGACCAGCGCGAAAGCGGCGTCACCCATCGCAATGCCGGTCCGGCTCATGCCGGGATCGAGATCGACGAGAACCTTCAGCTTCTTGCCGCTCGCCTTCGCCGCCTGATCGATGCGTGCGGCAACATGCGCATTGTCGAGGGTCGCCATCAGGTCGCCGATGCGCGCGTTGAGCGCGATGAGACGCTCGATACCCTTCTCGGTGACGACCGGCGAGGTGATGAGGATGTTTTCCACGCCCGCCTCCGCCAGCGCTTCGGCTTCGCCGAGCTTGGCGACGCAGATGCCGAGCGCGCCGGCTTCGATCTGACGTCGCGCCAGCTCGCCGGATTTGTGCGTCTTGGCGTGCGGACGCAGTGCGATTCCGCGGACGCGGGCATGCTCGGCCATGCGCGCGATGTTGCGCTCGAGAATATCGAGATCGATGACCAGCGCCGGCGTCTGCAGCTTCGTCCGCCCACCGGGGATTCCCACGAGATCGGCATTCAGATTCGGCGCGCTCATCTTTCCCTCCGGCAGTCGCCTCTTCTTTCCGCCCTCCCCTTCCGGCCGTCAATATGTGCGGACAAATTCGATATTGAGTTCGCGGGTTCTTTGGCCTTTCCTGCGGGCATGAAGACATTTTATGCGCATGAGCATCAGGGCCACGCACCGCTGATGGAGTTCGAGCAGGGCCGCATGGCGCCGGCCGTCGAGATCCCGGCGCGCGCGGAAGCGGTTCGCGCCCGCATCGAAGAGCGAAAGCTCGGCCCCATCCTGCCGCAGCAGGCCTTCGACGACACCGTCATCGGCCGCGTGCACGATAAAGCCTTCCTGGATTTCCTGGCCGGCGCCCATGCCGCCTGGGCGAAGCGCTATGGCGAGAAGACAGAAGCCATTCCGTCCTGCTGGCCGGCGCGCGGCCTGCGCGAGCGACGCATCGGCGACATCGAATCCCAGCTCGGCTCCTACACCTTCGACACGGCGACGCCGATCAACAAGGGGACATGGACCGCGGCGCGTGCGGCGGCCGATGTCGCGCTTTCGGCTGCGCAGGCCATCGCGAATGGCGAGAAAAATGCGTTCGCGCTGACGCGTCCGCCCGGACATCATGCGAGCCGCGATCTCTTCGGCGGCTATTGCTATCTGAACAATGTCGCCGTCGCGGCGGAGTGGCTGCGCGCCAGAGGCCTGAAGCCGGCGATCCTCGACGTCGACTACCATCACGGCAACGGCACGCAGACGATCTTCTACGAGCGCGACGATGTCTTTTTCACGTCGCTGCACGCCGATCCCGCAACCGACTATCCGCATTTCCTCGGCTTCGCCGACGAAAAGGGCCACGGCAAAGGTGAAAGCGCAACGCTCAATCTTCCGATGCCGCGCGGCACCGACTGGACGGCCTATGCCGACGCATTGGCGCAGGCCCTGCGCGCGATCGAAGCCTTCGGCGCGGATGTCGTGCTGGTATCGCTCGGCCTCGACACCTACGAGAAAGATCCGATCTCACACTTCAAGATTGGAACGGAGGATTATCTCCGCATGGGCGCCGCCATCGCCCAGCTGAGGAAACCGGCGCTGTTCGTCTTCGAAGGCGGCTACCACGTGGACGCGCTCGCCGAGAACACGACGAATGTGCTTGAGGGTTTTCTCGGGGGTTAAAAAATAAGTGCCATTCCCGCGAAAGCGGGAATGGCACTAGTTTTTCGTGAGTTCCAGTATCCCGCAGCCGTAGCGGCAGCCGAAATTGGCGGCGATGGCGTCCGCTTCGAGCGCAGCGTTCTCGTGCAGGTCACCCCTGTCGTCGACATAGGAAAACCTGTCGACGCGCATATCCGACAAAAGATCGAGCAGCGTCGACACCGCGAACACGCGATGGGCATTGAACTCGATGCGCTGGGGGCCGATCGGCACGGAGAGATAGAGCTTGCCGCCCGGGACCAGCACGCCCTTCAGATTGGCGAGACCCTTCAGATGGCCCTCGAAATCGACCGGATCGCCGTAGCGTCCAAGGCCGAAATGCTCGAGCGCGTGCAGGCACGAGGCGGAATCGCAATAGCCCTGAAGCGCGGGCGGCAGAGGCGCCGTCATGTCCACCTGCCTGAAGCGCACATTCGGGATGTGGGATGTCAACGGACGGACGTCGAACACTTCGATCTCGCGATAGGCGGCGACATGGGCCACGAACCCGTCGACGCGGCTTCCGACATCGATATGCAGGCGCGGCGCGTTCGCGAAGATTCGCCTCGCGACCAGCAGATCCTGATGGAAATAGTGGCCCTTCGCAGTGCCGGCATTGTCGCCGCGGTCATCGAGACAGGGATAAAGCTCGCCGAAGGGAAACGACACCCGCGACTGCCGCTGCTGCCGCTTCAACTCGCGATAGTCGCGGAGGAATTGCGGAATCTCCCCGGCATCCCGCAGCATTCGCCCCAGCCGTTTGACCATCGCGAACCCGCCCCCTAGTGCGGAAGGATGAAGATCGCATCATCGGCGCAGCGCGGCTTGACGCCGAAGGCCGACTTCATTTCCTTCACGAACGCATCCAGCGGCGGATAGCCGTCTTTGCCGATGAAGAGCCGCGCGTCGTCGATGATGATGGCGTCGCGGCCCACGGGGCGCAGATCGAGAATGTGCCGGATCTCTTCGAGGATCGGCGAGTGGTCTTCGCCCATCCCCGTGCCCTCGCCGCTGTAATGGCCATCGAGCCAGAAAAGGATCGGGTCATCAATCTGCTTCACGACCTCGGGCAGCGCGGTCGCGCTGTCGCCATGGATGATCTTGACCTTCGGATGGTCCGCGAAGCGCTTCCTGGCGGCGACGACCGAAGGCTCATAGATCTCGATCGAGTAGAGCTCGTCGAAATGGTGCATCGTGGCCGCCAGTGTGGCGCCGGCCTGCGTGCCCGTCTCGACCAGCTTCTTGAGGCCGAACAGCTGCGCGACTGTCAGGATGTTGCGGACCTTCACCGGATGGGGAACGGGCGCGGGCCTGCCGGCCTCGATCCAGGCGCGCAAATGTCGGCCCCCGCGCAACATGCGTCCCAACTCCGTCCAGGAATCTGCGCCCGCCAGGAGCCGCGGGATACTGAAATTCATCGACGCATACCTTTGAAACTCACACACAAACGGGCAAAACGATGTCGGCGGCTCCGGCGGGGAAACTAGGAAAGGCGATCATGAGGGTCAAGCGGGCCGTGAAGACGGTTAAGGCATGATGCACCGCCGGATCATCGCCCGGCTGCATGACGGCCTCGGCAACCAGCTCTTTATCTATGCGGCTGCGCGGGCGATCGCCGAGACGCGCGGCGCCGAACTTCTGCTAGATGCGGTCTCCGGGTTCGCGCGCGACAAAAAATACGGCGCTACCGCGCAATTGAGCCATTTTGCCATCGCTGCCTCTTTCGCACCCGCGCGGTTGTGCTATCCGCCGCCTTTCGGCCGCCAGATTCGCGATCTGCAGGTTTCGCTGTCGCGACATGTGCCGCTGCCGCAACGCTTCGTCATCCGCGAATCCGATTTCGACGCCGTCATGGCCGGCGCGCGGCTGCGTTCGACGGTCCGCCTGGAAGGTTACTGGCAGTCGGAACGCTATTTCGCATCCATCGCGGACAAGATCAGGAACGAGCTGCAGGTCGTGTCGCCGCTTTCGCCCAAGTCGCTGGATGTCTGCCAGCAGATCGCGACGAGCAACGCAGTCTGCCTGCACGTGCGTCAGATGCACGGCGCGCATCATGCCTTCAATCAGCCGCCGCCGTCGCAGATCGCGCAACTGCCGTTTTCGTATTACGAAGAGGCGATCGCGCGGCTTGTCGCGCGCGTGCCCGATCCCACCTTCTTCTGTTTCGCCGACAATTTCCCCTGGATCCGCGAGCGCTGGAATTTCTCCTATCCGATCCATTTCGTCGATCACAATCGCGGCGACAGGAGCTTCGAAGACGTGGCGCTGATGAGCCGCTGCCGGCATTTCATCATCGGCAACTCCACCTTCAGCTGGTGGGGCGCGTGGCTGTCGCGCAAGCCGGACAAGATCGTCATCGCGCCGGACAATCGCGGACGCGTCAAATGGGGCTCGGAGGACAATCTCCTTCCGGCCGGATGGGACGTCCTGAAGATCGCGTAGCCCCTTGAGACTTCGCAGCAAAACGGCGCTGCGGATTTGCGCGCGAGGCCGTTGATTGACGCTCAAAAACCGCACGCCTATCGTTTTGGCGACACCGATCCTTCGGACAGGTCCGCCATGCGAAACGCTGTCGTCGTTGTGGGCGCGCTTTTCTTCGCGGCGTCCTCCGCACTCGCCCAGACCCTGCCAGATGGCGCCGCAAAAGACACTGTCGCGTCCACGTGCTCGTCGTGCCATGCGCTGACCATGATCACACGCTCCGGCCACACCCGCGCCGAATGGGACACGGTCGTGCACATGATGATGAATGCGGGCGCGCAGGTTCCCGCCGACCGCATCACGACCATCGTCGATTATCTCGCGAAGAATTTTCCGCCGAAAGCGTTGCCGCCTGCCGTCGTCGTCCCCGGCGCCGTGCACGTGACGATCAAGGAGTGGGATGTCCCGACGCCGGGATCGCGGCCGCACGATCCGATGTATGCGCCGGACGGATCGGTCTGGTATTCGGGCCAGATGGCCAATGTGCTCGGCCGCTTCAATCCCAATACGCAAACGTTCGAGGAGTTTCGCCTGCCGCCCGGCTCCGGCCCGCACGGGCTCATTGCCGACGGGGACGGCGATGTCTGGTTCACCGCGAATTTCGCGGCCTATATCGGCAGGCTCGATCCCAAGACCGGCGACGTCAGACAATTCCCCATGCCCGATGCCAGGGCACGCGATCCGCATACGCTGCTGATGGCGCCGAACGGCAGCATCTATTTCACCGTGCAGGCAGGCAACATGGTCGGCCGGCTCGATCCGAAAACGGGCACCGTCAAGCTCGTCACCTCGCCGACGCCGCATTCCAATCCCTACGGCATGGTGATCGACAGCCGCGGCGTGCCGTATTTCGCGGAGTTCGGCAGCAACAAGATCGGCCGAATCGATCCCGACACGCTGGCGATCCGTGAATATGCGTTGCCGCACCCGGACTCGCGCCCGCGCCGCGTCGCCATCACGGCGCACGGCATGATCTACTATTCCGATTACGCGCGGGGCTATCTCGGCCGACTCGATCCGAAAACCGGCGAAGTCGAAGAATGGCCATCGCCCGGCGGGCCTAAATCAGAACCCTATGGCATTACGGCCGTCGGCGATCAGATCTGGTACAGCGAGTCCAACACGTTGCCGAACACGCTCGTCCGCTTCGATACGAAGACGCACGCATTTCAGACCTGGGAAATACCGTCCGGCGGCGGCGTGGTGCGCAACATGGTGCACACGCCCGACGGCAATCTCTGGCTCGCCTGCAGCGGCGTCAACAAGATCGCATTTGTGGCGGTCGAAACGCCGATCGTGGGGCGTTAGAAGCCTTCGCCGATCACTTCTTCTCCCAGTCGAACAGATCTTTCAGCGTAAAGTCGCCGCTTTTGGTCGATGTCGTCGACGTGATCTTGAAGATGCCGTTGGCGCGCAGCACCGGCTGGCCGTCGGCGGTCGCGAGTCCCTGCGCGAAGAGAAGGTTCTTCGTGACCTTGATCGGCTCCGCACTCGCCTCGACCCAGGCACCGAGCGGCGCCGGCGCGAGAAAGTCGCAGGTGAGATTGACCGTTGGCAAAAAGCCCATATCCGTCTTCGCCTGGAAGCGTGCGGCGATCGGCAGGAACATGTCGGCGAAGGTCGCGAGCATGCCGCCATGGCAGACCTTGCCCGGATTGCAGTGTCGCGTCTCGACGCAGAATCCGAGATGCAGATGCGTGCCGGTCCATTTGCCGTAGAGCGGGCCGACATTCTCGATGAAGCCCATGGCGAATTTGAACGGCGCGAAGCCGTCGGGGATGTTGGAAGTCATGTGAGGTGCCCGAAATAGCGTGTCCCCTCCGCTGTACCGCAGCCGGCGCGTGGTGAGTAGTGAGCAGTTGGTGGAAAGCCGGCTGCGCCGGGGGTGCCGGCCGTTCCTCCGCTCACACCCACCCCAAAGAAATTTTCTGTCTTGGCCCAAAGTCCGCCTTGACCTCCCGCCGACCGGCGCCTAGATACCCGCTCGAGTAGCTGGCACTCTCCAGGCTGGAGTGCTGCTACGTGGGGGCTCCAGGGTCCCTGAAAAAGCGCAAGCTTTTGATTTTGTTGAACTTTTAAGGAGACCACTCCATGAAATTCCGTCCGCTTGGCGACCGCGTGGTCGTCCGCCGCGTCCAGGAGGATCAGAAGACCCCCGGCGGCATCATCATCCCCGACACCGCCCAGGAGAAGCCGCAGGAAGGCGAAGTCGTCGCTGTCGGCCCCGGCGCCCTCGACGAAAACGGCAAGCGCGTCGCCCCCGAAGTGAAGGCCGGCGACTTCGTGCTGTTCGGCAAATGGTCGGGCACCGAGGTCAAGGTCGATGGCGAAGAGCTCCTCATCATGAAGGAGAGCGACATCATGGGCGTCCTCGAAGGTCGTCCCACCAGCAAGAAGAAGGCTGCCTGAGCGAGCAGCCAATGGGGCTAACGAATAGCGAAGTTTCTATTCGCTACTCGCAATTCGCCACTCGCTTGGCACAGATTTCAGAATTCAGGAGACAACAATGGCAGCGAAAGACGTAAAATTCGGCGCCGATGCCCGCGAGCGGATGCTCCGCGGCGTCGACATTCTCGCCGATGCAGTGAAAGTGACGCTCGGTCCCAAGGGCCGCAACGTCGTCATCGAGAAGAGCTTCGGTGCCCCGCGCACGACCAAGGACGGCGTGACGGTGGCGAAGGAGATCGAACTTGCCGACAAGTTCGAGAACATGGGCGCCCAGATGGTGCGCGAAGTGGCCTCGAAGACCAATGACGCAGCCGGCGACGGCACGACGACGGCGACCGTTCTGGCCCAGTCGATCGTCCGCGAGGGCGCGAAGTCGGTGGCCGCCGGCATGAACCCGATGGACCTGAAGCGTGGCGTCGAGAAGGCGGTGGAAGCCG
>DATKON010000134.1:0-8841 GCA_035524575.1 Rhizomicrobium sp.
GGCGAGATCGATGCCGTTCATCGAACCCGGCATGCGGATGTCGGTGAACACCAGATCGATTTCCTCCTCGGTCTCGAGAAGGTCGATAGCCTCGGCGGCGCTCGCGGCCTCGAGGACCCGGAAACCGCGATCGGCGAGGCAGTCCGAAAGCGCGAAGCGGATCAGCATTTCGTCTTCCGCGATCAGCACCGCTGGGCTTCCGCTATGGGCCGTCGACTGCAACAAATGTAACCTCGTAACCAACACTCGTGAGGATAATGCTGCCCGGATGCTTCGGTTTCCCTGGCGCTACCTAACTGCCGCGACATTCTGTGAGGCGACGCTTCTGGTTGAAAAAATTTGTACTGTCGTTGAAGAAAATGCGTTTGCAACGCGCGGAATTATGCGTCGCTTTTGCGAAACGGTCCAAGCTCGGTCAATTCTTCGATCTGTTCCGCGACGGCTTCGCGCTCACGATTGAGATAGTCGGACACAGCTCGCCTCAAACCTGCGTGAGCGATGAAATGCGCGCTGTAAGTCGGAACCGGAAGATAGCCGCGCATCAGTTTGTGTGCGCCTTGCGCGCCCGCCTCGACCTTCCGGAACCTGTTGGCGATGGCGTAGTCGATGGCCTGGTAGTAGCAGGTCTCGAAATGGAGAAAGGGCAGATATTCGACCGCGCCCCAGTTGCGCCCGTACAAGACGCCCTGGCCGAAGAAATTGAGCGCGCCGGCGATGGGACGTCCGGCGCGGCGCGCAATCACGAGAAGGATCTGGTCGGCCATGCCGGCGCCGACGCGGCTGAAGAACTCGCGCGTCAGATAGGGATGTCCCCATTTGCGCCCGCCCGTATCCATATAGAAGACGAAGAACTGGTCCCACACGGCCTCGGTCAGATCGCGCCCCGTCAGCCAGTCGAATTCGATTCCCGCCTCGCGCACGGCCGCGCGCTCCTTGCGCAGATTTTTCCGCTTCGACGACGACAGCTCGCCCAGAAACTGGTCGAAGCTTGCATAGCCGTGATTTTCCCAATGGAATTGCTGATCGGTGCGCTGCAGATATCCGACATCGCCGGCCGCGCGCCATTCCTCTTCGGTGAGGAAGGTGACGTGCAGCGACGAGGCGTGCAGCTCCTTGACGGCGGAGGCGCCGCCCGCCAGCAACATTGTCCGCACATTGTCTTTGTCGGCGCCCTTCGCCACGAGAAGACGCGGGCCCGTCACCGGCGTGAACGGCACCGAGGCCTGCAGCTTCGGATAGTAATCGCCGCCGGCGCGCTCGAAGGCCTCGGCCCAGCCATGGTCGAAGACATATTCGCCCTGGCTGTGGTTCTTCAGATAAAGCGGCAGCAGACCCACGATCCGGTCTTCGTCCTCGACGACGAGATGACAGGGGCGCCAGCCGGTCCGCGCGGAGGCGGAGCCGGACTCCTCGCACGCGGCGAAGAACTCGTAAGCCGTGAAGGGATGCGGCCGGTCCTCGCCATCGGGATTGGCACACGCGTTCCAGGCGGCGGCCCCGATGGACGCCGCCGGCCCGGCCAGACGCGCGGTAAGCTGGTGCTTCGTCACGCGAGCTCGAACACGGCCTCGACCTCGGTCGCCACATTGCGGGGCAGCGAGCCTGCGCCGACCGCGGCACGCGCATGCTTGCCGGCATCGCCGAAGACTTCGACGAAGAGATCGGAAGCGCCGTTGGCGATTTCGGGATGCTGTGCATAGCCGGGCACGGCGTTGACGAAGACGGTGACCTTCACGCAGCGCTTGACGCGGTCGAGATCGCCGCCGGCCGCCGCCTTGACCTGCGCCAGCACGTTGACGGCGCAGAGCCGCGCCGCAGCCTTACCGTCTTCGAGCGACAGATCCTTGCCGACGATGCCCACATATTTGAGGCCGTCCGCCGCGACCGTCACCTGGCCGGAGACGAAGACGAGATTGCCGCTCACGACATACGGCACATAGCTTGCCACCGGCGCGGGCGGCGTCGGCAGTTGGATGCCCAGATCCTTCAGACGCGACTCGACTTTTCCGCTCATGCGAAACTCCTTGTTCTTGAGGAAACGTAGTCCAAAGGCGGCGCGCGAGGCGAGGGGTTCCCGTGACGCGGCCCGACCCGCTATAGAAGGTTATGACCAGACGGCTCGATGCAGACGACCCATGTCCGGTGCGTGACGGCTATGCGATGCCCGCCGAGTGGGCGCCGCATGCGCGCACCTGGATGTGCTGGCCATGCCGCACGGAAGCCTGGGGCGGTCCGGAAGGACTTTTGCGTGCGAAACAGGCCTATGCCCGCGTCGCGCGTGCGGTCTCTTCCTTCGAGCCGGTGACAATGGTGGCGCGTCCGCACGATACGGCGGAAGCCCGGCTGGCCTGCGCCGGCAAGGTCCAGATCTTCGAAGCGGCGCTCGATGATTCCTGGTCGCGGGACATGGGGCCGACATTCCTCGTCGGCGCGGACGGCAAGCGCGCCGGCGTCGCCTGGCACTTCAACGCCTGGGGCAACAAATACCATCCGTATGCGGACGACGCGGCACTCGGCGGCAAGATCCTCGGCGAAGCCGGCGTGCGCGCCTATCGCGGGCCGCTGACCTGCGAAGGCGGCGCCATCCATGTCGACGGCGAAGGCACGCTGATCACGACGGAACAATGTCTCCTCAACGAGAACCGCAATCCCAATCTCGATCGTCAACAGGTGGAGGAACGGCTGGCGCTCTTCACTGGCGCGCGGCGCATTCTCTGGCTCGGCGAAGGTTTCTCCGATGACGAGACCGACGGCCATATCGACAACATCGCCTGCTTCGCCGCGCCGGGACGCGTGATCGTGGGCGTGCCGGCCTCGAAGAACCATCCCGATTACGAACCGGTGCTCGAAGCGATCCGCAGACTGGGCGAAGCCCGCGATGCCGAAGGCCGCCGGTTCGAGATCGTCGAGATCGCCCAACCGAAAAAGCCGCGCGCCGATTTCCGGGGGCGGCCGCTGCAGGCGAGCTACATCAATTTCTATCTCTGCAATGGCGGCCTCGTGATGCCGGCTTTCGACGATCCGCACGACGAGCGCGCCCGCGATGCGCTCGCCGAATGTTTCCCGGGCCGCGACATCCTCCAGATCGACGCGCTCGACATCGTGGAAGGCGGCGGCGGCATCCATTGCATCACCCAGCAGGAGCCGGCATGAGAAACGTCACGCTCGCGGCCACGCAGTTCGCCTGCAGCTGGGACACGAAGCGCAACATCGCGAAGGCGAAGGAGCTGGTTCGCGCGGCGGCGGGTACGGGCGCCAATGTCATCCTGGTGCAGGAGCTGTTCGAGACTCCTTATTTCTGCCAGGACCAGCTGGCCGAGCATTTCGCGCTGGCGAAGCCGTTCGCAGGCAATCCGCTGATCGCGGAGATGGCGGAGCTCGCGGCCGAGCTCGGCGTCGTATTGCCGGTGAGCTTCTTCGAACAGGCCGGCCGCGCCCATTTCAATTCGCTCGCCATGGTCGATGCCGACGGCCGGGTGCTGGGGCTTTATCGCAAATCGCATATTCCCGACGGGCCCGGCTATCAGGAGAAGTTCTACTTCACGCCGGGCGACACGGGCTTCAAGGTGTGGAAGACGAAATTCGGCGTGATGGGCGCGGCGATCTGCTGGGACCAGTGGTTTCCGGAATCCGCGCGCGCCATGGCGCTCCAGGGCGCGGAAGCGCTCTTCTATCCGACCGCAATCGGCAGCGAGCCGCCGCCGGCGCCGCCCGTCGACAGCCGCGATCACTGGCGCCGCGTCATGCAGGGGCACGCGGCCGCGAATTATGTTCCGCTGGTGGCTGCGAACCGCATCGGCAAGGAAAAAGGGCAGGCCTGGGACATGACCTTCTACGGTTCGTCGTTCATCGCGGGACCGACGGGCGACATCGCCGCCGAGCTCGGACGCACCGACGAGGGCTTCTGCTCGGCGAGCTTCGATCTCGATGGCATCGCCGCCGCGCGCGCCTCGTGGGGGCTGTTCCGCGACCGCCGGCCGGAGCTCTACGGCGCGCTGATGAGCCATGACGGGACATCCGCGTGAAGCTTGCGGTTGCGGTTGCGCTGCCGGTGGCGGTTCTGGGGCTCGGTGCAGCGCCGGCGCCGCATCTTGCGTCCTATCGCGCCGTCTACGATGTCGCGCTTGCGCATACGTCCGGCAGCATTCTCACCGCGCGCGGGCGCATGGCGATCGAATTCCACGACACCTGCGACGGCTGGTCGACGACGCAGCGCCTGATCGTCGACATGACGGACTCGCAAGGGGCCGCGACCCGCACCGACTTTTTTGTCACCGCCTGGGAAAGCAAGGACGGCCGCACCATGCGGTTCGATATCGGCAATTCGCGGAACGGCAGGATGCAAAGCCGTCAACGCGGCTCCGCGGCGCTGGCGCCGGACGGCTCGGGCAATGTCGAGCTGCTGGCAGGACGGCCACGCAAATTTGCGCTGCCCAAAGCGACGGAGTTTCCGACGACGCAGGTGCTCGACATCCTGCGCTCGGCGGAAAACGGCAGCTCCTCGACGAAGCATCTTGTGTTCCAGGGCGGCGATCGCAGCGATCTGAACTTTTCCACCGCCGTCATCGGCAAAGAGGCGCGTGCGACCGCGTTGGCCTCCGAGATGGCGCAGGACAAGCACGGTCTCCTGAAAGGCCTGCGCGCCTGGCCGGTGCTGATCAGCTATTTCCCGCTGTCGACGCACAAGGAGCAGCCCGACTACGAAATCGCGGCGCATCTCTACGACAACGGCATCAGCGGCTCGATGTCGCTCGTCTATCCCGACTACACGCTGCGCGCGACGCTGACGCGGCTGGAGCCGCTGCCGCAGCACTGTTAAGGCACGCGCAATCCTCCCCCGAACGAAGTTTGGGGGAGGATTTGTTCAACGAGCCACCCGATAATGATACCGATACAGCTCGCGAAAGCCCAGCTGCGCGTAGAGCGGTTTGGCGCGTTCGTTGTCGGCGATCACGCTCAGCCACGCCGTCGTCGCATTCTTCTCCGAGCCCCAGCGCATCAATGCGCTCACGAGCCTGCGGGCCGCGCCGTTCCTGCGCGCGTCCGGCGCCGTGACGATGTCGAACAGTCCCAGATGATCGCGCTCGACGACGCCGAGGCCGAACGCGACGGGACGGCCGTCCTGCCACGCGATCGCGAAGCCCTTCGAGAACGGCGCGATGCGGTCGAGGATGGCTCTGTGGGCACGGCGCGCGTCGGGCGTCAGCGCATGCGCGTCCGCATAACCGTTCTCCCATGTCGCGGTGCAATCCTGCGCGATGGTGACGGCATCGTCCATGTCGGGGCCCTCGACCAATGCCGCGGTCATCACGATGGTCTCGTCGACGACGCCGTAACCGAGATCGCCCAGCATCCGGTCCGGCTTGTCGCCGGCCAGCGGCGTGAGCCGGAAAACCGTCGGACACCCGGCCGCCGCGTAGAAGCGTTCGGCTTCGTCCAGCGTCGCGGCGAAGCAACCCCGCGCATGCAGCGCCATCGCCGAGTTGGCGCGCTTGGTATAGCCCATCGCCTCGCGAAGGACCCAGCCGTCATACATCACGGTGCGCAGCGACGGCCAGGAGTTCATCAGGTGCTCTTCCGTCCGCCGGACGGCGTCGTGATAGGCGTTCATGCGTCTCCCCAAACACAAAAAACCCGCCGATTTCTCGACGGGGCGTGACGTTTTCGGATGTCTCGCGTGGTTGCTACGCGCGCGTTCGTCCGGCCCCGATGTGGAGGCTGCGGCGTCGGCTGGCGAATGTGCTCGCGTGGAACATGGCGCGCTCTCTACGCGATGAACCGCCGGTCCGTCAATACGCCCGTCTCGCGTTATCCGTGGCGCTTCGAGAAGCAGATCTTCTGGAAGCCGGCGGCGATGAAAGGCGCAAGCCTGTCTTTCACCGCGTGATGATCGGATGAGTGGCAGAGGCCGGATGAAAGAAGGTCGATGCGGCCGGTCTCCGCAAATGTCAGCGTCAGCGCGCCCGACAGAAACTGGTAGCTCCAGTAGAGATCGACATCGTGCGCGCCGGGCATGATGCCTCGCAGCGCGTCGATCAGGCGATGGATGACGGGATCGAAATACCGGGCCATCGTTTCGCCGCCCCATTTGGGGGTGTTGTTCACCTGCGCGACGATCGCGAGATAATTCTTCCAGCCCCGGCCGCCCGTCGACCAGCGCTCGATGACGGGATCGAGGAATGCGCCGATAAACCCTTCGATTGTTGCGCCGCCGGGCCCCGGGTTGACCTGGTAGTCGTCAATGGCCTTGAGACGCGCCTGGTTGAGGATGGCCGCGCGGCGCAGGAACACCGAATCGAAAAGCCCGCGCTTCGTGCCGAAGTAATAATGGGCGAGGGCGACGTCGACCGCGGCTTTGCGCGTGACCTGGCGTACGGTGACGCCGTCGAAGCCGTGCTGGGCAAAGAGCTCCTCCGCCGCGTCGAGAATGCGCTCGCGCATGGCCGGGCCGGCGCTTTCCTTGTTGTTGGGACGGCCCCTGCTGCGTTTGGCAGTGGACTTTGCGGCTATCTTCTTTTTGCGGCGCTTGGGCTTGCGCTCCATAACCTGGCCTCTTGATCCCCCGGATTGCGATAGTGGCCGGATTTTCCGCATCGCCGCAATCCTCCGCAGCCGTTGCTTTTCCGCCACAAGGTCCAACGAATTCATCGCGTGCGGAAATTCGTGTTCATCCGTTGCTGAATTATTCTTGCGGCACCCCGGACGCACGAACTAGCATCGACAGACGTGCGAAGCGGCGCCGCGGGGATCCAACCCGCGCATGAGGAAACAACCAGCTCGAGGCGTTTCACCGCCCGGTGCTAAACCCAGGGGAAACAGACGATGCGTCTGTCGATCAAGCGTGTCTTATTTTGCGGAGCGGCTCTCGCGGCTCTTTGCAGTGCGAGCGGGGCGTGGGCACAGCAGGCGGCCGCCACACAGCCGTCGGCGGACAACGGCACGGTCGAAACCGTTGTCGTTACCGCGTCGCGGCGTTCGGAGTCCGTGCAAAGCGTCGGCGGCGGACTGACCGCGCTGAGCAACGCGGACCTTGCGCAGATGCACGCCAACAGCTTCACCGACTTTGCCGGCACGGTGCCGAGCCTCAGCTATTTTCAGGCGGGACCCACAACCGACCAGATCGTGCTGCGCGGCGTCACGTCGGGCTCCGTGCAGAAAGGCAACACGGTCGGCATCTATCTCGACGACGTGCCGATGGGTTCGAGCACGCAGTTCGGCATCGGCTCCTATGCGCCGAATTTCGATCTGTTCGACATGCAGCGCGTCGAGGTGCTTGCCGGCCCGCAGGGCACGTTGTACGGCGCGAACTCGATGGGCGGCGCCATCCGGTACATCACCACGAAGCCGGAACTCGGGGTCTGGGATGCGATGGCCGAAGCGGAAGGCTCCGATACCGAGCACGGCTCGCTGAACGATGCCCTGCGGCTGATGGCGAATATCCCGGTGTTCGGCGACAAGGCGGCGCTGCGCCTGGACGGCGTGCAGCTGTACCAGTCGGGCTATGCGCATGATCCCGATCACGGACGGCAGAATGTGGGCGCCGGCAGGACGTTCAGCGGCCGCGCTTCGTTCCTCGCCCAGATCACGCCGGACCTCGATGTCCGCCTGACTGCCCTCACCGAGCACGATTTCGCCAACGGCTACGATGCGGTGCTCAAGGATTTCACGACGCACCAGCCTGTCCAGGGCCCTTACGATCAGTCCTATGACGTGCTGCAGCCGTCGGAAAAGAACCTCAACGTCTACTCGGCCGAAGCGAACTGGGATTTCCACTGGTCGAAGCTGACATCCATCACGAGCTATCAGTCCAACGAAACGAAGACGACGCTGGACGTCAGCCCGGTCTACAACTTCATTCTGCTCCTGTACGGCGTGGACTCTTATACCGGCGTTCCGGAAGCGTCTCCGACCATTCCGCTGACTCTTCCGACCGAGCTTTTGACCAAGAAGTTCACCCAGGAAGTGCGGCTCGCCTCTCCCGACAACAAGAATCTCGAATGGGTGTTCGGCGGGTTCTACACGCGGGAGATCACGAACGAGTCGATCTATCTGGTCGACGCCGAGACGCCGAACGGGCAGCTCCCCGGCTATGCAGTGCCGCAGACCAACGCCAACGGGCCGGCCTTGCCGTTCTTCGGCAGACTGCCCAGCACCTATAAGGAAATCGCGATTTACGGCGACGCGACCTACTATTTCACCGACGCTTTGGATCTGACGCTCGGCATGCGCTACAGCAGCCAGCACCAGAACTTCCAGTCCTATCTGCAGACCTTCCTGTTTCCGGCCACGCCCGATACGGTCCTGCATTTCCCGTATACGGGCGGCGTCTACCAGTCCGACCAAAGCGCCGAGACCTATCTGATCAATCCGCGCTATCGCATCACCGAAGACACGATGCTCTATGCCAGGGTGTCGAGCGGTTACGAGCCGGGCGGACCGAACTTCGTGCTCCCCAGCGGTCCGCAGGCGCCGCCGACATTCCAGTCCGCGTCCCTGTGGAATTACGAGCTGGGCGAGAAGTCCACATTGCTAGACGGCAAGGCGCTGCTCGACTTCGACATCTACGACATCGAATGGCAGGGCATCCAGACGACGGCGAATATCGGCGGCATCAACCAGCTCATCAATGCCGGCGACGCGCGCGTAGAAGGTGCAGAGACCTCGTTTTCCTATCGCCCGGTCACGGATCTGACCTTGGGAGGCAACGTCTCGTACACAAATGCCTTCCTCACCAAGAATACGCCGTTCGAGCAGTCCTATCTGGGCGTTTACAGCAACGACCAGCGGCTGCCTTTGTCGCCGCGCTGGAGCTTTGCGCTCAACGGCACGTACACATTCGAT
>DATKON010000135.1:0-47268 GCA_035524575.1 Rhizomicrobium sp.
GAGCTCGTGGAGACCTACGACCCGAAGAAGGGAATTCGCAAGCTTCGCTTCGGATATTATTTCCTTCCAGCGCTCATCAGGGGCGTCCATGCATTCAAGCCCGACGTCATCGTCCAGTCCTGTTCCGGCTTCAACACCGGCGTCATGGCCTTCATTGCACGCCTTTTCGGCATTCCTTTCGTCCATCGCATTGCTTGCGACACCGACGCTGACGGCCGGTATACGATCTACCTGAACAGCCGCGAGCAACTCGGATATCGTTTCGGGCTCAAGAACAGCCAGCTCGTCGTCTGCCAGAACGACTATCAACGCGACAGCATCCGGGAGCTGTTCCCGCAAAAACCCGTCCAGATCGTGCGGAATCTGATTCTTCGGGCCGATACGAACGCGGCGCATTCGCCATCGGGGCGAACCTATGTGGCCTGGCTGGGAGTTTTCAGGCGGCAGAAAAATCTTCCGTTGCTCCTGCGGATTGCGACGGCACTCCCGCAGGTCAGGTTTCGCATCGGCGGCATGGCCAATGCGCGTCTCGACGCCGAGACGAAAGCGGCGATCGAAGGCCTGAAGAAACTCCCCAATGTCGAGTTCGCCGGCTATATCCGGCGCGAGGGGGTTTCGGATTTCCTCAAGGGTGCCATCGCGCTTCTGAGCACGTCGGATTTCGAGGGATTTTCGAATGTCTTCCTCGAGGCGCTGCAGAACGGAACGCCTGTCGTGGCGCGAAAGGCCGTGGATCCCGACTCGATCTTCGCGCGCAACAAACTCGGCCTGATCGCGGACGACGAGGCGGGACTGATCGAAAATGTGGAAGCGGTCTGCCGGATGGACGCCGGGACCTATGAACAATTGTCACAGCGCTGCCGCAACTATGTCGACGCCAATCATTCGCCGGAAATAGGTGTTGCCGCGCTGATCGGCGCCCTGTCGATGGTCACGGCCGGCGCACCATCCTGACGATGCGTATCCTCCAGGTCATCGACGCGCTGGGCACCGGTGGCAAGGAGCGCCAGTTCATCGAACTCCTGAAGGGGCTGAAGCGCCAGACGGACGTCGAGACGCGCGTCGTCGTCATGTCCGACGTCATCGAATACGAAGACTTCGCGCGGCTCGGCATTGAAGCGACGCTGCTGAAGCGCCGCATCCGCTACGACCCCGCCGTCTTTTTCCGCCTCGCAAGCGTCGTGCGAAGTTTCCGCCCCGACATCGTTCATTCCTGGAACGCAATGTGCTCCGTCTATGCGGGTCCCGCGGGCGCGCTGGTGGGTGCGAAATTCGTGAATGGCGCCGTGCGCGATGCGACGCCCGAGCGATCCGTTCCGGCGCGGTTGATGCGGCTCGCGGCGCAGCCGTTTTCGGACGTCGTGGTCGCGAACTCGCGCGCCGGCATCGACGCCTACGGCATCGCGCACGCAAAGGCTGCCGTCATCTACAACGGCTTCGACGCATCGCGGCTTTCGCGCGTCGCGGGCGAAGCGGAAACACGGGCCGCACTCGCCATCGAGACGCCTTACGTCGTCGGCATGGTCGGCGCCTTCGACCGGCACAAGGATTACGACACGTTCTTCGAGATGGTGCGGCAAATCTCGGCGAGGCGCACCGACGTGACCTTTGTGGCGCTCGGCGGCGGGAGCCGTCTTGAACGGTACAAGGCGGCCTGGCCGGCCGACCGTTTTCCGAACGTCAGGCTTTTGGGCCGACGCACCGACGTCGAAAGCCTCGTGAACATCCTCACCATCGGCGTGCTGACATCGAACGGGGAAGGCATCTCGAATGCGATCATGGAATACATGGCGCTGAACAAGCCGGTCGTGGCCACGAACGCCGGCGGCAATCCCGAAGTCGTCGAGGACGGCAGGACCGGCTATCTGGTCGGCGACAAGGATGCGGCGGCGCTGACGCAAAGGGTGATCGAGTTGATCGACGATCCCGAAAAAGCACGGGCGTTCGGCGCGCGCGGCCGGGATCGGATCGAGACCGTTTTCAGCCTCGAGCAGCTGACGCGGAATTACATGGACCTCTATCGC
The DNA here is from genome assembly GCA_035524575.1 of Rhizomicrobium sp. Classification (GTDB taxonomy): domain Bacteria; phylum Pseudomonadota; class Alphaproteobacteria; order Micropepsales; family Micropepsaceae; genus Rhizomicrobium. The sequence goes on from DATKON010000135.1 coordinate 2,025, forward strand.
CGGCTGCTGGCGTCCGGCTAGCCCGCCGCGTTCAAGCGTCTCTCCCATGCGAGCGCATGGGTGACGATCTCATCGAGGTCGTCGTGCTGCGGCGTCCAGCGGAGCGTCTTGCGGATGAGGCTGGCGTCGGCCACAAGCGACGGCGGATCGCCGGGACGACGCGGCGCCTCTCGCACGGGCAGCGTGTGTCCCGCCACGCGCTCGATCGAACCGATCACCTCGCGCACCGACGCACCGTGACCGTAGCCGCAATTCATGATCGCAGGCGCGCCGCCATCGCGCAGATAGTCGAGCGCCAGCGCATGCGCTGCGACGAGATCGCTGACATGGATGTAATCGCGCACGCCGGTGCCGTCGGGCGTCGGATAATCGGTGCCGAAGATGTCGAGCTGCGGCAGGCGACCCAACGCCACCTGGCAGCCGCGCTTGATCAGATGCGTCGCGCGCGGGCTCGATTGGCCGGAGCGACCGCTGGGATCGGCGCCCGCGACATTGAAGTAGCGCAAGGCCACGAAGCGGAAATCAAAGGCCTTCGAAGCATCCTCAAGCATCCACTCCGTCATCAGCTTGGAGCGGCCGTAAGGGTTGATCGGGTCGGTCGATGTCGACTCGGTCAAAGCGCCGTCATGAGCTTCGCCGTAGACCGCTGCCGTGGAGGAAAAGATGAAGTGCGGTACATGCGATTCGACCGCGGCTTCGATCAGGTTGCGCGCGACGACCGTGTTATTCGCATAATACGCAAGCGGCTGCGCTACCGAGTCCGGCACGACGATCGATCCCGCGAAATGGATGATGGCGTCGATCTTGTGCTCGGCGATGAGCCGTTTGACCAGCGACTGGTCGCCCGCATTGCCCTCGACGAAGACGGCATTCTCCGCCACCAGTCCGCGCGACCCCGTCGAAAGATTGTCGAGTACGACAACCTTCTCGCCCCGCTCGAGCGCCTCATGGACCATGTGCGAGCCGATATAGCCCGCGCCGCCGGTGATCAGAATAGCCATGAAAAAACCCGAAAACCCTTCAGACAACGCTTCCTAGCAGTTCGTGTGCGCCCCGTGAAACCGCCGCCCTTGACCGGGCGGCCAAGTGGCGGAGAGTCGGGGCGGAAAGCATTGGGAGAGAAACGAATGAAACGCCTGGAAGGATGCGCGGCGCTGGTGACGGGGGCCGCGAGCGGGATTGGGCGGGCAAGCGCGAAGCTGTTTGCGGCGGAAGGCGCCAGGGTGATGGTCGTCGATCGTGCGCCCGAGGTCGAGGCGACAGCGAAGGCGATCAAGGACGCGGGCGGTACGGCGCTCGCGCTTCAATGTGACGCGGCCGTCGAAGCCGACATCGCAGGTGCCGTCGACAAGGCGGTCGCAGCATTCGGCACGCTCGATGTGGCCTTCGCCAATGCCGGGGTCAGCGGCGGGCTGAAGCCGTTCTTCGAGCTCGATGCGGCGGACTGGTCGGCCGTGCTGCAGGTGAATTTGGTCGGCGCGTTTCTCTGCGTGAAGCACGCGGCGCGCGTCATGGTCCCGAAGGGCAAGGGCTCGATCATCTGCACGGCGTCCGTCGCGGGCTTGCGCTCGGGTGCGGGCGGCGGGCCGTACAGCGCGAGCAAAGCCGGCGTGATCTCGCTGGTGCAGACGGGCGCGAACTATCTCGCCGGCACCGGCGTGCGCATGAACGCGATCTGTCCTGGTCTGATCGAGACGGGGATGACGAAGCCGATTTTCGATTATGCGCGGGCGAAAGGCTCCGCCGACAAGATCGGCCAGCTCAATCCCTTGAAGCGCTACGGCGAGCCGGAAGAGATCGCGCACATGGCGCTGTTCCTCGCCTCCGACGATGCGTCATACGTGAACGGCCAGGCCATCGCCGTCGACGGCGGCCTCTCGAGCTCGCTGCCTGTCAGGGGCCGGTGGACGTAAATTTTTAACGCGGCGGCCAGGCTGCGCAGCCAACGCGACGCCTGTGCTGAGTCTTTACTTCGGTGAAGGCCGCTTCGTGCCGGCGCCGCCGCCGAGGATATCGGCCAGCGACGGCAGGTGCTTTGCGCGTTCGCGGACCCGCGCCTTGAATTTCTCGAAGCGCATGACGTCGTCGATGCGGCGCGCCAGGAACGCGGCCGTTTCGCTTTCGTCCTCGGTCGTGTCGCTGAACCAGCGCATCAGTGTCGCGGAATAGACGCCGGCAAGGATCGCGCGCTTGGTGTAGAAGTTGAAATCCGTCGAAGTGTCGCCGGCCGCCCGCCACATGGCGTCGACCGTGCGATAGAGAAGCGTGGCGCCGCGCGGCGCGTTCGGCGGCAGGGTGAGAAACGCCGCCGCGCGCCTTGCCGCTTCCTTATGGGCCTTGAGGATCTCGAGCCGGGTCGTCACCGCCTTGGTGATGCGCGCGCGCACTTTCATCGTGCCGAGCTTCGCTTTGGCGAGCCGCGCTTCCATCTCGGAATCGAAGACATCCGAAATCGCTTCAACCAGATCGAGAGGGCCACCGGGAAAAAGCCGCTTCATCGCCCGCACGTCGACGCCGGCATCCGCCGCGGCCCGCTCCAGCACCTCGTCCGTGAAACCGTCGAACCCGACGTGCGGAAGTGCGGCTTCCGCGATCGCGCGCTTGAGCGTCCGATCGTCAGCCTTGCGCTTTTTTGTTGTCGCCTCGGTCATACCGGTTTCAGCCAATGCCGCACTTCGGATTCGAAGATGAGCTTCGAGAGATCTTTCATACGCTGCGGATAAAGAACGCCGTCGAGATGGTCGACCTCATGCTGAACGACCCGGGCGTGGAAGCCGCGGGCGGTGCGCTCGACGAGCTTGCCGTCCTGGTCATAGCCGCGATAGCGGATGTGATCCGGCCGCTCGACGAGGCCTCTGAGGCCGGGCACCGACAGGCATCCTTCCCAGCCGCCTTCGAGCCCGCTGCCCAGCACCTCGACCTGCGGGTTGATGAGGACGGTCAGGGGCGCGGTGTGGTCGAAGCGCTCGGAATCGGTCTCCGCTGGCTCGGCCCGCTCATCCGGGGCCTGGAAGACCACGACCCTGAGCGGCACATGCACCTGCGGGGCTGCGAGGCCCGCCCCGTTGGCGTCGATCATGGTCTCGATCATGTCGCTGACGAGGCGGCGGATGCCCGGCGCCGACGGGTCGGGAACTGGCTCGGCACGCTGGGCGAGGACCGGATGCCCCATACGGGCGATTTTAAGAATGGCCATGATCTTATATGGAGCGGCGGCCCCAAAGGGTCAAAGGCCGTCACGGGCCCGGGGTGGACAGGTCAAAGGCCATCTGGTATCACCCCGCCCCTCTCGGAAACCCTAGGAAAGCCGGAGTAGCCTTTGCAGATCATCGTTCGCGACAACAATATCGACCAGGCCCTAAAGGCCCTGAAAAAGAAGATGCAGCGGGAAGGCATCTTCCGCGAGATGAAGCTCCGGGGACATTACGAGAAGCCCAGCGAAAAGCGAGCCCGCGAACGCGCCGAGGCGATCCGCCGCTACCGCAAGCTGCAGCGCAAGCGCCTGCAGCGCGAAGGCGTGGTCCCCCGCTAAGTCCGAGAGGCAGCGAGTTTCCGGAAGGCCGTCCGAAGGGGCGGCCTTTTTGTTTTTGGCTTCCCCGGCAAGGTGCTACCTTTGCGCTTGCCGGACCCGTCGGAGGACCTCGATGTCGATCCTTCTTCTCGCGGTTATCATGGTTGTCGCACTTGGCAGCGCTTCGCTCGCAATCGTCCTTGTGAAATCGGGCCAAAAGCCGATCGATGAATGACGGCTTGGGTGCGCGGTCTAAGCGCTCACCCGATACGCACACCGTCCCGCGCCGGCGAGGATGTGGGAGATGCGCTCGACCTTCACATCTCGTCCGAGCACCTTCTGGAACAGCAAGAGCTCCTCGCGGCAGAGGCCGGTGCAAAGCTTCGCGGCGGCGCAGATGGGGCAGTGACTCTCGACGAAGAGGAACGCGCCGGTTTTCGGCTCGCGGCGGACCTCGGCCATATAGCCTTCCGTCGAGCGGATCGCCGCCAGCGCCTCCAGCCGCGCCTTCAGCGTGTGCGCCTTGGCGAGCGCCTCGCGATAGGTGTGGGACTGATCGAGGGTCCTGAGCTTGAGGAGCGCATCGAGGCCCTTGTCGCCGAAGGCCTTCTTCATCTGGCCGATGAGGTCCGTTGCGAGCTGGGCATGGCTGTCCGGAAAATGGTCGGCGGCCTTGTCCGTTGCTGTCCAATATTTCGCCGGGCGCCCGCGCGCGGCAGGCCTCGCTTCATGGGCCGCAAGGCCATCGGCCTCCAGTCCTTCCAGGTGCTGGCGCACGGCCATGGCGGTGATGCCGAGCTTTTCCGCCAGCGCCTCGGCCGCGATCGGGCCTTCGCGTTTGACGAGATCGAGAACGGCGGCGCGCCCGGAGATCTTCGGATTCAGCATGGCTGATTTTCTAAAGTTCCGCCTTGCGAAAATCAATCGCCGGGTCCAGCTTTATGAAAGCAAAGTCTTTCGAAAAGGAGGCGCCCATGACGCCGACGGGACTGACGCGCGCGGACCTCGCCGAGGCCGGCCGCAAGCTCCTCAAGAAGGACGGCAAGCAGATCCTTCTGCTTCTGAGCGGCAATCGCCTCTTCGCCATCGCCAATCGCTGCCCGCACGAAGGCTATCCCCTGAGCGAGGGCACGGAGGGGCCCGGTGCCGTCCTCACCTGCAACTGGCACAACTGGAAATTCGATCTCGCCAGCGGCGAGGCGCTGATCGGCCGCGATCCGGTGCGCACCTACAAAGTCGAGGAGCGTGACGGCGAGATTTATGTCGATCTCTCCGATCCGCCGCCCGAGCGGCTTTGCGCCCGTGCGCTCAAAGGTCTCGATGCCGCGATCGCCGATAACGACATGGCGCGTATGGCCCGCGAGGTCGCGCGGCTCGAACGGGCAGGCTTCGACGGCAGGACCGCGCTCATCCATGCCATCGCCGAACGCAACGACCGGTTGGAAGAGGGCATGACGCACGCTCATGCCGCGGCGGCCGACTGGCTGGCGCTGGCCGAACGTGCGCCCGATCACGAACACCGCCTCGCGGCACTGCTCGAACCGCTAGGCCATCTCGCCTGGGACACACAGGGCGCCGGCCTGTTTCCTTACGGAGAGACGAACGCGCCCTGGAATGCGGACGCCTTCGTGGCGGCCGTGGACGCCGAAGACGAAGCCGCCGCGATCGCGCGGCTGCGCGGCGCGCTCGAAGCACACATTCCTTACGCGCAGTTGCGTCCCGCCTTCGCGGGGGCCGCGCTCGCGCATTATGCCGATTTCGGCCATTGCGCCATTTACGTCCTCAAGGCCGGGCAATTGATCGACCGGTTGGGCGAGGACGTCGCCGAGCCGGTGCTGCTGGCGCTGACGCGCATGCTCGTTCGCGCCACGCGCGAGGAGCGCATCCCGGAGTTCCGGGACTATGGCGACGCGCTCGCACGCTGGAACGGGCATGGCACCGCGCCCGTCGCAGCTCAGGACTTCATCGGCTTGTCCGTCGACGGCGTGCTCGGACGCACGCTCGAATCATCCGCGCTCGATCCGCGCGCGCTTTACGATGCGCTGCTCGGAGCGGCGGCCTGGAATCTTCTTCATTTCGATCTTGCCGTCGAACGCGCCACCGACAATGCGCTGGCCGACAACATCTCCTGGCTCGATTTCACGCATGCGCTCACCTTCGCCAACGCCTGTCGCCATCTCTGCGCCGCGCGCGCAGACCTTTGGCCGAAAGCGCTGCTGCAGCTGGCGCTCTTTGTCGGCCGCAACAAGAAATATGTGACGGAGCAGATCGACGTCGACGCGTGGCGGGTCGGGGATCGCGGCAAATTCGTCGCGAAGGAACTGGCAACGCTTTACGACCACGGCATCCCCGAGCCGATCATCGCCTGTCATCGTCTGAAAGTGCTTTTCGCGCTGGAGGACGAGCTGGCCGCAGCACCCGACGCGCCCTGGGCGGACACAATGTGCGCCGCCATCAACCGCTATCTCAACACGCCGATGAAACGCCATCACGGTCTGCGCGTCGCGACGCAGGCGCGCGATTTCGTGGCGAAAGAAGGCTAGCGCCATGACCGACAGGACATTGCTGCGGCTCGCCGCGCTTGCCGCCGTCATCGGAGGCGGCTTGCGCATTTCAGCCGGTCTGGTTCCTGCGATGATGGACGCGCCGTCTCGCGAACTCCTTTATTTCACCGTCGATGCGCTCCTGATTGCGGGGCTGATGGGCCTCTACCTCGACCGCAGCCGCGAGCTCGGCTGGAGCGGCATCCTGGGATTTGCGATTGCCGTGCTGGGTCTGCTGATCGTGCGTAGCGCTCAGATGCGGGTCTTCGGCATCGGAGGGTATGCGGTCGGCGCGCCCGTCGCGTTGATCGGCACGACCCTTCTCGGCGTCAGCCTGGCCCTTCGTGGCACACAACGCTGGGCGGCAGGTCTGTGGCTGGCATCGCTTGCGATCGGTCATGCGGCTTCGTTCGGCGCGGGTGAGAGCTGGATCCCGCTCGCGGCAGGCATCCTCTTCGGAGCGGGCTTCGTGGCGGCAGGGTTCGCCTTGCTATCTCCCGGGCGTGCGGCGGCCAAAGCCTACGCCGTCGCGCAGTCGGCGCAGACGGTGATTTCGACCGTCACGTGGCTCAGGTCCGGATGTTGCTTGCGCAGCGCCGCTTTAACCTGCTCCGATGAAATCTCATCCGGACAGACGAGCGACACGATCAGGCTGTGATGGCCGGGGCCGACACGCCACAGATGCAGATCGGCGACGCGCGCGCCCAAGTCTTCTTCGATGATGCGGCGGATTTCCTTCGCGAGCTTGGGATCGGCTTCCGCGTCGAGCAGCACCATGCCGCTGTCGCGCACCAGACCGTAAGCCCAGGACGCGATGACGCCGGCGCCGATGATGCCGACCAGAGGATCGAGCCAGCGGATGCCGTAGAAGAGACCGATCGTCAGCGCGCCTAGCGCCAGCAGCGAGGTCGCGGCGTCGGCCAGCACGTGGACGTAAGCGGCGCGCATGTTGTGATCGGTGCCCCCGTGGCCATGGTCATGATCGTGATCGTGGTCGTGGTCATAGTCATGCGCATGACCGTGACTATGCCCGCCGAGGATCCACGCGCAGATCAGATTGACAGCGAGTCCGATGCCGGCGATCAGCGCGGCGTTGCGATAGTCGACGGCGACCGGTGCAAGCAAGCGCTGCACCGACTCGACTGCAACGCCCAGGGCCACCATGCCGAGCACGATCGCGCTTGCAAACGCGGCGAGGTCGCCGAACTTGCCGGAACCGAAGGTGAAGCGGGAATCGCTTGCATGCCGGCGGGCCAGCCAATAGGCCCCGGCGGCGAGGCCCAGCGCCCCGACATGCGTCGCCATGTGCACGCCGTCGGCAATGAGCGCCATCGAGCCGAAGGCAAACCCGGCGGCGATCTCCACGACCATGAAGATGGTGGTCACGGCTGCGGCCAGCGTGGCGCGACGCTCGGATTGCTCATGGCCATGGCCCAAAAAGCGGTGGTCGTGGGTCCAGAGTCCGTGGTCGTGGGTATCGACAGTCATGCGCAAGGATATAGCAGGCGGCGGGCGAAAATACCAAGGGGGGTATAACGCAACTTCCGGCCAGGATCTAACCTGCTGTATTTGTGGACGCTTCTACGATGAGACCTGCGGCGCCGGAGCAGAGCGTCCGACAGCGGCCGTCGGGCTAAATTCGCCTCGGGGCTGCAACCCAGGAGAGACACATGTGTCTTGGTCCGCACGTCCCGCCGCATCTTCTGTCGCGACGCAAATTCGGCTTTCTTGCCGGTGCTTCGCTCCTCGTACCCTTCGCCGCGCGCGCCGCTGAAGTCGACGCGCTCGCGCTCACCTGCATCGACTATCGCCTCGTCGAGGCCGGCGTGCGCTTCGTCAACGGCCTCGGGCTCACGAAGGATTTCGACCAGGTCGCGCTCGCGGGCGCCTCGCTGGCGGCGGTCTCGGACAAGTTCCCGTCCTCGAACAAGGCATTCTGGGACCATGTCGACATCGCGAGATCGCTGCATCATGTGAAGCGGCTCATCGTCGTCGACCATCGCGACTGCGGCGCTTACAAGGTGGCGTTCGGTCCCGATTTTGCGCCCAAGCCACCCGAGGAAGACGCACAGCACAAGACCGTTATGGAGAAGCTGAAGGCCCAACTCGCGACGAAGCATCCCGAGCTCACATCGGAATATTATCTGCTCGCGCTTGACGGCACCGCGAAGCGGCTCTTATGAGCGCGCCGCACTCTCCTCGCATGACGGACCGCGCGCTGCGCGCGGTCGCCACCGTCCTCGGCGTCGCCAGCATCGCGGCACTGTTCGTGCCGCTGGCCGTGATCCTCACGCCGCTTATCGGAAACATCACCGGCCTATTCACAATCGGCATCACCACGAACTCGGCGGGCCTGCGCTTCGTCGGCCTCGCCGGAACGCTGGGCGGCGCGGGGCTGGTCGGCGCCTTCTGGCTGATGGCGAACGCTCGGCGAAAGACCTAGTCTCGCGTTGGGCCAATATGGAGAACGACGATGGGCGATGTGGTGAAGCTGCCGAGCGGGCTCAGCCGGTTCTCGAAGCGCTTTGTCAACTATGCCAAAGTCGGCATCTGCCTCGCGCTGATCCTGTTTCTGGTTCAGAGCGTCGCGTCGGGTCTCGGTGCGCCGAGCGTCCTGAGCCTCGCCTTCCGCGCAGGCATCCTTCTCGTTCTTGCAATTGGCGGAGCGGCCGGTGTTGCGCTGGCCCATGAACTGCGCAAGGGGCGGCGGGACAAAGACAATCGTCACGCGTGGCGCAATCAGGTGCCCTGGTGATCGGCCGCGGATTTTCGTTCGCGCCGCATTATGCCGATGATGCGCTCAGGATAGCTCATCGTTGCGGCCGCTCTCCCAGCGTCGTGAAAGATCAAAGGTATTTGCGCAGTTCGACGGCGTAGGGCGCAAAGCCGTTCGCTTCGTAGATCCGCCGTGCGCGCGCATTGCCGGCCAGCACGCCGATCGTCATGGTCTTCAGCCGGCGCGATTTCGCCCAGGTCTCGCACGCCGCAATGAGGGCCCTTCCGACGCCCTTTCCGCGCCACGCTTCGATCACATAAAGCTCGGTGATATGGCCGGCCAGTCTCTCGTCGGCGACGACGAAGATTTCGTTTTCCCGTTCATGTGCGACGCCCCAGCCGAGCAGTTCGCCGTTTGCCTCGGCGACGAAGATTTTGCCGTTGCGGCGGCTCACTTCGGCCGACAGCTGCGCGAAGTACTCCTCGGCGACCGGCGCGTCGAGCCGACGGTCGGGTTCGAACTCGTGCTCGAAATGCTGTGAACCCAAAATAAATCCGAGAAGTGCGTTCCTGTCGTCCGGAAGCCTCGCTTCGCGGATACGGAACGCGCTCACCCCAGCGCCTTGACGATTTCTTCGGTCATCTTCTTGGCGTCGCCGAAGAGCATCATGGTGTTGTCACGGTAGAACAGCTCGTTCTCGATGCCGGCGTAGCCCGAGCCCATGCCGCGCTTCACGAAGAGCACGGTCTTCGCTTTCTCCACGTCCAGAACCGGCATGCCGAAGATCGGTGATTGCGGATTGGATTTCGCGGCCGGATTCGTCACGTCGTTGGCGCCGATGACATAGGCGACATCGGTCTGCGCGAAGGCCGAGTTGATATCCTCGAGCTCGAAGACTTCGTCGTAAGGCACGTTGGCTTCCGCGAGCAGCACATTCATGTGGCCGGGCATGCGGCCCGCGACGGGATGGATGGCGTAGGAGACTTTGACGCCTTCTTTCTTGAGCTTGTCCGCCATTTCGCGCACGGCGTGCTGCGCCTGTGCGACGGCCATGCCGTAGCCCGGCACGATGATGACCGAACCTGCGTTCTTCATGATGAACGCCGCATCGTCGGCGGAGCCCTGCTTCACCGGGCGCGTCTCGGCCTTGCCGGCCACCGCCACTTCGCCGCCGAAGCCGCCGAGGATCACCGAGATGAACGAGCGGTTCATCCCCTTGCACATGATGTAGGACAGGATCGCGCCCGACGAGCCCACAAGCGCGCCGGTAATGATGAGCGCGGTGTTCTCGAGCGTGAAGCCGATGCCGGCCGCGGCCCATCCCGAATAGGAATTGAGCATCGAGATGACGACGGGCATGTCGGCGCCGCCGATCGGGATGATCATCGTGATGCCGAAGACGAAGGAGAGGCCCGCAATCGTCCAGAACGCCCAGTAGGGCTGATGCATCACGAAGAAGACGATCAGCGCCACGATGGCCGCGAAGATCAGCAGGTTCAGCAGATGCCGTGCCGGCAGGATGATCGGCGCGCCGCTCATATTGCCGTTGAGCTTGGCGAAGGCGATGAGCGAGCCCGCGAAGGTGATGGCGCCGATGGCGAGACCGAGGCTCATCTCGATCAGGCTCTGCGTGTGGATCGCGCCTTCGCTGCCGATGCCGTAGGCGCTGGGCGAATAAAGCGCGGCGCCGGCGACGAGCACGGCCGCGAGACCGACGAGGCTGTGGAAGGCGGCGACCAGCTGCGGCATCTGCGTCATCGCGATGCGTCGCGCGATGATGGCGCCGATCAGGCCGCCGATGCCGATGCCGACGACGATCATTCCCCAGGTCAGCTGGTCGACGACATTGGCAACCCACAGCGTCGTGACGACCGCGATCGCCATGCCGAGCATGCCGCGGTTGTTGCCGGCGCGCGACGTGACGGGCGAGGAAAGTCCTCGGAGCGCGAGGATGAACAGCACGCCCGAGACGAGATAGGCGAGTGCGGCAAGATCGGCTTTCATGGATGGTTCGCCCCCCGCGCGCGCATCACTTCTTCTCTTTCTTCCTGTACATGGCGAGCATGCGGCTGGTGACGAGGAAGCCGCCGAAGATGTTCACCGAAGCAAGGATCAGCGCGAAGAATCCGAGGCCTTTGGAGATCCACGACGTGGCGGACGATTCCACGCTCGATCCCACCGCGACCGAGACGGCGATCAGCGCGCCGACCACGATCACCGAGGAGATCGCATTGGTCACGCTCATCAGCGGAGTGTGCAGCGCCGGCGTCACGCTCCAGACGACGTAGTAGCCCACGAAGATCGCAAGCACGAAAATCGAGAAGCGGAAGACGATAGGATCGATGGCTTCCATCGACTTATCCTTTCAGAGCCGGATGAACGACCGCGCCGTCGCGCGTGAGGCCCGCGCCTTTCACGATCTCGTCGTCCCAGTTGAGCGCCAGCGCGCCCGTCTTCTTGTCGACGATGAGACTGACGAAGTTGAAAAGATTGCGTGCGTAGAGGCTGGAGGTATCGACCGCCAGCCGCGCGGGCAGGTTGGTGTAGCCCATGATGATCACGCCAAAGGCCTCGACGACCTGATCGGGCCGCGAGAGCGGGCAATTGCCGCCCTGTTCCACGGCGAGATCGACGATCACCGAGCCCGGCTTCATCGTCTTGACCATCTCTTCGCTGACGAGCACCGGCGCCTTGCGGCCCGGAATGAGCGCCGTGGTGATGACGATGTCCTGCTTCTTGATCGTTTCGGCGATCAGCGCGGCCTGCTTCGCCTGATACTCCTTCGACATTTCCTTGGCGTAGCCGGCGGCGGTCTCCGCCTGCTTGAACTCGTCGTCGATGACCGCGACGAAGGTGGCGCCGAGGGATTCCACCTGTTCTTTCGTAGCGGGGCGCACGTCCGTCGCGGACACGATGGCGCCGAGACGCCGCGCGGTCGCGATCGCCTGCAGGCCCGCAACGCCGACGCCCATGATCAAGACGCGCGCCGGCGCGATGGTGCCCGCCGCCGTCATCATCATCGGCATGGCGCGGCCGAAGGTGGCCGCTGCATCGATCACGGCCTTGTAGCCGGCAAGATTGGCCTGACTCGACAGCACGTCCATCGCCTGCGCGCGGGAGATGCGCGGGATGAATTCCATCGCGAAGGCGGCGACGCCTTGCCCTGCGAGCTTCGCGATCGTCTCTTTTTCCGTATACGGAGCAAGCAACGCCGCGAGCACGGCGCCGCGTTTCATCTTCGCGATCTCGCCGTCGTCGGGGCCGCGGACCTTCAGCACGATGTCGGCATCGGAAAGCGCCATCCCCGCATCGGGTACGATCGACGCGCCGGCGGCCGTAAAGTCGGCATCGGAGAACTTGGCGCCCGCGCCGGCATTGGTCTCGACAACCAGGTCGAGCCCCAGGCCTTTGAACTTCTTGACGGTCTCAGGCGTCGCCGCCACGCGGGTCTCGCCCTGACGGCGCTCTTTGAGGATCGCGAGCTTCATGGGCCCCCCGAGACCCGTCAGCCGCTATGGGTGCGGAAGATGGCCATGAGGGCGAGGCCGAGGACATTGAGGATGATCGCCCACTTCACGGCCCAGGTGAACCAGTTCCAGGTCCGCACATGCTCCGAGATGTCCATCGAGCCGCCTTCGCCTTCGTTGTCCGGATAGATCGACATCTGATTCCTTTGGGTGCTTCGAAACCGGCGGGACTATAGCAAAGGACATGCCCGCGGCAACCGCGAGGGAACGCCGCGGCCTTGCGCAAAAGCGCGGGTTTCAGGGCCGCCGGAGCGGCACGGCCAGGTAGCAGCCGAACTCTTTGGGGAAATCGACGGATACGCGCGCGTGGACGCGGCCCTGCCGGTCGAGAAAGCGGGCCTCGTCGCCGAGCGGCACAAACGCGCCGTGCCAGATATTGGGATGGATATAGAGCCCCTTGCGGCCGTCGCAGTAGAAGCCGACGAACGCCTCCGGCGTCACATCGTCCCCGGCGAGCGCCAGCGGCACGACGAAGTCTTCGCCGCTCAGCGGATAGACGAGCTGGCCGCCATCCGGGTGATAGTTCGCCCGCCAGATGAGTGCGCGCTCGCGGGGACCGGCACGCGCGGCCTCGTCGGGGAAACCGCTCCAGCCGAACAGATAGCTGTCGCCGACCGCATTGTTGCGGGCAAAGAGCGTTCCCTCTTTCCACGCGAATTCGAATATGCCTTCCGTGATTCCGCCCTGATCTCCGGAATTGGAATCGATCGGCCGCCGGCCCTGCTGCGGCCAGCGCACGATTTCGATCGGGAACGCCTTCGGATCGTCGACGAGCCTGCCGTAGCCCTTGAGAGTCTCGTCGCTCGCGATGACCAGCGGAGTTTCGTGTACGCGGCCGGCGCGCGTGGTCGGAACATAGGCGAGCACATCAGAGTGCAAGGCACGGCCTCGTCGGCGTCGAATGATTCCAGTCGGCGAGGAGCGCACGCAGCGCGGCGACCAGCGCGAGCGGCTGATCGAGCATCACATGGTGCTGCGCCTGCGGAATCTCGACGATGGGTGCCGCGCGTCCCAGGAGATTGAACATGTACTCGCCGATCTCCGGCGGCAGCAGCACGGAGTTCTCGCCGCGGAAAATGGCGATGCGGCAGCTCGTTGCGCGCAAACGCTCGGCCGTGTCGCCGATGGAAAAGTCCTGCCAGATGTGCGGATCGAATTTCCAGCTGTAGCCGCCGTCGACGGCCTTCAGCGAATGCCGCGCCACCCAGTCGACGAGGTAGAGATTCTCGCTCGTTTGCGGCGGCATCAGACGAAAGCGCGCGAGCGCGGCTGCGAGCGTCGGATAGACGTTGGGCGGACGGAATTCGCGGCGCGGCGGACCGCCTGGGCGGCCGGGCGGATTGACCGGCGAGTCGATGATGATCGTGCCGGCGAGCTTGTCGCCATGAAGCGCGCGCGTCAGCATCGCGACGAAGCCGCCGAAGCTGTGCGCGGCGATGATCGGCGGCTCTTCCGGTGCGAACATGCCGGCGTCCTCGCAGACGGCGAGCTGTTCGCGGACGAACAGCTCCATCGAATAGTTCGGGCGCCAGTCGGAATCGCCCATGCCGGAAAGATCCATCGCGGCGACGTTGTAGTCGCGGGCGAGGAACGGCGCGATGAACGACCACCAGTAAGCGTGCGCGGCATTGCCGTGGACGAGCAGAAGGCCCGGCCGCGTGCGATCGCCCCAGCGCAGATAATGGATGTTCGCGCCTTCGACCGCGACGAATTTGCTTTCGGGAATCTCCTGCACGGCCTTTTCGAACCAGGCAGGCGCGGGCGGTGTCGCGCCGTCAAAGGCAGCGAGCGGACCTTCCTTGGGAGCGGCCGTCTGATCGTTCATCTGTGACGCGGCGGACGCCGGCCGAGCGTCTTGAAGATGCCCGTGCCGGTCATGATGGTTCGGTCGCCGCACCAGATGCGCCCCTGCACCGTGAAGAGATCGTCGTCGACTCCGACGACCTCGCCCGAACCTTCGACCCAGTCGCCGAGCTTCGCCGCGCTCAGGAAATCCGTCAGCAGGCGCACCGTGACCCAGTAATGATCGGCGCGCTTCATCGAGACGGCATGGCCGAACGCGGTGTCGGCGAAAGCCATCAGCATGCCGCCATGGCAGTTCATCATGCCGTTTGTGTGATGCTCGCAGACCAGAAAGGCGCGGGTGTAGGAACCGTCGGCGGCGGACCTTTGATAAAGCGGCCCGATCTGCCGTCCGAAACCACGCGTCCATTGCATCGGCTCGTAGCCCGCCGGAATCGCCGGCACATCGCCTTCGAGAAGATCGTCGGTCATTTCATTTTGCCTGTCATGGCCCGCAAATGCGGGCCACCCAGTTGAAACACGCGCAGTATCGCAGAATGGGGCGGCAATTCGAGTATCTTCTTCGCTGGCGAACGGGCGTCACCTGGGTGGCCCGCAGTCGCGGGCCATGACAATTTAAATTTCACATCAGCCACTCTATCCACGCGACATGCGGATCGCAAAGCGCGAGCTCGTCGGTCGTCTTCACGCCGTCGGCGTAACGCGTGAGCCGCAAAGGATGGTAATTTTCCCCGGCATATTCGAGCGACAGCCGCCACACCGGACGGCGCACGCCGGCCGCGATCAGCATGTTGTCCAGCGCTTCGCGCGCCTCGTGGGGAAACTGATAGGTGACGATGGTGTGATAGATGCAGAGCGTCTCATCCGGCGGCACGCTCGCCATCGCTTCGGGCAGAAGATCCAGCGCGTCGCCGGCGCGGATCTCCGGTCTCTTCGCCGCGTAGACGTCCAGCGCCTTCTCGAGTCTCGCAAGCCGCACGCGATGATCGGGCCAGACGAGCGCCCGCAACCAGTCGCGTGACTCCGGATCGTTCAAATCGACCGGATTGCGCTCAAGCCCGACGCGGCTCGCGACATTCGGCGGAGGCCCCAGCGGCGGCACGCGCGTGCCGCGCAACGCGGTATCGATGACGAGCGCGCCGTCGGGCGCATCGGTCGCGAAGCTTTCGCCGTCGCGGTTGTAGCGCACGCCGTAGGAGTCCCAGATCATGTTGAGGCCGGCGCTGGGGCCGATCTCGATCAGATGAAACGGTTCGCCGGTCCGCGCGGCGAGCGCGCGAAAGCCCGCATGCAGCGCCGCCGAGCGGCCGACTTCGTTGGTGTTGGTGACGCGGGTGGCGACGAGCCGCGCGATCTCGTCGCGATGCTTTTCGATGAAATCCTTGAACGCCGGAAACGGATCGCCCGCCGCGACCTCGTGGGCGAGATTGGGATAGAAGCCGCGCAGCGGATGTTCGGCGCCGCGCAGGAGCAGGAAATGCACGGCCGCGAGGATCATGTTCGCCGGCGGCTGTCCCGCTCGCGCCGTCTGGGCCAATGCGCGCAATTCGGGATCGCCTGCGATGCCTTCGGAGAAGCGTGTGTAAAGCGGCGCGTTGAGCCGGCGCGTCTCGGCGACGAAGAAGCCCCAATAGTCGAAGTCCGCCATGCCGCCCCCCTCAGGTTTTTCCCGGCAGCGGGACGCCGGCCGCTTTGAAAGCTTTCTTCTGCCGCGCCGCCAATGCGTCGACGTCGAAATCGGCGATCTCTTCCTCGAACAGCTTGTGGAAGTTGAGCCGCGCGCCGGAGCGGATAAGCGCGCCGCCAAGCCCGATCGCGGCGCGATCCATGAACACGAATTCCCGCGGGGGCCTGACGCCGCCCAGGGCTTTCAGCTTGCCGAACACTTCGTTCGCCTGTTTGAGGCCGTATTCCGCCGCCGGCACGCCGTCGTCCACCACGCGAACGCGGTCGTCGAGCAGCGGCGTGAAGATGAAGCGCGCCCAGAGACTCAACACCTCGACACGCGCCGGCGTCAGATCCGAAAAGCCCCAGGCGGCATAGGCCTTCGCCGCCATCCTGTCGTCGCGTTTTTGCAGCGCGCGATACAGCCCCACCACGCCTTCCACGAATGAGGGATGAAAGGTGCGGATGCAGCCATAGTCGAGCAAGTTGACGCCGCCGTCGTCGCGGATCGTGTAATTGCCGAGATGCGGATCGCCGTGGATCACGCCGTAGTGCGCGAAGGGCCGCCACCATGCCTTGAACAGCGCCGTCGCGATGCCGTTGCGCGTCTTCAGCGCAGCCTTCTCGGATTCGACGAAGGGCCGTCCGTCGAGCCAGGTCATGGTCAGCAGCCGTTTCGTCGAAAGCGCCGCGACCGGTTCCGGCACCGCGATGTCGTCGCGATCCCCCAGCATGATGCGATAGAGCCGCATATGCGCCGCTTCGCGTTCGTAATCGAGTTCTTCGGCCAGCCGCGCCGCCACTTCCTCGCCGATCTCGCGCGTGTCTATCGTGCCGTCGAAGCTCCGCTGCAGCCCCAGAGCCGTCTTGAACTGACGGATGTCGGAATCGACCGCCGCCGCCATGTTGGGATATTGCAGCTTGCAGGCGAGCGCGCGTCCGTCTTTCGCGATCGCGCGATGGACTTGTCCGAGCGATGCCGCGGCCGAGGCCTCGCGCTCGAAATGCCTGAACTTCTTGTCCCAGTCGGGCCCGAGTTCCGCCGCCATGCGCCGGCGCACAAAACCCGCACCCATCGGCGGGGCATTGGTTTGCAGTGTCAGCAGCGGCGCTGCGACGTCCGGCGGCAACACGCCCGGCACCGTCGCCACGAACTGCGCCACCTTCATCACCGGCCCGCGAAGATTGCCGAGAACCTGCGTCAGGTCCGCCGCATTCCTGGCGCTGAACACGGCCGTTCCCGACAGCGAACGTGCCGCACCGCGCGCCGCGACGCCGGTAAGGCCGGCCGAGACGCGCGCAAAGCGCGTCAGGCGTTGCGCGAAGCCGTCTTCCTTGTCGTTCATGCGGTCCGCGAAAACGTTAGCGTTTCGCAAGCCCCGACGCCGGTCTTCATGTTTCCTTCACCATGAAATCAGCCTCCGCGCTTCATCGCCGGAGGAATGCGCCACACTCGGGTTCCTCACCCGCTGTAACAATCTGAGACCTTAATGCGCCCTTTACCGCCTTTGGGCAAACATCGGCGAAACGACGGAACGCCGATGCCGCAGACCATTCTTATCGTCGATGACGATCCGGTACAGCGCCGCCTGCTCGAGGCCGCCATTACCCGGAGCGGCATGAACGTCGTGTCGGCCCCCGGCGGCCAGCCGGCCCTCGATCTCATCAACGGACCGCGCGGCGACCAGGTGTCGCTCGTGCTCCTCGATCTCGTGATGCCGGACATGGACGGCATGACGGTGATGCAGAAGCTGCGCGTCAGCCATCCGGAACTTCCGATCATCGTTCTGACCGCCAAGGGCGGTATCGATTCCGCGGTCGACGCGATGCGCGGCGGCGCCAGCGATTTTCTCGTGAAGCCCGCGAGCCCCGAACGCATCACGGTCTCGATCCGCAACGCGCTCAAGATGGGCACGCTGTCGGGCGAGGTCACGCGCCTCAAGAAGAAGGTCGAGAACCGTCTCGTCTTCGAAGATCTCATCGGCAAGAGCGCGGAGATGCGCCAGGTGATCCGCCTGGGCGAACGCGCGGCGCAATCGAATATCCCCATTCTGATCGAGGGCGAATCCGGTGTCGGCAAGGAGCTGGTGGCGCGCGCCATCCAGGGCTCGTCCGATCGCGCCGGCAAGCCGTTCGTCACCGTCAATTGCGGCGCCATTCCCGAGAACCTCGTCGAATCAATTCTCTTCGGTCACGAGAGGGGCTCGTTCACCGGCGCCACCGACAAGCATCTGGGCAAGTTCCAGGAAGCCGACGGCGGCACGCTGTTCCTCGACGAAATCGGCGAGTTGCGGCTCGACATGCAGGTGAAGCTCCTGCGCGCGCTGCAGGAAGGCGAGATCGACCCCATCGGCTCGAAGCGACCGGTCAAGGTCGATGTGCGCATCATCTCGGCGACCAATCGCGATCTGGCGGAGCGCACGCGCGAAGGCCTGTTCCGCGAGGACCTCTATTATCGCCTGAACGTGTTCCCGATCATGGTGCCGCCGCTCCGCGAGCGCCGCGGCGACATCAGCGAGCTGGCGCGGCACTTCATCGCGCGGTTCGCCGCGGAAGAGAGCAAGCCCGTCACCGGGCTGACGCCGGAAGCCGGCGATCTGATCGAACGTTTCGACTGGCCGGGCAATGTGCGCCAGCTCGAGAACACAATCTTTCGCGCGGTCGTCCTCTGCGACGGCACGATGCTCGACACCTGCGATTTCCCGCAGATCGCGGCGGCGCTGGGCGTCGAAACACGCGAGCGCCATCCCGTGGCGCGCGTCGACGCGGCGCTGCCGCGCATGTCCGCCTCGGCGCCGGCGCCGGTCACGGTTGCAAGCGCTTCGCCCTACGCGATGTCGACGACGGGTCCGGACGGCCATATGCGCCGTCTCGAGGATATGGAAGGCGAGATCATCCGCCTTGCGATCAGCCGGTACGAAGGCCGCATGTCGGAAGTGGCGCGCCGCCTCGGCATCGGCCGCTCGACGCTCTATCGCAAGCTCAAAGAGCTGGGCCTCGACCAGTCCGAAGAGCCGGCGACCGACGAAGCGCTGAAAAAGGCGGCGGGCTGAGCACGGCCGCTTTCATCGCCTGCGCGCGAGGATAGTTTCGATATCGCGTCTCGCGTCGATCACGCGAATAATCTCGACACCGGTCCGATCCGGAGTGGGGCGATAGAAAACCAACCATGACTGGACGGGAAAGCACATCGGGCTTCCGCTGAGGTCGAGCCGTTTGCGACCGATGCCGGGATAACCGGCAATAGAGGTCATGGCGCGATGCAGGCGGGCGATGACCGATATGGCCCGCTCGCGACTCTCGCGATTAGTCAGAAAATCTTCGAGATCGACAAGGTCGCGCAATGCCTCGTCGGATAGGAGATATTGCGCCATGTAGAGCTGAATGCTTCAGCGTCGCGCACGCGCTGTTTCCAGCGCCAATAGCAGGTCTTCGAGACTGCGGATCGCGATCCCGTCGCCGCTTTCGAGCGAAACATATCCCGCCTCGAGCGCCTTGTTCAGCGCATCGCGGTTGCGCGCGATATACGCATCCATCGCCGACTCGTCTTCGGCAAGCTGGGGATCGAGTTCCTCTGCCGTGTAACGGGACAGGTCCGCGATAATCTTGGGATCTATGGCTCTGCTATTCATACCAATCAGTATAGCACGATGGGAACACGGGTGCTAATGCCGCATCGCACCGACGAAGAGCTGAAAAAGGCGGCCGGGTAAGCTTAGTTCGCGACACTTGTCGTGTCGGAGCGCGGACGTCCCGTCCGCATCTCGCGTGCTTCGAGGATTGACGCCGGCGCGACGCCCGCCCTTCGGCGCCATCATTTCGGTAGAAAGCTCTACTCGGGTTTTCCCCATTGCTGCGCGAGCCCCCTCACCCGCACCTGAGCAAACTTCTCCTTCTGAGATTTGCAGCCCTCTCCCTCAAGGGGAGAGGGGGAATTCAGCGCTTTGCATGGACATCGTTTCGTGAGCACTGAGTCTTACAGTTGCCTGCGCGAGGCGCAGGATTCCCCTCTCCCCTTGAGGGAGAGGGCTGCAAAGCGAGGTTCGAATTCTGCGCAGGCGCGGTGAGGGGTGGGCGAGATGCACGTGCCCGGCGCCCTCGCGGAAGCAGCGCGCCGCGTTTTTCGAAAGCGCACCGCCCGCCGCGCAGAGCGTGTTCCAGTTTCGCGAGAAAATTGGCGCTTTCTATCCAACCGTCCGCCGGATTGCGTCCTCATACGAAACCGGCTCGCCATATCCGAGCTCGTTCCGGATGGGTGTCGTGTCGTAGACGATGTCCTGACCGAAATCATACGCATCGCCTTCCAGCGCCGGCATGCCGGATGCGGGCAAATCGCGCAATCTCTCCCCGACGGTCGGTGTGTGCGCTTCCCCGACGTTGTAGATTCGGCCGCCGCCGTCGCGATGGGTCGCCGCAAGCACGATCGCGGCCGCAACGTTCTCGACATAGCCGTGCGTCCAGCGCCAATCCGGATGGTGGGCGAAACGATGCACGGTCGCGAAATCGGCATTGTTGTCCCGTCCATAGACTTTCGGCAGCCGCAGACAGACGCCTGGCAGAAGCGGATCGCCCAACAAGACGCGCTCGACGAGAATCTTTTCGTAGTCGTATTCGAGTGCGTCGCGCGGCGTCGAAGATTTGCGATAGGGGTACAGCAGTGACCGCAGGGGCGAACGGGCTGGATCAAGCGGCACAGGATCCGGCGGGCCCGGTTCGAACTTCGTGAAGCGGCCATAGGCGCGATAGACGTCGCCGCTCGAAGCGAAGGCCAATCGCCCGATGCGGCCGCGAAAGGTCTGCACCGCCGCCTCCGCTTCGCTCTCGCGCATCGCGAGCATGTGGACGACGATATCGGGATTTGCGGCAAGAGCCGTTTGAAGCGCCGCCGACGAAGAAAGCGGCCCGGTGCTGATGATGGATGTCGCCCCCGGCAGGATGGTCGACAGATCGTGCCGGGCGCGATGAAAGACCGACACGTCGTGGCCGTGGGCCGCGAGAAGGCGCGAGACGAATTTCCCGATGAACCCCGTGCCGCCGATGACCAGCGCGCGCATCGGGAAGGCCTCAGTGCCGCATGCCCAGGGCGCCGAGATAGAGATCGAGCATCGCTTCCTGCTCCTGCCGGTCGGCGCGGTCGAGTTTCCGCAAACGCACCACCTGCCGCATGATCTTCGTGTCGAAGCCGTGCGCCTTGGCTTCCGCATAGACTTCGCGGATGTCGGCGGTCAACGCCGCCTTTTCTTCCTCGAGCCGTTCGATGCGCTCGATGAACGATTTGAGATGTTCCTTCGCGAAGCCCGATTTGGCCATCTCGCGTTCCTTCGACAGATGCAGTGGATAGCGGGCGCGGAACCTAGCCCGCGGCTCCGTGCCCGCGCAACGGGCCGGTAGGACCTACTTGTGGGTCTTTTGCGCCTTCTCGAAGGCCGCGAGCTGCTCGGGCGTCGCCTCCTTCTGATAGCGCTTTTTCCATTCGGCCGGCGGCATGCCGTAGACGATCTCGCGCGCTTCGTCCTTGCCGAGCGCGATGCCTTTCTCCGAGGCCGCCTCGCGATACCAGTCGCCGAGGCAGTTGCGGCAGAAATCGGCGACGATCATCAGATCGATGTTCTGGATGTCGGTGCGCTCGCGCAGATGCGCCACGAGGCGCCGGAACACGGCGGCTTCGAGTTCGGTGCGGGTTTTCTCGTCCATCCTGATATCTCCCGTATTGACCGGCAGCGCACGCGTGTAGCGGATTTCCGGCGGACCCATCGCGGCCAGCGCGTCATCCAATATCGGAACGAGGCGCTGTGCAAAGGCTTCGGCGTCGCCGCGCGTCGCGATCAGATCCTGCCGTATCTCGATCAGGACATGCGGCAGGCCGTTCATCGTGCCGTGCACATACATGCAGTCGTTTTCGAGCTCGCCGGAATAGGGCTCATTGTCGCCGACGACGAAGCCGGCACGACCCAGCGCCGCCATCAAAGGATATGCGAGCCGGCCGTCCTTGTCCCACAGAACGCCGACTTCCCACGGCCGGCGCACGCCTTTCCAGGCGGGCGTGAAGCTGTGCATCGAGACCAGCACCGGCACGCGGCCGGCCGCCCGCGCGTGTGCGATCTCATCGGCAATCGCGGCATGGTACGGCGCGTGAAAGCGCGCGAGACGGTCGGCCACCTCTTTCGCGTCGGCGTTGCGGTTGCCGGGAACGATCCGGCCGTCGGAGAGCTTCATGACGAGGGTCGGATCGTCGGCGCCCCTGTTGAGATCGATCAGGAGCCGCGACCAGGCTGCCAGGATCGCCGGCGCGCCGAAGGTCTTCGCCAGCGTGCGCGTGACGTCCGCTGCACCGATGTCATAGGCGATATGCGTGTCGAAGGCGTCGCGCGAGAGCCCCAGGGTTCCGTAAGCTTTCGGAAGTGCATTCGAGGCATGATCGCAGACGAAGATAAGGGACTGCGGCTCGGCGGAAAATTCAAGGCGTTCGAACGGGCTGTCGGTCATGGAATGGGCAATCTAGTCCGGCGGGCACTATTTCAGAAACTTGCGTTGACAGCCGGGAAGCCTTGCGTGACATGCTTGGATCGACAATGAGAACCGTCCTGGCCCTCCTCACATTGTGTGTGTTCGCGCTGCCTGCGCAAGCGGGCTTCAAGGTCTGCAACCGAACGCCGCACGCGGCGAAGGTGGCGCTGGGCCGCTTCGACGGCACGGCGTGGCTGAGCGAGGGATGGTGGACGGTTCGGCCGAAAGGCTGCGCCGTGCTTCTGACCGAGCCGCTGAACGCACGCTACTACTATCTCTATGCCGTCGACGAGGCATCGGGCGGCTGGGACGGCAAGAACGGCTTCTGCGTCGGGACGGCCGACACCTTCAAGATCCGCGGACGCGGCGCCTGCGAAGCGCACGGCTACGACCGCAAGGGCTTCTTCGAAGTCGATACGGGCCAGGCCCGCGACTACACGCAATCGCTTTCGGACTGAACCATGCGGCGACGGCGCAAGACCAAGATCGTGGCGACGCTGGGACCTTCCTCCTCGTTGCCCGAACAATTGAAATCGCTGTTCGAAGCAGGCGTCGACGTCTTCCGCATCAATATGAGCCACACCTCGCACGAGCTCCTGGCGACGCTGCATGGCCGCGTGCGCGCTCTGGAACGCGAAGAAGGACGGCCCATCGGCATTCTCGTCGATCTGCAGGGACCGAAGATCCGGGTCGGCACGCTGCCCGGCGGCAAGATTGCGCTGACGGAGGGCGAGCGCATCAGGCTTGTCCGCGCGCCGTCGTCGGACGATCCCTCGATCATCCCCATTCCGCACGGCGAAGTGTTCACGGCGCTGAAGCAGCGGCATTGTCTTCTGATCGACGACGGCAAGATCCGCCTCAGAACCTGGTCGTCGAAGCCGGATTCCGCGGAAGCGGCCGTCGAAGTGGGCGGCGAATTGAAGGACCGCAAGGGCATCAACCTTCCCGACACGCTGTTGCCGCTGTCGGCAATGACCGACAAGGACCGCTCCGATCTCGATGCGGCGCTGACGCTCGGCGTCGACTGGATCGCGCTGTCATTCGTGCAGCGGCCGGACGACGTGGCGGAAGTGAAGAAAGTCGTGCAGGGCCGCGCCGGCGTGCTCGCCAAGATCGAGAAGCCGAAGGCGCTGGAATCGCTCGACGAGATCATCGAGCTGTCCGATGCGCTGATGGTGGCGCGCGGCGATCTGGGCGTCGAGCTGCCGCTGGAAGATGTGCCCGGCTGGCAGAAGCGCATCACGCGGGCGGCGCGCAAGGCGGGCCGGCCTGTCGTGGTCGCAACGCAGATGCTCGAATCCATGATCGAATCCGCGGCGCCGACGCGCGCGGAGGTCTCGGATGTGGCGACGGCCGTGTTCGACGGCGCCGACGCCGTGATGCTGTCCGCGGAGACCGCCGCCGGCAAGCATCCCGTCGATGCCGTCTCGGTGATGGACCGTATTGCCTTCGCCGTCGAAGGCGATCCGCTTTATCAGGGCCTCATCGACGCGCAGCATGCCACCCCGGAACAAACGACCCCCGACGCGATGATGGCGGCGGTGCGCGAAGTCACGCATACGATCCATGCACGCGCCATCGTCAGCTGGACGAAGTCGGGATCGACGGGCCTGCGCGCCGCGCGCGAGCGCCCCGAGGCGCCGATCATCGCGCTGACGCCGAGCGTCGAGACCGCGCGCCGTCTCTGCATCGCATGGGGGCTTCACTGCGTCTTGACCGAAGATGCGCACGACCTCGACGACGTCGTCGATCGTGCAGCGCAGATCGCCTATGACGAAGGCTTCGCGAAATCCGGCGAGCGCATCGTCATCACCGCCGGCATCCCCTTGGGCACGCCCGGGGCCACGAACCTGCTGCGGGTGGCTTTCGTCGGGGGGCGTTGATCCAATCCGGTTGTTGCGCTCCGAATGCCCGCTCCACTCCTGCCATCTACTACGTTGAATTTATTGCTGAATTTTGGCGCTTATTTCCGCTTGACTTTTTGATCAAAATGTATACCAATTTGGTTATAACGAAAAACTGCGCCAGGATGGCTCGGGTGCCCGGGCGGTCGCTCGTGCCTGTCTTGCCGAAACGACACCGGAGCGCGTGGAGGGGCCCCCTCACCCGCGCCTGAGCAGAATTCGAAACCTCGCTTTGCAGCCCTCTCCCTCAAGGGGAGAGGGGGATTCAGCGCTTTGCACGAACATCGTTTCGCGAGCATCGAGTTTTGCGGATGCCTGCGCGAGGCTCGGAATTCCCCTCTCCCCTTGAGGGAGAGGGCTGCAAGTCTCGGGAGAAGACGCTTGCTCAGGCGCGGGTGAGGGGTCCCCTCCACGCATACAGAAATCGCACGTCAAAACTGGTTGGCAAAACGATGACTTCAGAGCGCCACCCACGTAACGACGGCAATGCGATGCGTGACAGAACGAGGGCCGGCTCTGTTACCGTGCCATTTGCGTGATCCTGGCGCGATCGGGATCGGCATTCGCCGCGTATCGCCTTGAACAATTTCGGCTATCGGAGATTGGCGCCGTTCGGCGTGCGAAAAATTTGCCTGTATCGCCGCGGAGATCACGGAATGTGCGGCGTCAGATCTTCTCGCCTTCGACGTCGCGCGCCAATTGCTCGACGCGTTTGTCGAGGCCTTCGAAATGCGGATCGAGCGCCAGCGCCTTCTTGAACTCGGCGAGCGCCGCCGGTTTGGCGCCATATTCCTCGAGCATCTCGCCGAGCTCGACATGGGCGGCGAACTCGCGCGGGTTCAGCTTGATCGCCTTGTTGAGACTGACCATCGCCGCCTCGTCCTGGCCGTTCTCGGCTTCGAGCTTCCCGCGCTGATGCCAGCCTTCGGCGTATTGGGGTGCGATGGTCGTCACCGCCGTCAGGATCTTCGCGGCGTCGGTCTTGCTGCCGCCTTCCATCAACGCTTCGACGCGCGACATCAGGAGATCGACCGTGGGGCTTCCCGATTGCAGGAACTGGATCAGGATTTCTTTTTCGATCGGCTTCGCATCTTCTTCCGACGGCGCCTGGCCGAGCTTCTGGAACAGACTGTCGAGCGGCGCGGCATGGGCCGAACCGGCGACGACGAGAAGCGAAGCGGCGAATGCGAAGGCGCGCATGGCGCGGGATATTAGCCGGTCTTCGCCGCCGGCGCGACAGCGGCAAGCACCGCAGGACGCGGCCCGCCCTCGGCCCAGTCGATCAATTCTGCGGGATGGACCACGGGCGGCGCATCGTCTCCGGCCAGATGCGACAGGCAGCCGATATTGGCGGAGGCAATGGCGTCGACGCCGAGCGTCGCGATGGCGTCGAGCTTTCGTTCTCTGAGCGCCGCGGCCATTTCGGGTTGCAGGAGGCTGTAGCTGCCCGCCGAGCCGCAGCAGATATGGCTCTCCGGAATTTCCGCGACTTTGTAACCGGCGGCCTTCAGCGCCGCGCCCTGATCGCCGCGTCTCAGCCCATGCTGCAGCGAGCACGGGATGTGATGGGCGATGCGCAAATCGCCGGGCGAGCCGCCGAGCCTGGGTGTCGCGAGCTCGGAGAAATCCTTCACCTTCGCTGCAAAAGCTTCCGCGCGCGCCTGCCATTCGGGTTCGTCGCAGAAGATCGCGGGATAATCGGCGAGATGCGCGGCGCAGCCCGTGGCGGTGATGAGGATCGCTTCCGCGCCGCCTGCCTTTTCGAAGGCGACGATGTTGCGTCTGGCCCAGCGTTTCGCTTCGTCCCTGCGGCCCAGATGAAACGCCAGCGCACCGCAGCAGTCGGCGCCCTTGAGATTGGCGAGCGCCATCCCGCGCCGTTCGAGCACGCGCGCCGTCGCGCGATCGATCGACGGTGCCAGCGCCTGCTGCACACATCCCGGCATCAGCGCCACGCGGCGGCCGGCGCCCGTATGCAGCGGCTCTTCATCCTCCACACGCGGGATGCGCACGGCTTTCTTCGCCGCCACGGCGAAGGGGCCCGGCAGGCGCGTCGCGATCGGCGCGAAGAGGCGCGCGAGGCGGAGGCCGAGTTTCACCAGGTCCGGCCGCGCCATGACATAGACGATGCCGGCGCGCAGCCAACGCTCGCGCCACGGACGGCGATAGGTTTCCTCGATATGGGCGCGCGCATGATCGACGAGACGGCGATAGTCGACGCTCGAGGGACAGGCCGTACGGCAGCCCAGACAGGAGAGACAGCGATCGACATGATGGACGGTTTCGTGCGTCGGTGTGCCGCCGTCTTCCAGCATGCGCTGCATCATCACGATGCGCCCGCGCGGCCCGTCGCGTTCGTCGCCGGTCAGCAGATAGGTGGGACAGGTGGCGGTGCAGATGCCGCAATGGACGCAGGCGCGCAGGTTGCGCTCGACGGCGGCGAGATGGGGATCGGACAGCTGGTGGGCTTTGAGCTCGGTGCGCACTCACACACCTTCGAACATGCGGTCGGGATTGAAAAGACGGTGCGGATCGAACGCTTCCTTGATGCGCTGCGTCAGCGCCGCACGCACCGGATCCTCCAGCGGAAAGACCGAGACGCGCATGCGCGTCGCGTCGTCGGCTCGCATCAGCAGCGCGTGTCCCCCGAAGCTTTGTGCGACGGCCTGCACATCGTCGACGCCCGCCAACCACAACGCGCCGCCTGCCCAGTCGGCGAGCCAGAACGCCGGCGCAAGCTTGCGCGCGCACGCGGCGGCAGAGGCCGGCGGCACGAAGGCGCGCCAGATGTCGTCCTTGCGATGCATGATCGCCGCGCCGGACGCGATGCGGGCGAAGATGTCGTTGTCATGCGCCAGAGGCGTTGCTTCGCGTCCGTCCAGCAAGGTCGGCAGAAGACCGATCTTGTCGGCGAGCGGAGCGGGTGCGCCTTCGATGCGGATGAGCGAGATCCCTTCGCCGACATCGCCGAACATATCCTCCGCCGCAAGCCTCGGGATGTAGGCAAGGCCCGTCGGCTCGAGCGGGCTCGACCAGATGCGGCGGAGAATCTCGAGGCCCGATTCCGGCTCGACGCCGCGGATCGCCAGCACGGCGCAGTCCACTGCCCGCGGAACGAGACGCAGCGTGACTTCGGTCAGCGGCCCGAGCGTTCCCATGGCGCCGCAGAAAAGCTTCGGCAGATCGAATCCGGTGACGTTCTTCACGACGCGGCCGCCCGCCTTGTATATCTCGCCGAGGCCATTGACGGCGGCGAAACCCAGAAGGTGATCTCGCGCCGCGCCAAATCGGAGCCGCGCCGAGCCGCTCGCATCCGCGGACAGCACACCGCCGATCGTCGCCGTGCCGGTCGTCCCGTAGAAGGCGCTCCAGTCGGCGGGCTCGAAACCGAGACACTGATTCTTTTCGGCAAGCGCCGCCTCGATCTCCGCAACCCGCGTTCCGGCGCGTGCGGTGATCACCAGTTCGTTCGGCTCGTAGCGGACGATGCCGGAGAGCGCCGACAGATCGACAACATCATCCGCCCGAACCGTTCGTCCCAGTCCGCGCTTGGTCCCGCGACCGACGATCTCGAACGAACGTTCATCGCTCGCGGCGGCGCGCACCATGTCCGCCAGTTCGTTCTCGTTTTGTGGAATGAGGATCATCCCGGCCGCTGAAGGCTAAAGTCTCGGAAGATTCGGGAAGGGAATTCGCCCGCGTTTCACATGCATGCGGCCCTGTTCCACGCAAGCCGACAATGTCGGGAAGACCTTGCCGGGATTGAGCAGTCCATCCGGGTCGAAAGCGCATTTGAGGCGGCCCTGCTGCGCAAGATCGGCTTCGGCGAACATCGCCGGCATCAGATCGCGCTTCTCGACACCAATGCCATGTTCGCCCGACAGCACGCCGCCCACTTCGACGCACAGCTTCAGGATATCCGCGCCGAAAGCTTCCGCGCGGTCCAGCTCGCCGTCCTTCATCACGTCAAAGATAATAAGCGGATGGAGATTGCCGTCGCCGGCGTGAAAGACATTGCAGAACCCGAGGCCGTATTCTTCGGACATCCTGGCCATGCGGGCGAGAACCGCAGGCAGCGCGCCGCGCGGAATGGTGCCGTCCATGCAGAGCATGTCGGGCGCGAGCCTGCCCATCGCGGGAAACGCCGCTTTGCGCCCGGCCCACAGACGCGCCCGTTCCTGCTCGCTGTGCGCTTCCTCGACAGTATGTGCGCCCGCAGCGCGCGCGATCGTGCTGACGCGGGTGACCTGTTCCGCCACTTCCGGTTCGAGACCGTCGAGCTCGACGATCAGGAGACCTTCCGCATCGCGCGGGTAGCCGGGCGCGCAATAGTCTTCGACGGCGGCGATGCAGCGCCGGTCCATGAATTCCATGGCGGCGGGGACAATGCCCGAAGCGATGACATTGGCGACACAGACGCCCGCATCGGGCACCGCGCGAAAAGCCGCGATCAGCGTGCGCGTGACCGGCGGTCTCGGCAGAATGCGCAACGTCGCTTCGACGACGACGCCAAGCAGTCCTTCCGATCCCGCGGCGATGCCCAGCATGTCGAGTCCGCCGGATCCGAATGCCTTGCCGCCGAGACGCAGCCGCTCGCCGCCCAGGAGCGCCATTTCGACGCCCAGAAGATTATGCGTGGTGAGGCCGTATTTGAGGCAATGAATACCGCCCGCATTCTCCGCCACATTGCCCCCGATGGTGCAGGCGATCTGGCTCGACGGATCGGGCGCGTAATAGAAGCCGCGTTTCTCGATGGCGCGTGTCACGGCAAGATTGGTGACGCCCGGCTCGACGACGATGGCGCGGTTCTCGTAATCGATCTCGAGAATCCGGTTCATGCGGCCCATGCCGATCAGGATGCCGTCCGCGCGCGGCAATGCGCCGCCGGAGAGCGAGGTCCCCGCGCCGCGCGGCACGATGGGGACGCGTTCTCTTTGCGCGAACGCGAGCACGGCGCTGACTTCGTCTTTGGTCTTCGGCAGCACGCAAACGAGCGGCGCCTGGCGATAGGCGGACAGCGCGTCGCCGTCATACGCCGCAAGCCCGGCGCTTTCCGACACGACGCCGTCGGGCACCAGGCGTTTCAACGCCGCGACGATCTCGGCGCGGCGCGCAAGGATGGCGGTGTCGGCGGGAGGAAGCTTCACGCGGCAGCTCGCGGAACGGAAAGGCGAGGCGCACAATAAGCGAAATCGCGGCGAATGCACGCCCGTGAAAGCTCAGCCGACCAGCGGCAGATGGCTCAGATTGTCCGGGAGCAGCGCCGGCAGCTTGGCGCCGGTCAGGACGGCATTGCCGATGTCGCTGTCGCGCACGTCGCAATCGGTGAGATTGGAATAGGAGAGATCGGCTTCCGAGAGCTTTGCGCGCCGCAAGTCGACGCCGCGCAGATCGGCGTAGCGCGCATGCACGCCGTCGAGACGCGCCGGCAGGAGCCGTGCGTCAGAGATCAGAAGCGGACCAAGTTTGGCGTCGCGCAGATCGGCATTGTTGAGCTTGGCGCCGCTTAAATTTGCGCCTCTCAGATCGGCGCCGGCCAGATGCGCGCCCCGCAGGTCGGCGCCTTGCAGATTGCTGCCCTGAAGAAGCACGCCCTGCAGATCGAGACCGTACATGATGGCGCCCGGCGCGATCAGCGCGGTCAGCGAACGGTGCGCGAGCGACTTCAGGCTTCTGATGTCGAGGCCCGAGAGATCGGCGGGCTTTCCTTCGCGGCCGTCGGAATCGACCCAGCGCGAATGCGCTTCGAGAAGTTCGGTGATGGGTACCGGCAGGCTCGCGAGGTCGCGGCCCAGCGGTGCATCGGTCAGCGCGTTCGACAGATCGACGCCGTCGAGCACCGTACGCGTCATCTTCACGCCGATCAGGATGGCGCCGTTCATCTCGGCGCCCGTCATGTTGCAGCCCGACAGATCGGCATTCTCGAGATTGGCGCCGTTCAGCTTTGCCTGGCGCAGGTTCGCGCGCGACAACCGGCAGTTGCGCATGATGGCGTCGCTGAAGTCCGCCTGCACGGCCATCACACCCGTCATCTTGGCGCGTTCGAGATTGGCGGAGTTGAGAAGCGCCGACGGAAGCTCCGACGGCCCGACATCGTGCTGCAGGACGCGCAGCTCGCCGAAACGGTCCTTCTCGGCGATCGTGCCTTCACGCAGATCGGCCTCATAGAGATCGGCGCCGATCAGGTTCGCACCGCGCAAGGACGCCCCGCGAAGATCCGCGCGCCTGAGGCATGCACCTTCGAGATTGGCGCGGCGCATGTCGGCGCCGAAGAAGCTCGTGGTCTCGAGGCGCGCGCCGGCGAGATTGGCCTCTTCGAGGATGGCGCCGGTGAAGTCGGCGTCGGCGAGATTGCGTCCCGAAAGGTCGAGGCCGGACAGGTCGCAGAATGCGAAGACGGCGCGCGCGCCGCCCACCCGGCCGGCGTACAACATTTCATGCCGCGCCGCGGCAGCCGCAGCCTGCTTCTGGGTCAACTTGGTAAAGCTGATGCGTTGCGTCGTCGTCATCAGATTGCATCGACCGCAAAAATTGCGCAGAAAGGCCCGGGGATATTTTGGCCGTCAGGCGCTAACGCCTGATTAAAAAAAGAAATCTCC
This sequence comes from Rhizomicrobium sp., assembly GCA_035524575.1. GTDB lineage: Bacteria > Pseudomonadota > Alphaproteobacteria > Micropepsales > Micropepsaceae > Rhizomicrobium. Next base: position 32,800 of record DATKON010000135.1, read on the forward strand.
GTCGGGGAGCCGCTAGCCAGCGGCAAAGGAAATTGGCTAAGGTGCGGCCGCCCGCGGAAAGCCAATGGGGTGTCGACGCGGTCAAAAAGGCGGGGGGCATTAACACAACCTCTCCAGCCGCTGGATCCAAAATTAACGAGAGGTTTGCCTTGAACAAGCGCGCGTTAATGCTGACCGCTGCCGCCGCAGCCCTTCTGTCGGGCCACGCCAACGCCGCGTCTCCGTGCGGCAGCACGTCGACCGCGACGAACTGCGACATAACCAGCGAGTTTCAGTATCCGATCTACACGGGTCCCGCGGTCCCGGCAGGCGTCACGACGGGCGCGTTCGCTGCCAACAACAACGTGACCATCGATACCACGCCCTCTGCTGGTTCGATCGTTCTCGGCATCAACCCGCCGACAGCACCAGCCGTCACGATCGACAGCTCGAACCTGGTCAACAACCAGGGAACGATTTCCTATCAAGGTGTCCCCTACGCGACGGGCGTGCTGCTCGAGGAAGCCAGCGTGGCGACCTCAACGTCCGGCTATGGCCTGCCGGAAAATTTTACCGGCGAATATTATGCGGGCGGATCGAGCGTCCTGAATCTGCTCGGTGCGGGTACGAGCAAGACCGCGATCCTGATTGCAGGCGGCGCCTATCCCGGCGCTGGTCTGACCAATGCGAACACGGGCATATACGCCCAAACCACCGGACCAAACGGCGTACCGACTTCGGGCCTTGGCCTGTTCACCGGTTCGGGAGTCCAGGGGCAAGCGGGCGCCGCAATCTATCTCTCCCCGGGCTCGACGACCGAGGTCCAGGGCACCAACTCGTATGGAATCGATCTCATCGGGCCGAACTATTCAACGATTGGCACCACCGTCACGCCGACGGGCGGCGCGTCGCTCCAGGGTGATATCGATATCGGCGGGAATCTTCTTCTCACGCCGACCACCGAGGGATCGACGACGCAGACTTCGAATGTCGCGGTCAACATCGCCGGCTGGCAACAATCGGCGGCGCAGCCGGACAATCCCGCTTTCGCTGGATCTGTGCCTTACGCAATGGTCGGCAACCTGCACATTTTGACGGGCGGCACGGTCAGCTCCGAAGGCGCAGGCGCCCAAGGCGTTGTTGTCCTCGGCGCCATCAACGGCGCCGTCATCAATGAAGGCACGATCGAGACATACGGTACGACAACACAATCGACGGCCCTCAACGCAAACGATCCGGAGGCCGGCCCGGCGCTGGTCGTAGCCAACAATATCAGCGGCGGCATTTTCAACGGCGGTCCCATCTCGGGCGGAACCCAGGCTCGCGCTTCGATCTCCATGATCGGCAATAGCGAGACCATCGATATCGCTCCCGCATTCAATGTCAATCTGCAGCAGTCTGTGACGATCGACGGATACACCGACGGCGCCGGCTATACCTATTCGCTGCTCAACCGCGGCGGCATCACTTCTGCGGCGGAAGACGCGAATGTCAGCACCGAAACCGTCTTCATGTCGGGGCAGGCGAACACGATCAGCGTGTCGCTGCCGAAAGGTATCTTCAACTCGGGCTTGATCAGCTCGGCCGCCACGACAAATGCCGACGGCTCGCAACTCGACACCACGGTCACCGCAACGGCTATCGAGGTCGGCAATTATGTGAATATCGGTCAGGGTTCAGGCGGCGTGTCGGCGACTGCACTTGGCGTGCTTCCGGTCGGTCAGACGGGCTACAGCCTTGTCAACTCCAACGAAACCGGCTCCGGCTCGATCGCTGCGTCGATTTCTGGCGCGCAGACCGGAACCGCGACAGCCATCCTGATCGACGCCCAAAAGACAGGCGGCGCTGCAGGCGTTCTATCCTCGATCTACAACACCGGTTCAATCAGCGCCCAGGCGAGCACGACCAACCTCAACAGCACGGCCATTGCGGCCTACGCAATTCGCGATGAGTCGGGGACGCTCCAAACGATCTACAATACCGGCGCGATCTCAGCGACAACTACGACCCTCAACAACAATGCCCAGGTGGCAGACGCCATCGACGTGTCGAGCAACTCCAGCACTCCCGTAACGATCATAGATCAGTCCACTGGGCCGAATTCGGCGGATATCGTAGGCGACATCCATTTCGGCACGCTCGCGGGTTCGTTGAGCGTCACGGGCCTCAGCCAGAATGTTCCGGCGGTGGTCACGGGAAATCTGTATTTCAACAATGCGTCCCTGACTGATGACAGCCTGACCGTCGGCTCTTTCGGCGCGTTTTCCGGCCAGATTTTCCAGGCGCCGGGCGCGGCAATGAACATCACCATTAGAAAATCCGGCGCGCTGACGCTCCTGACCTCGCAAGCCACCAACATCAACTCGTCGGTTTCCGTCGCAGCGCAGCCGAACAAGCCGCTCAGCGTCGACACGCTCGAGGTCGACACGGGCGGCAATTTGAATATCGCCCTGTCACAGGGCAACAACGCGACGGCTTTCCCGACAAAAAACGTGGCAGTGATCAACGCGAACATGGCGACTATCGGCGGCGATGGGATCACGCCGACACTGTCGTTGACCTTCGGCGGCTTCGTCGGGACGCCTTCCTCGAGCGGGCAGCCTACCGAATTTGTGCTCATCAGCAGCCCCAGCGGTCTTTCGATTGCGCCCGCCGAGCTGACGCTTTTGTCGAACACGTATGACAGCGCCCTCAACACAAGCACAACCAACCAGAAGAACGGCATTCCCTTCCTTTTCACATCGAGCATTTGCACGATCAACGTCGCGGGCGGACCGAACTGCTCCAACCCACCCAGCAACGCGAGCACGAATCTGAGCAGTCAGCAGCTCATCCTGAACCTGACGCCTAAAGATCCGGCGAAGTCAGTAATGGATGGCGGCCTGGGCCTCACCGGCTACGCGCTCAAAATGTTTCCGTATGCCAACCAGGCGCTCGTCAACGACAACACGCTGGGCGCCGCGATGATCAACAGCATCAAGGACCAGCCGACGGCGCAGGCGGCCTACGCGTCCTTTGCGCCGGATGTTTCCGGCGCGACGCGCGCGACCGTGATCTCGCTGACGGACTCGGCCACCAACATCGTCGGGGCGCGCCAGCGCGAGCTTCGGATGTATGCGAACACCGAAGGCGCCACCACGCTCTGGGGCCAGCAATTCGCCCAGCGTCTCAGCCAGGCGAATACGTCGACATTGACGGGCTACAACGACAGCGGCTTCGGCTTCGTGGTCGGCATGGATGACGGCGATCGCGTCGATGGCCGCTATGGCGCCGCCTTCACCTTCTTCACCGGCGGCATGAGCCAGAAGGAACCGACCTCGGCGAAGACCTCGTCCGAATATTATCTGCTGACGGGTTACACCGATTGGCGCGGCAAGGGCCTCTTCATCGACACGCAGGGAACCGTCGGCTACGGCACCCTGAAGGGACGTCGTTATCTCACGCTGACCGACACGGACAACAACACCACGCTCAGCCGTGAAGCGCAGGGCAACCGCGCCAGCGAGCTTGCGGCGGGCAGCATCACGACGGGCGGCATCTTCACCGCCGGCGGCACTGTGTTCATGCCGCAGATCGATGTCGACGGCATGACGATGCGCGAAGAGGGCTACACGGAATCCGGCGGCGGCGACGGCTTCGATCTGCGCGTCCAGCCCTATTATGCAGACTCGCTGCGTGCCTTCCTCGGCACGGATGTGCGCCAGGATTTCAACTTCGGCGATTTCTTCCTGCAGCCCGAGCTGCGCGCCGGCTATCGCTACGATTTCGCGAACGGAATAACGAAGCTCAAGGCGAACTTTGCGAGCGTGAATTCACTGAACGGTCAGGCCTACACGCCATTCTCGATCGAAGGGCCCGATCCCGGACACGGCAATCTCGTGCTGGGTACCGGCATCGCCACGACGACGGGCGCCTGGTCGATCGGCTTCAACTTCGACTACGTGAAGGCGTCCAACGGTCCGTCGGAGCAGACGGGTGTGTTGACGCTGATCGGACGAATCTGAGCCGTCAGCCGACGTCGTCGTTTACGCGGGTGAGGAGATCCTGCGCCTGATGCGCAAGCTGCATCAGCGCGTCGGGCATGTCCTCGCCGGACTTGCGCGCCCACTCGACGAGTTCCTGCGCGAAGCTTTCGAGCTGCGGCGCATTGGCGATCAGCCGCGCCTGCCGCTCGATGCGTTCGGGATTGAGATCGTATTCCGCGCCGGGCACACGCCAGCCGCCCCACTCGGCCTCGCCGGTGATGACGACCGGAAAGGTGCCGGGCACCGGATGACGCGCGCAATCTTCCGCCGGCTGCCATTTGTTGCGGGCCCGCGTGATGCGCCAGTTCTCCGGCGCGTCATTGGCGTCCGGCGCGACGGCCTGTTCGGCCTGCAGCTCCTCGGCGGAGAATTCGCGACCCAGACCGACGTCGTAGAAAATCCGTAGCGGCTCATCGAGGCCTTTGGTCCACTGCGGCACCACGCGTTCGACCAGCGCCCAGGTCCCCACGGGTTTGACGTAGACCCGCTGGTTCTTATGGAACTGTGCCTTGGCCATGGCGAAAGCCTCCTCCGCACACCGAGGGTAAAAATTTGCGATTAAGCGCACGTTAAGGCGATCCCGGCCCGGCCCAGTTGGCGGCCGCCCCGGCTTGGGCCTATCGTGGCCGGAACCACAACATTCCAAGGTGCGAGACGATGAACTTCGACTTCTCAGACGACCAAAAAATGCTGCGAGATCAGGCGCATAAGTTCCTGACCGAGAAATGTACGAGCAAGACCGTCCGGGCCGTCCTGCAGGGCTCCCAGGGCTATGACCGGGGGCTCTGGAAGCAGGTCGCCGAGATGGGCTGGCTGGGGACGGCCATCCCGGAGACCTATGGCGGGCTGGGCCTCGGCTATCTCGAATTGTGCGTGATCGCGGAAGAGCTGGGCCGCGTCCTGGCGCCGATCCCGTTCTCGTCGACGGTCTATCTTCTCGTCGAAGCGCTCCTCATCGCCGGCAGCGAAGACCAGAAGACGAAGGTTCTGCCGAAGATCGCGGGCGGCGAGATCATCGGCGCCTTTGCGCGCGCCGAAGGCGTGGGTCCCGTGACCCCGAAATCGATCCGCACGACGTTCAAGGGCGGCAAGCTCAACGGCAAGAAGATCGCGGTCGTCGACGGCGCCGATGCGGACTACGCGGTCGTGCTGGCGCGCGGCTCCGATGACCCCGGCGAACGCGGCCTTGCGCTGGCGCTGGTCGATCTCGAGGGCAAGGGCGTCACGCGCACGCCGCAGGATTCGATCGATCCGTCGCGCAAGCACGCCGAGATCAAGTTCGACGATGCGGCCGCCGAACCGCTGGGCAAGACCGGGGAAGGCTGGCAGCTCGCATCGCGCGTTCTCGATCGCGCCGCGATCCTGATGGCCTTCGAGCAGGTCGGCGGCGCCGACACCTGTCTTGCCATGGCGAAGGACTACGCGGTGAACCGCTACGCCTTCGGTCGTCCCATCGGCTCCTATCAGGCGATCAAGCACAAGCTCGCCGACATGTATGTGAATACGGAGCTGGCGCGGTCGAACGCGTATTTCGGCGCCTGGGCGCTGTCGACCAATGCGCGCGAGCTTCCGCTCGCCGCCGCCGCCGCCCGCGTGTCGGCGACGCAGGCTTTCGATTACGCCGCCAAGGAGAACACGCAGACCCACGGCGGCATCGGCTACACCTGGGAGATGGATTGCCATCTCTATTACAAGCGGTCGCGCGAACTGGGCCTCGCGCTCGGCGCCCAGCGCAGCTGGAAAGACAAGCTCGTCACCGAGCTCGAGCTTTCGAACGCCGCCTGAACCCAATTTCCTATCGAAGGACTGACCACAATGGATTTCGAAGATACAGCCGAAGAGGCGAAGTTCCGCAGCGAAGTGCGTCATTGGCTTGAAGAGAATGCAAAAGGTGCCAAGGGCGACGGCGACGAGATGGCCGAGCGCACCGACAAGGATTTCCTCGCGCGCGCCAGAGCCTGGCAGGCGAAGAAGGCCGCGTCGCGTTACGCGCGCATCACCTGGCCGAAAGAGGTCGGCGGTTACGGCGGCACGCCGATCCAGCAGGTGATCTTCAGCCAGGAAGAGAGCAAGACGAACGTCGCGGGCCTCGGCGGGCCGTTCGCGATCGGACTCGGCATGTGCATCCCGACGCTGATGGCGTATGGCTCCAAGGACGCGATCGAACGCTATGTCGGACCGGCGCTGCGCGGCGAGGAGATCTGGTGCCAGCTGTTTTCCGAACCGGCCGGCGGCTCCGATGTTGCGGGCTTGCGCACGCGGGCGGAAAAGAACGGCGATACCTGGACCATCAACGGCCAGAAGATCTGGACCACCGGCGCGCAGATTTCCGACTACGGCATTCTCCTGACGCGCACCGATCCCAATGTGCCCAAGCACAAGGGGTTGACGATGTTCTATCTGTCGATGAAGTCGCCGGGCGTGGAAGTGCGGCCGATCAAGCAGGCGTCGGGCGCCTCGGGCTTCAACGAAGTGTTCTTCACCGATGTGAAGATTCCGGACTCGCAGCGTCTCGGAGAAGTCGGCCAGGGCTGGCAGGTGGCGCTGACGACGCTGATGCACGAGCGTCTCGCGGTCGGCGGCGGGCAGGGCGGCGGGCTCGATGTGAAAGAGCTGATGGGCCTCGCGCGCACGCTCGAGCTCGAAGACGGGCCGGCGATCAAGAACGCGGCCGTGCGCGAGCGCCTCGCCGACTGGTATGTGCGTTCGGCGGGCCTCAAATACACGACCTATCGCACGATGACGGCGCTCTCGCGCGGCCAGCAGCCCGGACCGGAAGCGTCGATCGCAAAGATCGTCGTCGCCTCCAAGCTGCAGGACCTCGCGGCCTTCGCGATGGAGCTCGAAGGCGAATCGGGCGCGCTGAAGGGCGAGGACGCGCCCGCGCACGGCGCGTTCCAGATGGGCTGGATGTCGGCGCCGGGCCTCAGGATCGCCGGCGGCACCGACGAGATCCTGCGCAACATCATCGCCGAGCGCGTGCTCGGCCTGCCGCAGGACGTGCGCGTCGACAAGGACGTGCCGTTCAACAAGATGCCCACCGGGCGCTGAAAGGAAACGACAATGATCGGATATGTGATGGTCGGAACGAACGATCTCGAGAAATCGAAATCGTTCTACGACGCGGTGCTCGGCGAGCTGGGCGGCAAGCGCACGATGAGCAGCGACCGCATGCAGGGCTGGGGCAACGGCAAGAGCCCGGTGATGTTCGCCGTCTGCAAGCCTTATGACGAAAAGCCCGCGACGTTCGGCAACGGGACAATGATCTCGCTCGCCGCCCCGTCGCGTGACGTCGTCGCCAAGGTGCACGCGAAAGCCGTGTCGCTCGGCGCCAAGGACGAAGGCGCTCCGGGCGCGCGCGGCGACAGCGGCTTCTACGGCGCCTATTTCCGCGACGCCGACGGCAACAAGCTTTGCGTCTTCACCATGGGCTGAAAAGCCGATAGAGCAGGGCCATGATTTCGACGCCCTGCATCAAGATCTGCACCATGGACCCCAAAGCCGGCATCTGCGCCGGCTGCGGGCGTTCGCTCGAAGAAATCGCGCGCTGGGGCGGCATGAGCGAAAGCGAGCGGCTGCGCGTTATGGCGCAGCTTCCGGCGCGGCTCGAAAAGGCGAAGCAAACCGTTTAAGCGTCGGCGGCGTTCTGCAGGAAGGCGTCATGAAGCTCGAACTCGTCGACTCCTTGAGCCTTCCCGGCAATCCCGAAAAAGCCAATGACGACGCGTTTGCCTATCGCGAGACGGCGGCGATCGTCCTCGACGGCGCCACGGGCCTCGGCGAGCGGCTGATGCCGGGGCCGAGCGATGCGGCGTGGCTCGCACGCTTCGGCGCCAACCGCATCATGTCCTATCTCGGCGACGGCGCGCGTCCGCAGGAGGCGGTGACGGCCGCCTTGTTCGATGCGGATACGAGCTTTGCGCAATTGCGCCGGCGCCCGCCTCAGGATCGCTACGAGATTCCGTTTGCGTCGATGATGCTCGTTGTGGCCGAGGCAGGCGGCCTCGAATGCCTCTGGTATGGCGATTGTGCCGCGCTCGTCGGTCATGCCGGTGGCCGCGTCGAGATCGTCGGCGAGGCGATCGAAAAGCGCGCGCGCGAAGCGCGGCGCGTGAAGCGGCTGGCGGAATCGCAAGGCGAGGCGACCGCGGCCGTCAGCGTGCGCGAACAATTCCTGCCGGCGCTCAGGTCCGCACGCAATCTCGTCAACACGGAGAAGGCGGGATATCTCTTCGGACCGGAAGTTATCGCGGCCGATCACGCGCAGGCGCGGCGCGTCGCGGTCGCGCCGGGGACGCACGTCCTTCTCGTCACCGACGGCTTTCTCGCGCTCGCCAGCGACTATGGCCGCTACGACCTTGCAGGTCTTCTTGCGGCAGCGAAAGGAAAAGGCCTCGCCGCGCTGATGGGCGAGCTGCGCGATGTCGAGGATGCCGATCCCGAAGGGCGTCAGTTCCCGCGCTTCAAGAAAAGCGACGACGCAACGGCGGTGTTGGTGCGGGTGGTTTGACGCGCGCGATTCACATCGCGTGCATGATTTCCATGCTGCCGAAATAGATCATGCGCAGCGCGACATAGACGACGATGGTGAGGCCCGCATAGCTGATCCAGGGATGGCGCTGCAGAAGCTTCGCGACCATCGAGGCGGCGAATCCCATCAGCGCGATCGACAGCGTCAGTCCGACGACGAGAACCCAGACATGATTCATCGCGGCGCCCGCGACGGCCAGCACATTGTCGAGCGACATCGAGACGTCGGCGACGGCGATCTGGATGATCGCCTTGCGCACGTCATGCGTCGGCGCCGGTGCGCAATGACCGTCCGCTCCGCCCACATTGGCGATGGCGTGCGCGCCGATCTTGTCGTCGTGGCCGTGATGGATGTCGCGGTAAAGCCGCCACGCCACCCACAACAGCAGAATGCCGCCCGCGAACATCAACCCGATGCGCTCGAGAATGGTGGCGGTCAGGAGGGCGAGAACGAGACGCAGCACGACCGCCGCAACGAGGCCGCCGAAGATCACCTTGCGCCGGTCGGGCTTGGGCACGCGCGTGGCGGCGAGCCCGATGACGATGGCGTTGTCGCCGGCCATGGCGATGTCGATCAGGATGACCTGAACCAAGGCGGCGATGGAGGGCGGGATCAGGTGGTGGAACACCTGGAAAAGCGAAGCGAGATGAAAGCCTGGCAATGTGCGCCCCAGCTCAGGGCCAGCGGGCTTCGGGCGGCAGAGACATCAGGATGGCGTCGACATTGCCCCCCGTCTGAAGCCCGAAGCGCGTGCCACGATCGTAGAGCAAATTGAACTCCACATAGCGGCCGCGGCGGACCAGCTGGTGGGCGCGCTCCTCAGCCGTCCAGGGCCGGTTCATGGTCCGCTTTACGATGTGGGGATAGGTTTCGAGGAATGCGAGTCCCACGTCCCGCATGTAGGCGAAATCGGCCTCCCAGTCGCCAGAATCGAGATGGTCGTAGAAGATCCCGCCGACGCCGCGGGCTTCGTTGCGGTGCGGTAAAAAGAAATACTCATCGCACCATTTCTTGAAGCGCGGGTAATAGTCCGCATTGTGACGATCGCAGGCCGTTTTCAGCGCCGCATGGAACAGATCGCGCGCTTCGTCGTCCGGAAACATCGGCGTGAGGTCGGCACCGCCGCCGAACCAGTGCTTTTGCGTGATCATGTGGCGCGTATTCATGTGCACGGCCGGCACGCGCGGATTTTGCATATGCGCGACGAGGGAAATCCCGCTCGCCCAAAACCGCGGATCGTCGGCGACGCCCATTTCCTTCGCGAAGTCGGGCGAGAAGCGGCCATAGACCGTCGAGACGTTGACGCCCACTTTCTCGAAAACGCGCCCCTTCATGATCGACATCACGCCGCCGCCGGCATCGGTGCCGTCATCGCCGGGACGCGACCACGGCTTGCGCACGAAGCGTCCGGCGGGCCGATCGGAGAGCTGTCCCGTCAACGCGTCCTCGAGCCCTTCGAAGGCCGAACAGATGCGGTCGCGCAAATCCACCAGCCACTCGCGCACGCGCGTCTTTCGCGCTTCGAGATCACTCACGCGGGAAATCCTTCCGTCTGGCGCAATGCCTCCCCCAATACGATCGCCCCGGCGAGTGCCACATTGAGCGAGCGCAGGCCCGGCTTCAACGGAATCCGCAATTTCGCATCCGCGGTATCGCGCACGAAATCGGGGACTCCGGCACTCTCGCGGCCGAGCAGCAGGGTGTCATCGCATGTGAAGGCAAACTCGGTGTACGCCAGTTCGGCCTTGCTCGAGAGCAGCACCAGCCGCCCGCGCCGCTGCGCCTGAAATGCGGCCCACGATTCGTGGCGGCGATAATCCGCAAGCTCGAGATAGTCCATGCCTGCCCGCTTCAAGCCGCGATCGGAGAAGAGAAAGCCGCACGGCTCGATGATGTCGACGGCGACGTCGAGACAGGCGCCCAGCCTGAGGAGCGCGCCGGTGTTCTGCGGGATATCGGGTTCATAGAGGGCGAGGCGCATCCCAGGTTCTTGCATCACAGAGCTCGCGTCTGCCAAGTTGACCGCGGAGTAGTTATGTGTAACTATAGAAAAAGTTACAATAGTTATATGGTAGTGCGATGAGCAAATACGACGCATTGGGAGAGCATCTGCGCAAACAGACCGGCAACGAAGTGCCGATGACGTTCGCAGAAATCGAAAAGGTTGTCGGCTGCAAGCTGCCGCGCTCTGCCTACGAACATCGGCCTTGGTGGAGCAACAACGGTTCGAACAGCGTCATGACGAAAGTCTGGCTGAAGGCCGGATTCAGGAGCGCGCGCGTCGACATGGCGAAGAAGCGTCTGGTCTTCGAGCGCGCGCCTGCGCTGCGTGGCATGGCAGAGGAGCCGAAAATGTTTGAACAGAACGCTGCGGCAAAGCTCGATCAGCACCCCATCATCGGTTCGATGAAGGGCACTTTCACCATCGAGCCCGGATGGGATCTTACCAAGCCTGCGCTCGACCCGGAGGAGCTGGAACTGTGGAACGCAAAGCTCGATCGGATAGCCGATGAGCTCGAGCAACATCTTTCCGGAAGGCGGAAATGATGCAGCCTTTCCTGCTCGATACGTGCGCCGCGTTGTGGATCGTCTCCGGAATTCTGCCCCAGACGGCGGCCGATGCGCTGACCGAAGCCTACCGAGCGGGTTTTCCGGTCTATGTCTCACCCATCACGGCGTGGGAAGTTGGCATGCTGGGGCGCAAGGGCCGTTTCCGGTCACCGCTTACTCCGCTGCGCTGGTTCGAGACGTTGATGAGCAAGCCCGGCACGACGCTCGCGGATATGCCGCCGCGAGTTTTGCTGGACGCCTCGTCTCTTCCCGGAAAATTTCACCTCGACCCCGCCGATCAGATCATCGCCGCCACCGCGCGCGAGTTCGGGTTCACGGTGATGACGCGCGATCGTCCGCTGCTCGACTACGCAGCGCAGGGCCATCTCAGCGCCATAGAATGTTGAGTGGTGTGCGAGGTCCTTGAATCCGCGTGATTTTATGCGTCATCGTGCCGCAAGACCCTACAGAATCGACTCTCTATTTTACGCCCGCGTTTCGGAGTGCGCCGGAGTCCGGGGGTGGCGCACGCCTATTCCCTCCGCCCCGGAGCACCTGCTTTGCAGAGGGTAAACTCGTGGCAAATACGACAGCGGCCGAGCCAACCCGGCGCGACTTTCTCTACATCGCGACGGGGGCCGTAGCAGGCGTCGGCGTGGTCCTGACCGCCTGGCCGTTTATCGATCAGATGAATCCGACGCCGTCGGCGTTGGCGATGGGCTCCATCGAAGCCGATCTGACGAGCGTCCAGCCGGGCCAGCAAGTGGTGCTGACCTGGCGCAGTCATCCGCTCTTCGTGCGCCGCCGCACGCCGAAGGAGATCGCGGAAGCCCGGGCTGTGCCGCTGTCTGAACTCCCCGATCCGATCGCCCGCAATCAGAACCTTCCCGACGATGCACCGGCGACGGACGAGAACCGTGAGATCAAGCCCGAATATCTGATCCTTGTCGGCGTCTGCACGCATCTGGGCTGCACCCCGACGGCGTTCGAAGGCGATTACGGCGGCTGGCTCTGCCATTGCCACGGCTCGCAGTACGATACCGCCGGCCGCATCCGCAAAGGTCCCGCGCCGCAGAACCTTTTGGTGCCGCCTTACACTTATCTCACCCCCATGCGCGTCAAGATCGGTTGAGGAGCCAGAGCATGTCCGGTCCATCGACCTACGAACCGAAATCCGCCTTCACCCGCTGGCTCGACACGCGTTTGCCGATTCTCCGGCTCGCGAACGACACGATGACGACGTTCCCGACGCCCCGGAATCTGAATTTCTGGTACGGCTTCGGCGCGGTCCTCACCTTCATGCTGGGTATCCAGATCGTCACCGGCATCGTGCTCGCGATGCACTACGTGCCCAACGCCTCGATGGCGTTCGACAGCGTCGAAAACATCATGCGCGACGTGAACTACGGCTGGCTGCTGCGCTACATGCACGCCAACGGTGCGTCGTTCTTCTTCATCGCCGTCTACATCCATATCTTCCGCAACCTCTATTACGGCTCCTACAAGGCGCCGCGCGAAGTGCTGTGGATCCTCGGCGTCATCATCTATGTGCTGATGATCGTCACGGCGTTCATGGGCTATGTGCTGCCCTGGGGCCAGATGTCGTTCTGGGCCGCCACCGTCATCACCAACCTCTTCAGCTCGTTCGACCAGCTCTCGCAGCTCGTCAATCCGCACTGGAAAGTGGGCACGACGATCGCCTACTGGATCTGGGGCGATTTCGGCGTATCGAACACCACGCTGAACCGCTTCTTCAGCCTCCACTATCTCTTGCCGTTCGTGATCGCCGCGGTCGTGGGCCTTCACATCTGGGCGCTGCACGTGCCGGGCAACAACAACCCGCTCGGCATCGAGGTGAAGAGCCCGCAGGATACGGTGCCGTTCCATCCGTACTACACGGTGAAGGACAGCTGGATCCTGTCGATGTTCGTGATCGTCTATGCGCTGATCGTGTTCTATTGGCCTGACGCACTCGGCAATCCGGACAATTACACGCCGGCCAATCCGCTGGTGACGCCGCCCGACATCGTGCCCGACTGGTATCTGCTGCCGTTCTACGCGATGTTGCGTTCGATCCCGCAGAAACTGATCGGCGTGCTCGTGCTGTTCGGGGCGCTCATCACGCTCGTGTTCGTGCCGTGGCTCGACACTTCGCCGGTGCGTTCGGCGCGGTTCCGCCCGCTCTACAAGATCTTCTTCTGGATCTTCCTGGCGGACGCGGTCCTGCTCGGCTATCTCGGCTCGCAGCCGGTCGACGGCACATTCTTCGGAACGGGGGTCTCGGACGTCTGGCTCGCGCGCTTCGCGACGCTCTACTACTACGGCTTCTTCTGGATCCTCATGCCGGTCCTGGGGCTGATCGAAACGCCAAAGCCTTTGCCTGCCACCATCGCGACCGCGGTGCTGGGCAACAAAGCCGCTGCCGAGTGAGGACAATGAACATGCGCATCACACTCGGGGTTACGCTCGCGGCTTTCCTGGGCCTCGCCACGGCTGCTGCGGCCGAAACCGTCTCCACCTTGCCGGCCAAACCGCCGCGCACTGACGTCCATTGGTCGTTCCAGGATCCGATCTTCGGTCATTACGACCGGGCTCAGCTGCAGCGCGGCTTCCAGGTCTACAAGGAAGTCTGCTCGGCCTGTCACAGCCTCAACCGCATCGCGTTCCACAATCTCTCGGAGCCCGGCGGCCCAGGTTTCACGGAAGAACAGGCCAAGGCGATCGCGGCCGGCTACAAGATTCCGGACGAGCCCAACTCGCAGAATAAGGGGCAGTTGACAGATTCGAGTGGCAATCCGGTGACTCGCCCCGGCACGATCGCGGATCATTTCCCGCCGCCGTTCCCGAATGAAGAGGCTGCGCGCGCGGCCAACAACGGCGCGGCGCCGCCGGATCTTTCGCTCATCGTGAAGGCGCGTGCGGGCGGACCCAACTATGTCTTCTCGATCCTGACCGGCTTCCACAAAACGCCGCCGGCGAATTTCAAGGTCCTGCCGAACAAGTATTACAATGAGTATTTCGACGGCCGGAACATCTCCATGCCGCCGCCGCTTGCGGACGGTTCGGTGACATTCTCCGACGGCAGCCCGAACGACGTCGAACACGAGGCGGAAGATATCGTTGCGTTCCTGACCTGGGCATCGGAACCGAAGATGGAAGAGCGCAAGGAGCTCGGCTTCGGCGTCGTCATCTTCCTGCTCGTCCTGTCGGGGCTGCTGTATCTGTCCTATCGCCGGGTCTGGGCCGACAAGCACTAGTTCAATCCTCCCCCGAACGAGTTCGGGGGAGGGGGACCGCGTAGCGGTGGAGGGGGCTGCCGCCGCGATGCCCCCTCCGTCACGCACGTAGTGCGCGCCACCAACCCCCAACATCGGTCGGGGGAGG
>DATKON010000136.1:0-6206 GCA_035524575.1 Rhizomicrobium sp.
CCCACGAGCTGGCCACTTTCGAATGTGACTTGCCGACGAAACGATGGCGCCGGAACGTTGGCGTCCCGCGCGCGTCGACCTCCCCGCGAGGGGGAGGTGCACGACCCGCCCTTTACGCCGCTTTGCGGGGACCGTTGAAGCGGCGGCGGCGCTTGGCCTTGTTGCGCTGCGGGCGCTGCTGTTCCTGGCCTCTGGGGGCGGGGCGCTGCGCTTTCGGCGCGGGCGTGGACCCGGCGACGGTCAGGGTTTTGCGCGTCAGCTTCTCGATGTCGCGCAGAAAGCCCATCTCGGTCGCGTCGCACAGCGAGATCGCAACGCCGGTGGCGCCGGCGCGCGCGGTGCGGCCGATGCGGTGGACATAGCTTTCCGGCTCGTTCGGCAGCTCGAAATTGATGACATGGGTGATGTCGTCGATGTCGATGCCGCGTGCGGCGATGTCGGTGGCGACGAGCACGCGGGCTTCGCCGCAGCGAAAGCGCTCGAGCGCACGCTGGCGCGCGTTCTGCGACTTGTTGCCGTGGATGGCGTCGGCGGGGATGCCGGCACCGTCGAGGATGTCGGAAATGCGGTTGGCGCGGTGCTTGGTCCGCGTGAACACGATGACGCGCTTGAGCGCCTTGTCGGCCAGCAGGTCCAGCAGCAGACGGCGCTTGCCGTCCATGTCGGCGAACATCACGTGCTGTTCGATCAGATCGACCGTCACCTTCTGCGGCGTCACTTCCACGCGCATGGGATTGCGCAGGAGGCTGTTGGCGAGATCCTCCACGTCCTTCGGCATGGTGGCCGAGAACAGGAGCGACTGACGCTGCTTCGGCAGCATGGCGACGATCTTGCGCACGTCGCGGATGAAGCCCATGTCGAGCATGCGGTCGGCTTCGTCGAGTACGAAATGCGTGATCAGGTCGAGCCGCAGATGGCGCTGCTGCGCCAGATCGAGGAGGCGGCCCGGCGTGGCGACGAGAATGTCGACGCCCTTGGCGAGCGCCTTCACCTGGTTGCCCTGGCTGACGCCGCCCAGGATCACTTCGGTCCTGAAATGCATGTGGCGGCCATAGGTCGCAAAGCTTTGGCCGATCTGCACGGCCAGCTCGCGCGTCGGCGCGAGAATGAGCGCACGCACGCTCTTGGGCTGGCGCGCGTCGTGCGAGGCCGAAAGGCGCTGCAGGATCGGCAGCGCGAAGGCGGCCGTCTTGCCGGTGCCCGTCTGCGCGATGCCGAGAAGGTCGCGCCCCTCGAGCAGCATGGGAATGGCCTGCGCCTGGATGGGCGTCGGCGTCTGATAGTCCTGCGCCGCGAGCGCGCGGCACAGCGGCTCGGCGAGACCGAGCGAAGCAAAAGTCTGGGTAGTCACGTTAAAGAATCCTTATGCGCCGGCCGCCCGTGCGAAAGCACAAGCGGAACCGCGGAGCGTTGCCCGCATTCCACGCGCATCTGGAAGGAGGAGAGTTTGATCAGAGCCGGGACGATTTGGCAGCTAAAAGCCGCGCGTTTCGCGCGAACCCGGCGAATGTGGGCTGCAGATGCACGTGTTTGGCGGGAAAGTCAAGTCGTGGGCAGCCAGGATGCTTATGACGAACATGACTCGCTTCCGAAACGATGCCCTGGGAGCGCGGGCGCCCCGCCCGCATTTTGGTCGAGCCCACGCGATAGAGACGGGAGTCCCTTCGCCGACGAGAAGAGCGGGCGGGGCGCCCGCGCTCCCAGGGCATTGCGTGGACGGCGGGGCATGTCGTCGGCAGGTCGTTTGTTTTTGGCAGCGGCAATTATGCCCGCGCTTCGGACTCGAGAGCTACGCCGCGCGTGCCGTTCCTGCCCACAATGATCCACAGCGAGATAAGCCCCAGCGGAATCCAGCCCAACACGCTGAGATAGCTCACGAACAGCCAGTGCGCGCGGTCCGGAAACCACAGCACGGTCAGCGTTCCGCCGATGGCATTGGTCGCCGCATGGGCAAGGCTCGTCGCCCACACGCTGCCGGTTTTCTCGCGCAGGGCAGAGCCGCGCGCCGCCGCCCCGCCGTCGTCGAAAATCGTCGCCGTACCCCAAAGTTTCGCCATTTGTATTCAACCCTTTCGCTAACGCCTCCGCACCGGTTTGTGCGAGACTCTTCGTGGCGCGATGTCCGGACGTCGCGCCGGCTCTTTGACATCGTGAATATCTCGCGCGAGCCCCGCAGCGTCGGGCGCGGCCGCTCGCGGATGTGCAGGGCGTCACGTCCTGCGAAAATTCCTATCCCGCCGCCGGGCGGAAAGGACGTGTACGGACGGATTCCACCCTGGGTGCCCCTGTTTTTCGACTTGGGTTCCGCGCGCAAAGCATGGGAAAGCCCTGCAGTATCGGCTTTTCCCGCAATTCGTTCGGGGCGGGGAATTTTTCTGACCCTGATCCTGCCCCTGATAGCAGGGTGGAACGGCCGGCGGCTCTACGGTGACCGGACGGCTTTCCACGCCGAACGCCAGTCGAGCGACAGATGGAACACCGCCGCCATCGTCGCGAGATCGAGGAAGTAGAGATAGCGGTAGTCGCAGGCGATGGCGATGACGAAGAAGCTGAGCGTGAAGGCGAGGGTGGAAATGAGCATGAAGGCGATCGCGATGTCCGCGGCCGTGCGGCGCGCAAACAGCAGAACGAGCGATGCGATCGCGAGCAGAATGAAAAAGAGATGCGAGAAGACCGGCGTGCCGATGAAGCGCTTGGCGTAGAAATCGAGCGCTGCGTCGCGGGCGTCGAAGCGCTTGGTGAGGCCGAGCTTCTTCATCTGCGGCGCAGGACCGTCGATGCCGGAATAGACCGGACGGCAGGCGGCGAGATCCGGCGTCAGCACGATCCAGCGGAACACTTCGGCGCGCACGCGCAGATAAAGTCCCGGATGCACTGCGATCAGGCGATGCCATTCCTCGGGAATGGTTTCGGCCGGCGACGCGAAATAGGCGCTCTGCAGCCTTTGCGATTGCGCCAGCGTGTCGTTGCGCTCCGGCGTGTAGAGCCGGACGCCGTCGGTGCGCATCAAGGCTTCCAGCGTATCGTCGTCGTCCTCGAAATAAGGAAGCTCGAGCGTGGGTTTCGCCTTGATCGCGCCGATCAGATCGTAGAATTGCAAAAGGCGGAAGCCGACCGCGGGACTCGGATCGCCGGGAATGCGCAACGCCAGCGCCGAATGGATGGCAACAACGGCGATGGCCGAACCGGCAAGCGCACTGAGCCCGTAGAGGAACCCTGCGCGAAGCCTGGCCGTCGAGCCCTTTTTCCACGCGATCCATGCCAGCGCTGCAACACCGGCCGGCAATACGATCCCGCCGTTCTGACGCACCAGCGTCGCGACGGCAAAGAGCGAGAAGGCGGCAACGATGGCGGCGTAGCGCAAGCGCGCGCGATCCCATCTCTCGCCTGCCACCGCCAGCGCCGCAAATCCGGCCACCGCAAGATCGGCGAACAGCACGTCCTTCCAGACGATGCCTTCGTAGAGAAGCACCTGCGGCGTGACGATCATGAGCGCCAGGACAACGAGCGGCGCTTTCGATCCCGCCGGCGTCAGCCAGACAAGCGCGCCAAGGCTTCCGAAGAACAGCGCCAGGTCGAAGAGGACAAAGAGCGCGGCGCCTCGCCACAGCCAGTCGAAGACGCCGAGCAGCCATGACATCATCGGCGGGTGCCAGTTCGCGTAGAAGCCGCGGCGGCCCTCGTTCAGCTGCATGACAGAATCGTAAGAAAGATGGCCGGGCAGGTTGATTGCGGCGCAGAGGACGAAGCCCGCGATCAGCAGCCACGCCACGGGACCCGCGCGACGAAGCGTCATTTTTCCTGCCATTTCCGACCCGCCCGATTACTTCTCCAAACCGCGACGCCGGCCGCAAGTGGTGAGCTATGCAGCGGCCATGCACGGGGATGTGACAAGGCTTGCACCAAGGACACTTGCCGCCGCTAGCCTTGCCCCCTAACGGTTACGCCCAAACCAGGGGAGAGGCTTCCAACATGTTCGATCGCCGTCAAATTCTGCTGTCCGGAGCCGCGACCGCGGCCTATGCGTCGATGGGCGCGCCGTTCGCCTTCGCCGATGCGGCCGGCGACAAGCTGAACAAGCTGTTCGACAGCTTCATGGACGCCAATCTCGACCGCTCGCCGGAAACGGCGACGGCGCTCGGGCTCGATACCGGCAAGCGTGCCTGGGAGAAGGCCAAGCTCGACGACGCCTCGCTCGCCTCCATCGCCGGCGACAAGAAACGCTGTACGCAGCAGCTGAATGCGCTCAAAGCCTTCGATCGCTCTTCGCTCACGGGCATGGACCAGATCAATTACGACGTTGTCCTGTTCGGCCTGCAATCGGAGGACGTCGCGAACCGGCGCTACGATTACGGCCCGGGCGGCGCGGGCGCGCCTTACGTCATCAGCCAGCTGACGGGGTCCTACGACCAGATTCCCGATTTCCTCGATAATCAGCACCAGATCGCGGACAAGACCGACGCGGACGATTATCTCGCGCGTCTGGCGGCGTTCGGAACGCTGATGGACCAGGAAATCGAAGTCGTTCGCCATGACATGGGGCTCGGCTGCATCCCGCCGGATTTCGCACTCGCCAAGACGCTCGAGCAGATGCAGAAGCTGCGCGCGGTGCCTGCGGCCACGTCCGTGATGGCGACGTCGGTCGCCAAGCGCGCCAAGGACAAGGGCATTCCGGGCGATTACGCGGGGCAGGCGACCAAGATCGTCACCGACAAGGTCTATCCGGCGCTCGATCGCCAGATCGCGCTCGTCAAGGACATGCAGGCGCACGCGACGCATGACGCGGGCGTCTGGAAGCTGAAGGACGGCGAACAGTATTACACCGACTCCATCCTCAACTGGACGACCTCGACGCTGAAGCCGGCCGAGATCCACCAGATGGGCCTCGACGTGGTGAAGTCGTACGCGTCGCGCATCGACGACATCATGAAGCAGCACGGCATGACAAAGGGCACGGTCGGCGAACGCCTGCGCGGCATGTATGACGATCCCAAGTTCCGCTATCCGAACACGGATGCGGGCAAGGACAAGCTGCTTGCCGATCTGAACGTGAAAGTGCAGGTCGTGCGTGCGAAGCTGCCGCAATATTTCGACGTGCTGCCCAAGGCGAATGTCGAGATCAAGCGCGTGCCGAAATACATGGAAGCGGCGCAGCCCGGCGGCTATTACGAGAACGCTTCGCTCGACGGCAAGCGTCCGGGCATCTATCACATCAACCTGCGCGACACGGCGGAAGTGCCGAGCTGGACGCTGCCGACGCTGACCTATCACGAGAGCATTCCGGGCCATCACCTGCAGCTTTCCATCCAGCAGGAAGCGCCGCTGCCGCTCATCCGCAAGGTCTCGTTCTTCTCCGCTTATTTGGAAGGCTGGGCTCTTTATGCCGAGCAACTGGCGGACGAGATGGGCATGTACGACAACGATCCCTTCGGCCGCATCGGCTATCTGCACGATGCGATGTTCCGCGGCGTGCGCCTCGTCGTCGACACCGGCATGCATGCGATGAAATGGAGCCGCGAGCAGGCGATCAAATATTACACCGACACGCTCGGCGATCCCGTCGCGTCGGCGACGACGGAAGTCGAGCGCTATTGCGTATGGCCGGGACAGGCCTGCTCGTACATGCTGGGCAAGCTGACGATCCTCAGGCTGCGCGACAAGGCCAGGCAGGCATTGGGCTCCAAGTTCGACATCAAGCAGTTTCACGACGCCGTGCTCCTGTCGGGCGCAGTGCCGCTGACGGTGCTCGAAACCGTGGTCGACAATTACATCAAGACGAAACGGGTATAGTCACTTTCTTAGGCGCGCTCACGCGTGCGTAGGAAGAAAGACTCACCACTGAGGCGGTGAGGCAGTGAGATAGCGGCGCGGGATAAACCGCCGCCTTCTCCGTTCGCTGAGTCCTATTGCGCGCTACGCACGCAGAAACGTTGTCTGAGATTAGCGCAAGCGCTGGAGACGTGTGCGCTATCTCACTGCCTCACCGCCTCAGTGGTGAATCTTTCTTCGATCCGCAGTCCCGCTACGGAAAATTCGTCAATTCGCCTTCAGCGCCTGCTCCAGATCGGCCAGCAGATCGCCTCGCTCCTCGATTCCGACAGACAGGCGCAGGAGGTCCTTCGGGATCGGGCTGTTGGCGCCTTCGACCGACGCTCTGTGTTCCATCAGGCTTTCGACGCCCCCCAGCGACGTCGCGCGCTTCCAGA
>DATKON010000137.1:0-20810 GCA_035524575.1 Rhizomicrobium sp.
TTCAACATGCGCAAGACCTCGATCTTCGGTGGGTCGAACGAGATTCAGCGCAACATCATCGCCAAAGCGGTGCTGGGCCTTTAAGCAACAGATATTTCAGGGAAGACGCTCATGGATTTCTCGTTCAGCGAGGAGCAGACGCTGCTCCGCAATTCGGTCTCGCAATTCCTCTCCAGGAATTACGACTTCGAGACCTTCAAGAAGATCTCGCGCACAGAGCCGGGCTGGAAACGCGAGACCTGGAAGCAGTTCGCGGAGCTAGGCCTTCTCGCCGCGCCGCTGCCGGAAGCCTATGGCGGCCTCGGCGGCGGTCCGGTCGAGACCATGATCATCATGGAAGAGTTCGGACGGGCGCTGGTGGTCGAGCCGTTCGCGCAGACCGTCGTCGTGGGCGGGAGTTTTCTCGTCCATGGTGGCAGCGAAGCCCAGAAGGAAGAGTGGCTGCCGAAGATCGCAGGCGGCGAAACCGTCGTCGCTTTTGCCTTCGCCGAGCCGCAGGGGCGCTTCAACTACGCCGACCTCACGACCACGGCCAAGAAGCAGGGCTCGTCCTACGTGCTCAGCGGCCAGAAGGCTGTGGTGATCGCCGCGCCGTGGGCGGACCAGCTGGTCGTCACGGCGCGCACCGCGGGCGGCCAGCGCGACGCTAAGGGCGTCAGCATCTTCCTTGTCGATAAGAAATCCAAAGGCGTCGTCACGCGGGATTACCAGACCGTCGACGGCCTCAGGGCCTCCGAGATCACCTTCGAGAATGTCGAAGTGCCGGCCGCGAACCTGATCGGTACTGTCGATCAGGGCCTTTCGCTCATTGAGCGCGTGACGGACACGGCCATCGCCGCACATGCCGCAGAAGCGGTCGGCTGCATGAAAGTGCTGCTCGATGCTACGGTCGAGTATTCCAAGACGCGCAAACAGTTCGGCGTGCCGATCGGAAAATTCCAGGTTCTGCAGCATCGCATGGTCGACATGTTTATGAACTATGAGCAATCGGCCTCGATCACCTACATGGTGACGCTGAAGCTCGGCGAAGGCGAAACCGAGCGCAAGAAAGCGGCGTCGGCGGCGAAGGTGCAGATCGGCAAAGCCGGACGCTTCGTCGGCCAGCAGGCCGTGCAACTGCACGGCGGCATGGGCATGACTGACGAGCTCAATGTCGGCCACTATTTCAAGCGCCTGACCATGCTCGACACGCTCTATGGCAATGTCGACCATCATTTGAAGCGCTATGCGGCGTTGAGCGAATAGACAAAGACGGGAACCGGGTAGGCCGGTTCACATTGACGAGGCATGCCGACAGTCAAGCCACCGGTCCCGCGCCCGGATTGGGCGCTGTTCCTCGACATCGACGGGACGCTGATCGACATCGCGCCCCGGCCCGATGAAGTCATGGTGCCGAAGGAATTGCCGCCGCTGCTCTGGACCATCCGCGACAGGCTGGGCGGCGCACTCGCGCTCGTCAGTGGTCGCCGCCTTGACGACATCGATCAGATGATGGCGCCCTATCGCTTCCCTTGCGCGGCTGAGCATGGCGGCATCCTTCGTTTCGCGGACGAATCCGCGAGCGCGCAATCGGAATCCCAAGTCGTTCCCGAACGCCTGCGGCAAGATCTGCATGCGGCCATGACGAGATGGCCCGGCGCCACAATCGAGGAAAAGACCTTCAACATCGTCGTCCATTTCCGGCAGGCGCCTTCTTATCGCGAAGACATCCACGCGTTCCTGCGTGCGCTGGTCGGAGCGGACGACAGCTTCGAGATCCTGCCGGCGCGCATGGCCTTCGAGATACGTCACCGGGCGCTTAACAAAGGTTCGGCGGTGCGGGCGTTCATGACGAGGCCGTCTTTCGTGCACCGCACGCCCGTCTTCGTCGGCGACGACACGACGGATGAAGACGGATTTCACGCCGCCGAAGCGCTGGGCGGTCTGAGAGTCGACGTTCGGACGATTTTCGCCGATGAACCGGCGCATGTGCGTGCCTGGCTGGGCACTTTCGCGTTACAGCTTCAGGCATAACGAACAGCACACAATTTCTGATCTCGCGCACGGCAATTTGAAACTGTTTGGCGGCGCGTTGCGTTTCCGTGTCAGAGGCACCGGATCAAAGGAATGCCCGGGAATCGGTCGGAATTCTCGGGCGGACGGACGAATCTTCCACGTCGTCCGACGCTTCCATCGAATCCTCAAGGGCAAACATCTATGGCGCGTCTCGTCATTGCATCCAACCGCGTGCCCGTACCCACGGCGAAGGGGACCCATGCGGGCGGACTTACGGTTGTGCTGCATGATGCGATCCGCGCCGGAACCCTGTGGTTCGGCTGGAGCGGAAAAACTGCTTCGCACACGTCGAAGGACGCGAAAATCGTGGAGCGGGACGGCGTCGACTACGCGACGATCGATCTTTCCGACGACCTCTACCGCAAGTTCTATGTCGGCTATGCCAACGGCACGTTGTGGCCTCTGTTCCATTTCCGGTTGAATCTGATCGATTTCCATCGCGAGCAGCTCGACGGCTACCGCGCCGCCAACCAGGCCTTCGCAGAGGCGCTGGCGAAGCTCGTGAAGCCCGACGATGTCATCTGGGTCCACGATTATCATTTGATCCCGCTCGCGGCAGCGCTGCGACGCCTGGGCCTCAAGAACCGGATCGGCTTCTTCCTTCACGTCCCGTTCGTGCCGGCGAGCGTTTTCTCCGTCCTGCCGCAGGGCGAGGAGCTCCTGAACGACTTCTGCGCCTATGACGTCATCGGCTTCCAGACCGAGACGCACCGTCAGGACTTCGTCGACTGCATTCGCCGCACGCTCCGCTATCCCGTCGATCCGGTGGGGTGCATGTCGACGCCGATGCGCAGCGTCGATCTCGTCGTCTCGCCCGTCGGTATCGACAGCGACCAGTTCGCGCGCCAGGCGGAATTGTCATCGCGCAGCCGCAACAGTCAGCGGCTTGCCGAAAGCCTTGTCGGCCGCTGCCTGTTGATCGGCGCCGACCGTCTTGATTATTCGAAGGGCCTTCCCAACCGTTTCGAGGCGTTCAATCGCCTCCTGACGCGCTTCCCGCAGCATCGCTCGAAGGTGAGCTTCCTGCAGATCGCGGCGCCCTCGCGCGAGGACGTGGCCGAGTATGCGGCGCTGCGGCCGGTCCTCAACCGCATCGCCGGCGATATCAATGCGCGCCACGCCGCGTTCGACTGGGTGCCGTTGCGCTATATGAGCCAGCCGCTGGCGCGTTCGACCCTGGCGGGCTTTTATCGCCATGCCTGCGTCGGGGTCGTCACGCCATTCGCCGACGGAATGAATCTGGTGGCGCACGAATTCCTGGCGGCACAGGATCCGGAAAATCCGGGCGTGCTGCTGCTGTCGAAATTCGCAGGCGCCGCGAGCTATTTCAAAGATGCGCTGATCGTCAATCCTTACGATCCCGACGAGATCGCCGAGGCGATGCACGACGCCGTCGTCATGCCGGTTGTCGAGCGCAAGCGCCGCCATGCCCGTCTGATCGAGCGGCTGCGCGGACTGACGGCGGCCAATTACTGCGCCATCTTCCTCAATGCGCTGGAGAACACGTCCGTCGCGAAAACGGCGGCGTAAGCCTTAGGCCGATTGGCGCGTGCTGCGAGGCTTCAGGCGCTCGACCGGCAGGATCACCGTCACCCGCGTGCCTGCTCCAAGCCCGCTTTCGAGATGGACTTCGCCGTCGTGCGCCTCTGCGAAGCCTTTGACGATGGCAAGACCCAGCCCCGTGCCCTTGTCCATGCTCGCCACGTCGTGACGGCCGCCGCCGAAGCGCTCGAACACCTGTACCTGGTCTTCTTCCGCGATGCCGATGCCTGTGTCATCGACGCCGAAGGCGAGCCGTCCGTCCGCTTCGAGCTGGGCGAAGAGCGTGACGCAGCCGCCGGGCGGCGTGAATTTGAGCGCATTCGAGACGAGGTTGGCGAGAATCTGCCGCAGCGCGCGCTCGTCGGCTTCGACGTGCGGCAAGCCGTTTGCCACCTTTTTCACCAGCGACAGCTGCGCGATCCCGGCCTTGCGTTCGTTTTCGTCGTGGATTTCGGCAAGCAGACGCGCCATGTCGACATCGCTTTCGCGCAAGGAAAGCCTGCCGCCTTCGATCTTCGCCAGATCGAGCATGTCGTCGATCAGCCTGAGGAGATTGCGGCCCGACTGATGGATGATCTCGGCATATTCCGCATATTTGTCGACGGCGCCGCCGAACGCCTTCTGCGTGATCAGCTCGGAGAAGCCCAGGATCGCGTTCATCGGCGTGCGCAATTCGTGATTCATGTTTGACAGGAATTGCGATTTGGTGCGGCCCGCGACGACGGCCCTCAGTCTCTCGCGATCGGATTCCTGTTTGGCGAGGCGGAGATTTTCGACGAGGTCGGCGCGCTCGTGCTCGAGTGTCAGCATCCGCTTGACGGACTTGTGCAGCGCGACCGCCTGGATCGACATGATGACGACGAAGGCTGACGTGGCCCAGGCCAGCGTGTGGTCGATTTTGGAAGAGGAGAAGAGCTGCGGCCCGATGAGGAACAGGGCATGCAGCAAGATGGCGATCGCGCATCCGGCCGGCTGCGCGGCGCCGATCGACACCGAAGCCGCGAGCGATGCGCTCAGCACGGTCGCGAGAAGCATGTGGTTCTCGGGCGAATTGGGCGCGCGCAGCCACAGGCCCATCGAGCACCAGCACAGCATTACGATGGCGGAAAACGAAACCTGCCAGGAGGCGCGGGCGCGGATCTCCGCCAGCGTGTCGACAGGCTGGCGTTCGAGACGGACGCCGGTCGCGTGCAGCACGAGCGCCGGCACGGCGACCGCGAGCCACCACGACATGCGCGCGTTCCAGTCGATCCAGTCGGCGGAGGCCTCGGCGAGGGCAAAGGCCGCTACCGCGAGCACCAGTCCGCCATAGCGGGTCACGCGACGCGTCAGCTGCAGCTCGGCCAGCGTCAGCCAGCAGTCTTCTGCCGAAGGCCAAATCGAGCGCCGAATCTCGGCCACCGACGACGCCACGGCCTGTCGCAAGGCGCCAAGAGCTGGTAGCGGGCGATGCTCACTCAACGCGGACACGCGCGGGCCTCAGTCTGCGAATGACAAATAGGAGCAGAGTCTGGTCAAAAGGTCTTAAGGGATGATTGAGCAGGCCGGGCTCAACGGTCTATTAACCGTTCTTTGCCGGAGGAAACATGTCTGCGCTGCTGATCGAGAAAACCGGTTCCGTCGTCACGCTCACCATTAATCGGCCGGAGAGCCGCAATCCGTTGGGCGAGGACGGCGACGGCGAGCTCTTCGCCAATGCGGCGGCCGGGATCAATGCCGATCGCGATGTCCGCTGCGTGATCCTGACGGGTGCGGGCAAGGCCTTTTCCGCCGGCGGCAATCTGAAGGCGATGCGCGAACGCGCCGGAACTTTCGCCGGGCCGGGTGTCCTCATCCGCGAGCGTTATCGCTCCGGCATCCACCGCATGGTGCGTGCACTGTGGACGATCGAAGTGCCGATGATCGCGGCCGTGAACGGTCCTGCCATCGGCCTTGGCAACGACGTCGCCTGTCTCGCAGATCTGCGCATCGCCGCCGACACGGCCGTGTTCGGCGCAACCTTCCTCAAAGTAGGTCTCGTGCCCGGGGACGGCGGCGCCTGGATCCTTCCGCGCACGATCGGCATGGCGCGCGCGGCAGAGCTGTTCTACACCGCCGATACGATCGATGCCCAGACGGCACTTGCCTGGGGCCTCGTCTCGAAAGTCGTTCCGCATGCGCAACTGCTCGACGAGGCGCGCGCGCTCGCCGCGCGCATCTGCCGCCAGCCGCCCGACGTTCTGCGCATGACGAAGAAATTGATGCGCGAAGGGCTGGGCGCGAGCTTCGATGCGATCATGGACATGTCCGCGGCGATGCAGGCGCTCGCCCATATGACCAGGGATCACCAGGAAGCCGTCGCGGCGTTCTTCGAGAAGCGCAGTCCCGAATTCAAGGGCGAGTGAATTCGCCTAAGACGCGGCCCTGATCGGCGCGGAGCGCAGCCGCTCCGCCGGCAACGTGACCGTCACGGTCGTACCTTCGCCGACGCGGCTTTTGAGGTCGACCTCGCCGCCATGGGCTTCCACAAGTCCCTTGACGATCGGCAGGCCGAGACCCGTGCCCTTGTCGGGCATGACGACGTCGTGCCTGCCCTGGCCGAAATTCTGGAACACACGCTCGAGATCTTCCTCGCGGATGCCGCAGCCGGTGTCGGTGACGCCGAAAGCGATGCAGCCATCGGCTTCGATGCGGAAGAAGGCGCGCACGCAGCCCTGCGCCGGCGTGAATTTGAGCGCGTTCGAGAGAAGATTGAGCACGACCTGGCGCATCGCCCGCTCGTCGGCGCGGATCTCGACGGGGCCGGCGGCGCTATCGCAGTGGAGGACGATGTCGCCCGCCTCCGCCCTCGCCTGCATCAGTTCGAGCGAATTCTCGATAAGCCGCCCGAGATCAATGTCGGTCTCGCGCAGCTGGAGACCGCCGGCCTCGATCTTGGCGAGATCGAGAATGTCGTTGATCAGCGCCAGGAGATGATGGCCCGACTGATGGATGATCTGTCCGTATTCGATGTTCCGCTCGGGGCCAAAGGCGCGCGAATGGATCATTTCGGAGAATCCGATGATCGCGTTGAGCGGCGTCCTCAGTTCGTGGCTCATATTGGCGAGGAATTCGGATTTGGCACGATTGGCGGCCTCCGCGCGCTTCAGCGCCTTCTCGGACTGCGTCTTGGATTTCGCCAGCGCCTCGATCAGCGCATCCTTGTCGTGGCGCAGGAGCAGCATGTCGCGGGTAGTGCCGTAGATCTGGCGCGACATGAAGACCATATAGCCGACGAAGAGGAGCGCCATGGCGGAAATCGAATCGTAGATGAGCCCGCCGGTTATCAACGGAAGGACGATCATCGAGACGCCGTAGACGACATAGCCGTTGATGGTCAGCGCCCGGCTCGCGCCCACGAGCGCGGAATTGCCCGCGAGCGTGCAGCCCAGAAGCAGCAGGATGAGAAGATTGTTCTGATCGTCGCCCGCCTTCCAGAACATCACGCCGAAGGACGACCAGGAAGCGGTGAAAAGGAAATAGGCGATGCCGGCCGCCGGCACCCAGGGCCAGGCGCGCAGGGCCTCCAGCGAGCGCTTGGGAAACTCGAAAGCCACGAAGGCCAGCGGCACGCCGCCAATGACGACGAACGAGAACCACAGCGCAAGCGTGGGCCATGCGACCCAACGCGAGAACATCACGCACATGACGGCCGCGAAAAGCGGCATGGCGACGACGTTGGGCTTCAGATTACGAAGCGCCAGACGCAGCTGTTCGAGAGCCAGCCAGTCGCCGGCTTCGGCCCATGCCGCGGCGTGATTCGCGCCCGCCATCATCGCGCTCCAGTCCCTGGCCCGAAGCATGGCGGAAGAGGGTTAAATTCGCCTTTCGGCTGCGGGGAGCGCGTTAACGGCGCGTTGCGCCGGGCCTGCGCGCCGGTCTAGCCTTCGCCGCGATAACCAATTCGTAAGGGAGAAAATCATGGCCATCGGCATCATCGCCACGCTCAAAGTGCAGGACGGCAAGGAGAAGGACTTCGAGGCGACATTCCGCGATCTTGCCAAAGCGGTGCGCGCCGGCGAACGGGGGAACAAGCTCTATCAGCTCTGCAAGTCGCGCAAAGAGCCGAACACCTATGTCGTCATGGAAATTTACGAGAGCGAGGACGCGCTCAAGGCGCACACGTCCAGCGGCCACTACAAGTCGTTAAGTCCCGCTCTCGGGCCGACGCTGGCGGGGCGTCCCGACATCCACTATCTCGACACCGTCTGAAAATGGAAACCGGTGCAACGGTCGGGGGCCGTTGCACCGGCTTTGATGTGCGCCACGATCAATCCGGGACCCAGCGACAATCGTCGCCGTCTTCATCGCAGGCCCAGTGGCGGTCGGTGTCGTAGCCGCCATAGAGGCCGTTGTAATAGTCGTGGTCATAATTGTAATCGCGATCGTAGTCGCGGTACGCGCTTTCGCGCCAGCAATCGCCGGTGAAGTCGTTGCAATGCACGCGCACGCAGGAGCCACCGTCGCAGTCGGTGTAGGTGCGCGCAGCAGCCGTTCCGGTACCCAGCGCGATCGCCCCAATGCCCAGGGCGCCGGCGACCGCCGCATATTTCAGGATGCTCGAGATGTTCTGCATCTTTCTCTCCACAATCGTTCCTGCCCCTCGACACCAAAGATAAACGCCGCAGCCGCAATTGCAGTCGCACGCACGGAAGTTGAAAACGCGTCGCCCGCGCAATTGCTCCGTCTACGGATTTTATGTCGGTAAGGGTGGACGCAATTTCGACACGATCGCTTCAATCCTGAGCTTCCGGCGGTGGTGGTCTCGCTTCGCGGCCACAACTCGGGTATGAAGAAACAAACGCCATAAGGGAAACGACCGATGGATCTCGCCTTCTCGAAAGAAGACCTCGCATTTCGCGACGACGTGCGCCGCTTCATAGCGGAGAATTTCGACGAAGATTTGAAACGCAAAATGGCGCAGTCGAAGAACGGCTATCTCGACAAGGACGGCCAGCTCAAATGGCAGAAGGCGCTGTACCGCAAGGGCTGGGCTGCGCCCAACTGGCCGGCCGAATATGGCGGCACGGGCTGGACGCCGACGCAGAAATACATCTTCGAATCCGAGATGTCGGCCGCCGGTACGCCCGTCGTCAGTCCGATGGGGTTGAAGATGGTGGCGCCGGTGATCATGGCATTCGGCAGCGACGCGCAGAAGAAGAAATTCCTGCCGCCGATCCTCGCGTCGGAAGTCTGGTGGTGTCAGGGCTATTCCGAACCCGGCTCGGGCTCCGATCTCGCTTCGCTTGCCATGCGCTGCGAAGACAGGGGCGATCACTATCTCCTCAACGGCTCGAAGATCTGGACGACGCATGCGCAATGGGCGGACTGGATGTTCAATCTCGTGCGCACAAAACCCGGCGGCAAGCCGCAGGACGGCATCAGCTTCCTGCTCGTCGACATGAAGACGCCGGGCATCCGCGTCGAACCCATCGTTACGACCGACGTGCCGATGCCCGGCCAGCAGGAGGTCAACCAGGTCTTCTATGACGACGTGAAAGTGCCGAAGGAGAATCTGATCGGCAAAGAGAACGAGGGCTGGACCTACGCCAAATATCTTCTCGAATTCGAGCGCGGCAATGCCGGCGCGCCGGGCCTCAAGCGCTCCATCCGCAAGATACGCAAGATCGCTGGGGAGACCGATGCGGGCGGCCACCGCCTGATCGACGACACCTCGTTCCGGTCGCGGCTCGACCAGCTCGAGATCGATGCCACGGCGATGGAGTTCGTCGAGCTGCGGATGTTTTCCGCCATGGCGTCGGGTGCGCGGCCGGGCGCCGAGTCCTCCATGCTCAAATGCCGCAACACCGATCTGCAGCAGGCGATCTCGGAGCTGGCGGTGGAGGCGCTCGGCTACTATGTGATGCCGTTCATCCGCGACACCTGGGCCAGAACCAACGAGCCGCGTCCGGGCCCGGAATACGCCGCGCCCATCGGCCCTTACTATTTCAACCTCCGCAAAGCCTCGATCTATGCCGGCTCGAACGAGATCCAGCGCAACATCATGGCGAAGGCGGTGTTGGGTCTATAGGCGGGGCGGCAACCACTTCATCCGGTCCGTTGCAGCGGGGCCCGCGCACGCAGAGCCAGCGACCGTCGCTGCGGAAATAGCCGGCCAACTCGGCGCGCATGAAACTGCCGTAACGGTCGCTGTAGCCGTTCGCCCAGCGACATTTACCGGTCTCGTCGTTGCAGGCGACGCGCACGCATCGGACGTTTGAGGCGTCGCAGCGGACATAGCTCGTGATGGCCGCCGACGAAGAGGATGCAGACAGCGCGGCGGCGACGCCGGCCGCTGTCGCGAATTTCCAAGGTGACATGCGCGCCACTCCTCACACGAACAGAGTTCGGCTTGGAAACGTCGGCGTCGGCGGCGAGTCGCCATCGAAGGTCGGCGCAGCCGGCGCGTCCTAAGCGCACAGCGATAATTGTTAGCGGGATTAACAGATGCTTCGCCGCGAAGCGCGACGCGGCTCGAAACTATGCGAACAAAAATGCGAACCTCGCCTCTTTCCGATCAAAGCCTTGCACGCGCAAATGCGAAAGGTTCGATAACACCGCGAGATTTCGCTGGCATGTTTTGATCAAATGTGCTACCGGTTTCGTTATAACGCAAAACTGCATCAATTCCGCGGCGGCACGGGCACCCAGCCTTTGGCCGTCCAGCGCAAGACGGTTGCAGAGACCGGCTTGTCCGCAGTCGCCAGCAGTTTGTTCGCCGCGCTCTGAACGTATGAGAGGCCGTCCTTTGCGCTGCTTGCATCCCCGTAGACCACGCTGCCGGTGTCCGGGACTGCCACAATCAGATTGTCGTGACAACGATGGGCAACCGGAGCCCAGATGTCCGCAGACGCGACAGTGCTCGTGATGTAGTAATCGCCGCCCAGGATGCCGGCGCATCGTTTCTTCGCGAGATCTCGTACGACAGACTCCGACCACGGCCTCGTGTTTTCGGACGCCGCGGCGAATGCGCTCTGCGATGTCATCGCGAGCGCCGGCAAGTCGTCCTCGGTAAGAATTTCAACTTTCTCACCCTCGTCCTTTACGACGAGCAGCCACAGGTCGGCAGCGAGGGGCGCGGCGACGGGACGATTGCGGCGTATGGCGTCGACATAGGCGGCGCTTCTCACGATGATGCGCAAGTCTGCGCGCGACGCGGGCGGACTGGGCTGCGCGGACGGCGGTTTGAACGCCAGGACCACGGCTGCAACATATTCCGTCGTTGCCTGGGGACAATCATCCGGATCGCGGTGGCATGCGTTGAATGTCTCGTGCAGATCGGCCGTCTTTTTGCCGCTCGGCATCTCGACGTCCAGGCGCAGGCGTCCTGCAATCGCGATCTTCGCCTGCGGCATGGCTTCGTGAATGAATTCGGCCATGAACTTCGTGAAGGCCGGGGCGGATTTTGGAACGCCTTTAGGCTCCCTTGCTTCCGCGCCGGACACGGCCGAGAGTGCAATAAAGACGACAAAAAGCCAGCGCAGAGCCGCGCGAAGTCCGAATGTCATGACGTATCCCCACCTCTGTCGGCCCCGGCCGACATGGGCGAAGGATTACACACATTTGTCGTCCGATGATATCCGGGTGATTTCCGAGGTTCGCCGCGGCTCAGGTCTGCGACAGCTCGCGACAGCCAGATGCGGCCGTCGGCGCGCTGCGATGTTGCGAACGGTCGCTCTACTGGTCCGTCTCCAGCTGCAGCACGTTCCACTTATTCTGATCCGGCACCGGACCGCGAACCCATTTGCAATGGTGGCCGTGCTTGGTGCAGAGCCAGTGCACCTCTTCGCCGGCTTTGCGGTGGTAGACGGATTCCTGCCAGCAATTCGTGGCGTCGCCGTCCTGATTGCAATAGGAGCCGACGCAGCGCGTGCCGCGGCATTCCGTGCGCGTGGCGTCGTCGAGCGTGTCCGCGTGCGCCGGCGCCGCTTGTGCAAGCGCGAGAAGTCCGAGACCGAAAGCCAAAGCCAGCGCGCGCATCATCGGCTCCCCATCGAGCGATCGCCTGCGATTATTGCAGCCCGATCACGTCAGTTCAACGACGGAGAGCGGCAATCATTGCAGCCTGAACTCGACCCTGCGCACGGCATCGAGCGCGATCGACTTTCCGTTCAGCGTCCCGGGGATCATTTTTGTGCGGAAGACTTCGGCGACGGCCTCGTCGTCGAGTTCCTGCGTCCCGCTATAGTAGAGGATGCGGACGTCTCGTATCGTTCCATCCGTTTCCACCCGATAGCGAAGCGTTACCGATCCCTGCCTGTTCTGGCGGACGGCGATCGGCGGATATTGCACCGCAGGCATCGGAACCGTCGTATCGATGGCTGGAGGAACGAACTCGCCCTCAAGCCGCGTTCCATTGGCTCTGCGCAGCACGGCATGGCCGGACACCGCGCCGGCCACGAAGCTGCCTTCGTAGATATCGCCGTTGGCCTCGGTAAAGGTGCCGTGGCCGTATTCGAGCCCGCGCGAGAAAGTGCCGACATATCTGTCGCCGCCGGGCCATGTCACCGATCCTTGCCCGTCAAATTCGTTGTTGATGAGCTGGCCCTCGTAGTGGCCGCCGTCTCGCCATTCTCTCGTGCCGTGCGCGAACGTGAATTGTTCCGACGGCTTGTATTCGACGTTGGCGCCGTTGACGGTCGCCGGTTTGAAGCGCCACGCCGCGACTGCATCAGTCGCTGCCTTGTTCAGCTCCGGAAAGTCGCTCGGAACGGTCAAGACGATGTCCTTGACCGCTACGTCAACAGTGATCGTGTAGCGAAGTTCTACCCGGGCATGTTCGTCCGGCTTCAGCAGATTCGATGAAAAGGTTGGATTGAAGTTGTTGTCGGCATGAGGTGGGACGAAGTCGCCCTCGATGCGCGAGCCATCTGGGCGATAGACGATCATGTCGCCGACGGGGTCGACACCGGAAAAATTGCCGCGAAACTGCCAGCCGTCCGTGTAGATCAACTTTCCTTCGCCGTATATCGGTCCGTCCCAAATCTGTCCTTCATAGCTGTCGCCGCCGGGCCAGGTGAGCTTTCCGTTGCCCGCGAAACGCTGATTGCGGAATTCGCCTTCGTAATGCATCCCCGACGGCCAGGTCGCGGTTCCTTTGCCATTCAGCGCTCCCTGGTGGTATTCGCCTTCCAGGCGCGCGCCATCTGACGTGACGAATGCGCCGTCTCCTTCCAATTGGCCGTTCGCAAAATTGCCGGTGAACGTCTCTGTTTTCCGCGCCCGCGTGATGGTCAGCGTGCCGGCTCCCGACGCGCGACTGTCCGTGCATTGGCCGGACCAGGCGATGTCAGTAATGGCGTCGAAGTCCCAGCGGTAGAATATCCAGCAACCCGAATGGGGATCTCGCATCCAGTGCGAATTCGTCGAGAAGTTGTCGCTTGCGGCCGCTGCGCTGTGGCTTGGCGGAGCCGTTGTCGTCTCCACGGAGAGCGCCGGTGACACGAAGCACACGGCAAACAAAATCCCGGCGAGCGAAGCGATCCGCTCGCGAACACATGAAAACCTCATTAAGCAAAAGCTCCCACTCCGCCGCCGCATACATAGCAGACGGAGCGCGGCCAAAAAAGCATTCGGAAATCGGCCCGCGATCCCTTAGCCCTTCACCGGCTTTTCCTGCAGGCGCTCCATGAATTTCTGCGTCTGCTCGTTGCCCATCGTGTAGTGCCTGGCCTTCGAGAAGTCGCCGATCTTCGACCAGTATTCCGCGACCGTGTCGGCATCGGCGCCGTGCCCCAGATTGACGCCGTCGGTCTCAATGATCTCGGCTGCGGAGAAGATGCCGGCGCCCGCCGTGATGATGGCGCCTGTCGGCGCGTCTTCGCTGGCGAGAAACACGACGGCCGGCGTCACATATTCCGGCTTCAGCATTTCGAGCATTTGCGGCGGCATGAGGTTTTCCGTCATGCGCGTGGCGGCGACGGGCGAGATCGCGTTGACCTTGATGTTGTCCTTGGCGCCTTCGAGCTTCAGCGTGTTCATGAAGCCGACGAGGCCGAGCTTGGCCGCGCCATAATTGGTCTGGCCGAAATTGCCGTAGAGGCCGGTCGACGACGTGGTCACGACGATGCGGCCATATTGCTGGTCGCGCATGATCTGCCACAGCGCCTTGGCCGGCTTCACCGTGCCCATGACGTGGACGGCCATGACGGCTTCGAAGTCCTTGATCTCCATCTTGGCGAAGCTCTTGTCGCGCAGGATGCCGGCGTTGGCGATCAGGACGTCGACGCGGCCGAACGTGTCCATGGTCTGCTTGACGAGGTGGGCGACGCCCGCGTCGTCGGTGACGGAGGCGCCGTTGGCGATGGCCGTGCCGCCTGCCTGCTTGATCTCGGCCACGACCTTCTCGGCCGCTTCGGAGTTGCCGCCGGTGCCGTCGACCGAGCCGCCCAGATCGTTGACGACGACCTTGGCGCCCCGGCGGGCGAATTCGAGGGCATGGGCACGGCCGAGGCCGCCGCCGGCGCCGGTGACGATCACGACTTTGCCGTCGAAGCGAATGGTCATCTGTGAGGCTCCTGGAAAGGCTGGGAAGGGGATCGCCGGAAGTGATGGCCGAGCGGGCGGGTGCCGGTCAAGCCGTCGCCGTGCCGCGCGCTGTCAGGCATGCACGACGACCGAGACGGGCTCGCCCTCACCGGGGGCCGGCGCCACGACCACATGATCACCCAGCCGCTTGAACTCGAGATTGAGCTTATGGTCGCCGACGGTCAGGTCCCGGAGCATCAGGCTCTCGATCCCGAGAGGCAGCGCGGGCCGGTCGATATGGACCTCGCCTTTCCAGCCGTCGATCCGGATCCCGAGGCAGGCCTGCAGCATCATGAAGGCGCATCCGGCGGCCCAGGCCTGCGGCATGCAGGCGACCGGATAGGCGATGGGCGGTTCTCCTGCGGCCCGCGGGAAGCCGCAAAACAGCTCGGGCAGCTGCATGTCGAAATTCACGGCGGCCTCGAACATCTCGTTCATCAGCTGGACCACCGCCTCGCGCGCGCCGTAATGGGCGAAACCGGCCGCGGCGAGCGCGGTATCGTGCGGCCACACCGAGCCGTTGTGATACGACATCGGGTTGAAATGGGTCTCGTTGAGCGCGAGCGTGCGCAGACCCCAGCCGCTGTCGAACGCGGCGGAGGACAGCGCATCGATGACGCGTCGGGCGCGCTCGGGCGTTGGAAGCCCGACAAACAGCAGGTGTCCCGGATTGGAGGCGCGCACCTTGCAGAGCTTGCCTTCGCCGTCGATAGCGATGCCGTAGAAGCCTTTGTCCTCGAGCCAGAACTGCTCCTCGACCCGCGCGCGCAAGTCTTCGGCGCGCATGCGCCAACGGCCGGCGGTCTCGCGCCAGCCGCGCCGCTCGGCGAGACGCGCCATAGTCAGGAACGCCGCGAAGGCATAGCCCTGAACCTCGACGAGCGCGATCGGTCCCTTCGCCATGCTGCCATCGGTGTGGAAAACCGAATCCTCGCTGTCCTTCCAGCCCTGGTTGGCGAGACCGGTACCCGCGGCGCGATGATAGGCGAGCAGCCCTTCGCCCTCGTTGTCGATAACGCTTTCGATCCAGGCCAGTGCGGCGACGAGCGCCGGCCAGAGCGTATCGATCAGATCGAGCGTTCCGGTGCGATCGGCATAGGCTCCCGCCAGCATGACGAAGAGCGGCGTCGTATCGATGCCGCCGTAGTAAAGCCCGAACGGCAGCTCTCCGACCGCCGTCATTTCTCCCTTGCGGGTCTCATGCATGATCTTGCCCGGCGCAGAGTCCTTGAAAGAGGAGGAATCGCGTGCCTGCGTCCGGGCCAGAAACGACAGCACGCCGCGTGCCAGGGAAGGATCGAGCCACAGATTCTGCAAGGACGTGATGATGGCATCGCGTCCGAACGGCGTCGAGAACCACGGAATGCCCGCATAGGGGAAGTATCCGGTCGGAAGTTCCGTCGTCAGAAGCGCAAGATCGGCGCGGGAACGTTCAAGCCACTCATTGAAGAGCCGCCCCGACGTCGTCGGCCGTGCGCCGCGCCGCAAACGCTTGCGCATATTCCACCGCGCGTTCGCGGCGGCGTGGCGGAAGCGGGTGCGGTCCGCTTTGCCGGAAATCTTCTCGCCGATCTCGATATAGATTTCTTTCTTCGCGCCCGGCGGCAGGACCAGTGCGAAACGCGCTTCGCGGGGCGAGAGGTGCTCCGGCGTCTCGGAGAAGGCGATGGCGGTCGCGCGTTCGACGCCGTCCAGACCTTCATAGCGCATCGTCAGAATGCCGTCGGCGAT
Source organism: Rhizomicrobium sp. (assembly GCA_035524575.1). Lineage (GTDB taxonomy): Bacteria > Pseudomonadota > Alphaproteobacteria > Micropepsales > Micropepsaceae > Rhizomicrobium. Next base: position 15,874 of record DATKON010000137.1, read on the forward strand.
CTCCGGCGGACGGAGCGTGCCGCGCTTCTTCCGTGCCGATCCGCGCACTTCGAACATGTCGGCGAAGTCCGCGCCGATGCGCAGGCTGAGCGGCAGAGAAGCTTCGCGGTCGCCGTAATTGGTGCAGGTGATGCGCTCGAAGAGGCAGGCCTGCCACAGGAGCTTGGTGCGCCGGACGTGAACGACGCTGCCCGGCGTGTAATGCCCTCCCAGCGGCGTCAGCGGATCGTTGACGAGATGCGACGTCAGAAAAACATTGTCGCTGCTCCGGGCGGTGCCGAGCAGTGTCGGCCGCCCTCCCGCAAGCGTCAGCGAGAATCGCGACAGAACGCGCGTGTCGTTGCGGAACAGGCCCTCGCTGTCGCCTTCGATATCGCCGAACGAATTGGACACGACAAAGGTGTCGTGATCTTTCAGCGCGAAAAGAAACGACGGGTTCCTGGCGTAGGGGACTTCCCGTTCTACGGGTCTGGCATCGTGGAAGGCTTCGCTCATCCTTACGAGCTCACTCCGCGCAACGGACGCCGACCGATTCCGCCACGCTTGCCGACAGGTGTCGATAGTGCCGCAGATAGCTCCTCGCCATGGCCAGCGACGTGAACCGCCGCTCGAATTCGCGCCGGATGCGAAGCCGGTCGAGCGGCGCGACTTGCTCGATCGCCGCGACGGCCTCATCTTCCGACGACACGAGCCGGCCGGTGACGCCGTCCGTGATGATCTCGGGAACCGAGCCGCGATTCCAGGCGATCACCGGCGTGCCGCAGGCCATCGCCTCGATCAGGACAAGCCCGAACGGCTCGGGCCAGTCGATGGGAAAGAGCAGCGCTAGCGCGTTGCCGAGAAATTCGGACTTCTCGCGGTCGCCGATCTCACCGACGAACTCGATCAAGGGATCGTCGAGATGCGGCTTGACGATCTCCTGGAAGTAGCTGCGGTCGGGCGTGTCGACCTTGGCGGCGATCTTGAGCCTCAGGCCGGCGCGCCGTGCGATGGCGATGGCACGGTCGGGCCGCTTTTCCGGCGAGATGCGCCCCAGGAACGCGAGATAGGACCGCGAGGGCGTGGCGCAAAAGGGCAGGAGGTTGTCGGGAAGCCCGTGATGCACGGTCCCCTGCCAGTTGGCGAATCTCAGGGGCGCCCGCTGGCTGTTCGAGATCGAGATGAGCGGGTAATCGGACCAGTTCCGATAGGTCTCGGCCAGATCCTTCATGTCGAGACGGCCATGGATTGTCGTCAGTGTGCGCTGCGCGATGTCTCCGAAGAACGGAAAATGCAGAAGCTCGGTGTGAAAGTGAATGATGTCGAAGGCGTCGACGCGCCGGCGGAGCTCGCGAAGCTCGTTCAGATGCGCTGCGATCTCGGACTTCAGGGGCGCGGGATCGAGACGCAGCGCCATGTCGCGCACCGGCACGAGCCTCGCCTTGGTCGCGGCATCGGCCGCCGCGAACAACGTGACGTCATGGCCGAGATCAACCAGCGCGTCCGCGAGATAGGCGACGACACGTTCGGTTCCGCCATAAAGCTTCGGCGGAACCGCTTCGAACAGCGGCGCGGCAAGCGCTATCTTCATCGAAGCGGAGGCTTCGATGTCTGTCGGCTGCAGCATCCTTAACTCCGGAAAGCATGCCCGTCCTTTGAACGAGCATTGGTCCGGAAAGGGTCCGATTGTTGTGCAGGCACAACTTTCGGCGCGGGTGCAGTCCCGAAGGACACTCGCGCGCTGTCAGGATTTGGGAGGCTGCGTCTGCGCGTGAAGCCGTTGCGGCTCGCGCCGTTCGCGCGTCATGCGGCCCTTCAGGAAAGCCGCGGCGGGGCGCTCGACAAAGGCGAAGAGGAGATAGCCCCAGAGTACGGCGGCCGCCACCAGGAGCGCGGGCTCGAGCCAGTGCCAGGGTGTCGCCCACGGCACCCAGGGCCCGCCGAAGATTCCCGGAAAGACATGCAGCTCCAGGTGGCGGAGCAACTGCAGGAGCGCCGTCTGGCCGATATAGATCGCGTAGGACCACTCGCCTAGGGTCAGGAGCAGCTTCGTCTGGAAGACACGGGCTAGGATGCCCCGGTCGAAGGCCAGTACGAAGACCAGAAGGGCCATCGCCAGCGCGACGTAGAGATCCTGCGGCCGGTGCGCCCATCCCGTCTCGTAGATCGCGTAGAGCAGAACGGCGAAGGCGGCGAGCTGGATCACCGAGTGCACGGCCGTGGACAGCGGCGCGCCGCCGCGCGCTTTCACACCGGCGTACAAGACGGCCAGACCGACGCCGATCGCGAAGTCCGACATGCCGCGATAGATGCCGTTGTGGAACGTCAGATCGAGTCCGTATTTCATCGTCGGACCGAGTCCCAGGAGCCCCAGATAACCGCTGAGATACGCAAGGCCCGCCGCGCCGCAGAGGATCAGCAGAACCGCCGACCAGATGCCGCCGCGCGCGATCGTGAAATAGAGCGGGATCAGCAGGCAGAGCAGGAATTCCACGCTGACGAACCACGAGGCGCCGTTCCACGATAGATAGGGAAACAGATTCCACGCCTGCACGAGGAAGAGGTTGGCGACGAAGGTCGGCCAGCTGTTGATGGGATGATAGGGCTCGTCATAGATCGAGACATAGCCGTAGTGATTGGCCAGCGCGCGCATCGTGATCATCATGAAAAGGATCACGAACAGCATGAACAGATGCAGCGGATAGAGTCGAGTCAGCCGCGTCTGCAGAAAGCGGATATAGGGGCGGCCCTGCCAGAACTCGCGCCAGCGCGCGCCGTAGACATAGGTCAGGATGAATCCCGACAGGATGAAGAAGAACTCGACCCAGAGATAACCCTTGCCAACCGGCATATCGAACCACTTGGCGCCGGAATAGGTTCGTCCGGCGCAATAGTGGAAGAGCACGAGGATCAGCGGCGGGATGGCGCGCGCGCCGGACAGCGCTCGGATTTCGGCAGGCCTCAAGGGCTGGCTCATGGCGGGTACGAATCGCTATACGAATCCTTCGACGCGCGAAGTCTAGCGCAAAGGGGGGCATTGTGGGGCTGCATTATCAATCCTTGCTCGGCATCGTCTCGATTCTCGCGCTGGCGTGGCTGCTTTCCGAGAACAAGCGCGCCTTTCCCTTTCGCACGGTCGTCAGCGGCCTGGCGCTGCAATTCGCGCTGGCGCTGCTGCTCCTGAAGATTCCGGCGGCCCGCGCCGTGCTGTTCTCCCTCAACGGGGCGGTCGACGCGCTGACCTCGGCGACGCGGGCAGGCACCTCGTTCGTCTTCGGCTATGTCGGCGGCGGCGCCCCGCCGTTCACGGTCAGCGATCCGAAGGCGATGACGAGCTTTGCCTTCGGTGTGCTGCCGCTGGTGATGGTGATTTCGGCGCTGGCGGCGGTTCTCTGGCACTGGCGGATCCTGCCCGTCATCGTGCGCGGTTTCGCCTGGGTGCTGGGACGCGTCCTCGGCATCGGCGGCGCGGTGGGACTGGCGTCCGCCGCCACGGTGTTCTTCGGCATGGTGGAAGCGCCGCTTCTCATTCGGCCCTATCTGCCGCGCCTGTCGCGCTCGGAATTGTTCATCCTCTGCTCGGTGGGTCTCGCCACGATCGCCGGCACGGTATTCGTGCTTTACGCGACGATCCTCAATCCTGTCGTTCCGGGCGCCTTGGGCCACATCCTCGTCGCCTCGTTCATGTCGCTGCCGGGCGCCATCCTGATTTCGCGCATCATGATTCCCGGTCACGAAGATGCCGGCACCGAGGCGGTCGCGGACTTCAAATATCGTTCGAGCATGGATGCGATCACGCAAGGCACGGAAGACGGACTTCGGCTATGGCTCGGCATCGTCTCGATGCTGATCGTGATCATCGCGCTGGTGGCGCTGGCTAACATCATCCTGTCGCATCTGCCGCCGGTCTGGGGTGCGCCGCTGACCATCGAGCGCGTATTCGGCTGGCTGTTCGCGCCGGTCGTCTGGCTCTACGGCATCCCCTGGAGCGAGGCGATGACGGCCGGCTCGCTGATGGGCCAGAAGACCGTGCTCAACGAATTCGTGGCCTATCTGAAGCTCGCGGCGCTGCCCGAAGGTGCCCTCGATCCGCGTTCGCGGCTGATCATGCTGTACGCGATGTGCGGCTTCGCCAATCCAGGCTCCGTCGGCATCATGATCGCAGGGATGGGCGGCATGATCCCCGACCGCAGAGCGGAGCTCGTGCCGCTGGCCATGCGCGCGCTCGTTTCGGGGACGATGGCAAGCGGGCTGACGGGCGCTATCATCGGCTTTCTTCCGGTCGGGTGATTCGAGGCGAAGATGGAGCAGGCGGAAACGAGCATCGACGTGGGCGAGACGTTCCGTCTGAAACCGTTCCCGATCGCGGTTGTCGTGCTGGCGGCCCTCGGCATCGCCTTCCTTTCCTTCGCGACCATCGAATTCCTGAAGCTCGCGGTGCATTTGCCGGAGCGGCCGCAGATGCCGTGGATCGCCGCCTCCTACTACCGTGTCGTCGAGCTTCTGTATGCGTTTGCGGCGATACGCATTCTGAAGCGCTTCTATCCGGGCACCTTCGGCCTCGTGCTGCCGGAGGGGAAATCTTTCGTCGGCGCGGCCGTCCTGATCGGCCTGCTGCTCGGCGTCGTCCTGACGCTGGTCGACTATGCGCCGCAGATCGTCGCCGTGAAGCCTCCGACGGACAATCCTTATCCGCTGACGGCGTTCAACATCGCCGGGTGGCTTTCCTATGCCGGCGTGTTCGCGGCTGTCGCGGAAGAGGTGCTGTTCCGCGGTCTTCTCGTGACCTATCTCGTGCAGGCGATGCCGGGTGAGGTCAATGTCCGCGGATTTTCGGTGAGCGGGGCCGGCGTCGTCGTGGCGTTTGTCTATGCCTTTTCCTACACGAACCGGTTTCTCAACGAGTCCATGGCGCTGGCGCTGCTGCAGGTCGCCTGCGCCTTCGTGTCAGGTGTTGT
>DATKON010000138.1:0-11046 GCA_035524575.1 Rhizomicrobium sp.
CGAACCGCCTTGGCCATCGTCTTGACCATCTCCTGTGTCACCGCGCCTTTGACCGAAAGCCCCAGGAACAGGTCGCAGCCGACCAGCGCTTGCGCCAACGTGCGCGCCTTGGTGTCGACCGCATGCGCCGACTTCCATTGATTCATGCCTTCCGTGCGGCCGCGAAACACGACGCCCTTGGAGTCGCACAGGATCGCGTTGCCATGCGGCAGCCCCATGGCTTTCAGAAGTTCGAGACAGGCGATGCCGGCTGCGCCGGCGCCGTTCACGACGACCTTGATGTCGGCAAGCTTGCGGCCGGTCAGGTGGAGCGCGTTGATGACGCCCGCCGTGGAGATGATCGCAGTGCCGTGCTGGTCGTCGTGGAAAACCGGAATGTCCATCAGCTCCCGCAGGCGCTGCTCGATCACAAAGCAGTCGGGCGCCTTGATGTCTTCGAGATTGATCCCGCCGAAGGAGGGCCCCAGATAGCGCACGCAATTGACGAAGGCGTCGACATCCGACGTGTCGATCTCCAGATCGATCGCGTCCACATCCGCAAAGCGCTTGAAGAGGACGGCTTTGCCCTCCATCACCGGCTTGGAGGCGAGCGCACCCAGATCGCCCAGCCCCAGAATCGCCGTACCGTTGGAGATCACGGCGACGAAATTGCCCTTCGCGGTGTAGTCGTACACGGCGTCAGGCCGCTCGGCGATGGCGCGCACCGGCACCGCCACACCCGGCGAATAGGCGAGGCTCAGGTCGCGCTGCGTCGACATGGGCTTGGTGGGCGTGATTTCGATCTTGCCGGGCTTCGGCGTCGCGTGAAAAGCGAGGGCCTCTTCCTGGGTGAACGACGGGCGCTTGAGGGTCATGATCAATCCGGATGTACCAATCCACAGAATATCGCCCTTCGCGGCGATGGCTTTCAATGGGCCGTACGGCTAAGGCGACCTCAGCCGCGAAGCCAATCTGCTAGGATTCGGCGCATGAACGAGCATGTCGCCCAGGAACCGGCGAGTTCCACGCCCATGATGGCGCAGTATCTGGAGATCAAGGCGGCCCACGCCGACTATCTCCTTTTCTATCGCATGGGCGATTTCTACGAGCTGTTCTTCGGCGATGCGGTGAAGGCGTCGGAAGCCCTCGACATTGCGCTGACCAAACGCGGCAAGCATCTGGGCGACGATATCCCGATGTGCGGCGTGCCTGTGCACGCGGCGGAGCAATATCTCGAGAAGCTGATCCGCAAAGGCTTCCGCGTCGCGGTCTGCGAGCAGGTGGAGGATCCCGCCGAGGCGAAACGCCGCGGTTCGAAATCCGTCGTGCGGCGCGATGTCGTTCGCCTCGTCACGCCCGGCACGCTGACGGAGGATTCTCTTCTCGAAGCGCGCACCGCCAACCTGCTGGTCGCGCTGGGAATGGCCGGCGATGCGTTCGCGCTTGCCGCCGCCGACATGTCGACGGGCGAATTCACGGTCGGCGCTGTCGGCCCGGCGGATATCGCCGCCGAGCTCGCGCGGCTGGCCCCCCGCGAAATCCTGGCGCCGGATCGTCTGCTGGCGGACGAGGTGCTGGCGCCGCTGTTGAAATCCTTGGGCCCGGCGCTGACGCCGCTGCCGTCGATCAAGTTCGACTCCGCCGGCGGCGAACGCGCCTTGAAGGCGCTTTACCGCGTATCGGCGCTTGACGGCTATGGCGCGTTTTCGCGTGCGGAATTGTCCGCTGCCGGCGCGCTGGTCGGCTATCTCGAGCTGACGCAGAAGGGCAAGCTGCCTGCGCTGAAGACGCTCGCACGTGTTCCCGAACGCGCCTTCATGGGGATCGACGCCGCCACCCGGCGCAATCTTGAGATCGTCGAGACTTTGTCGGGCACGCGATCCGGAAGCCTGCTCGCCTGTATCGACCGCACGGTCACCGCCGGCGGTGCGCGCGAGCTGGCGCAGCGGCTGGCTTCACCATTGACGGATGTGGCGGCGATCGCCGCGCGGCATGACGCCGTCGCGTTCTTCGTCGGTGAAAGCGATCTCAGGCGCGATCTGCGCGAGGATTTGCGGCGCGCGCCGGATATCGCCCGCGCCTTGGCGCGCCTGTCGGTGGGCCGCGGAGGCCCGCGCGACCTGGGAGCCTTGCGCGACGGCATGAAAGCGGCGCATGCCCTGGCCGCGAAGCTTGTCCTGTTCGACGATGCGCTGAAGCCTTCGCCGGGCGAGGCGGCTGACGCGCGCAAGAATCTCGAAACCGGACTGCATGCGACGCAGGCCCTCGAACAGCGCCTCGATGTGTTGCTTGTCGCCGAACCGCCGTTCCTGACGCGCGATGGCGGCTACATCGCGTCCGGCGCTCATGCCGCGCTCGACGAGGTTCGTGCGCTCCGCGACGAGAGCCGCAAGGTCATCGCCAGCCTCGAAGCGCGCTATCGCGAGCAATCGGGCGTGCCGCAACTGAAGATCCGCCACAACGGCGTGCTCGGCTATTTCATCGAGTTGACGCCGCAGCATGCGGAGAAACTGCAGGGATCGCCTTCACGCGATCTCTTCCGGCATCGCCAGACCATCGGGTCCGCGGTGCGCTTCACGACCGACGAGCTCGCCACGCTTGCGGGCCGCATCGCCGAAGCCGCGGAAAAAGCGCTCGCCATCGAAAAGGAACTGTTCGACGCGCTGTCGGCGGAGGCGCTGGCGGTCAGCGAAGCCTTGTCCTACATCGCGGGCGCGCTGGCGCGCCTCGACGTGTCGCTGGCGCTGGCCGATCTCGCCGTCGACAAGCGCTATGCGCGTCCGCAGATCGACCAAGGCCTTGCCTTCGACATCGTGCGTGGGCGGCATCCGGTGGTGGAAGCGGCGCTCGCCGATGCGCATGCCGGCCCCTTCGTGCCGAACGATTGCAACCTGTCGCGCGACGGCGGTGAACGGCTCTGGCTCGTCACCGGCCCCAACATGGCCGGCAAATCGACGTTCCTGCGCCAGAACGCGCTGATCGCCATCCTCGCCCAGATGGGAAGTTTTGTGCCGGCGGAGCGTGCGCATATCGGCATCGTCGATCGTCTCTTCAGCCGTGTCGGCGCCGCCGACGATCTGGCGCGCGGACGTTCGACCTTCATGGTCGAGATGGTCGAGACCGCGGCGATCCTCAATCAGGCGACGGAGCGAAGCCTTGTCATCCTCGATGAGATCGGCCGCGGCACGGCGACGTTCGACGGCCTCGCCATCGCCTGGGCGAGCGTGGAGCATCTGCACGAAAAGAACCGCGCGCGCGCGCTGTTCGCGACGCATTATCACGAGCTGACGGCGCTCTCCTCGCGCCTCGATCAGCTGGCCTGTGTCACCATGCGCGTCAGCGAATGGAACGACACGATCGTCTTCCTGCACGAAGTGGCCAAAGGTGCCGCGGATCGCTCCTACGGCATCCATGTCGCGAAGCTTGCGGGCCTTCCGGCCGCGGTGATCGCGCGCGCCGAAGACGTGCTGCGTGCGCTCGAAGAAGGCCGCGAAGGCCACAAGCCGCTCGCCCGCATCGACGATCTGCCGCTGTTCTCAGCCGCGCAGCCCGCGCCGGCGAAAGTCGTCACGAAAGAAAGCGCCGTGGAAGATGCACTGCGTGATGTGCTGCCGGATACGCTGACGCCGAAACAGGCGCTCGATCTCGTCTATGCGCTGAAAGCCATGCTGGCGACGAAGACTTAGCGCGTTCGCAACACGCCGCTGCGCTGTTCGTAAATTCCGTTCACCAATTCAGACGCGTCGCGACGCTTCGCGTTCCTGCATCGCGAGAGTGTTTGATGTCGCGCAATTGCGCGGCTGGAACGCGCGCCTATATCAACAGTGAGCGCGGGACCTCGGAGACTCGCGATGAAAACATTCCTTGGTGCTTTGGCTTTGATGCTCGCGCTTCCGGTGTCGACGGATGTTGCGTTGGCCGCGCATGGCGGTGGTGGTCACGGTGGCGGCGGTGGTGGCGGTCACGGTGGAGGAGGCGGCTGGCATGGTGGCGGCGGAGGCGGCTGGCATGGCGGCGGCGGTTGGCATGGCGGCGGCGGCTGGCACGGCGGTGGCTGGCATGGGCACGGATGGTACGGCAACGGCTGGTATGGCGGCCTTTATATCGGCGGCTGGCCGTACTGGGACGACGGCTACTATCCCGGTTACTACACGGATGAGGACGACTACGCGTATCCGCCGGACTATGCGCCGCCGGACGGCGCCGCGCCCGCGCCGACCTGGTACTACTGCCACAACCCCGCCGGCTATTATCCCTATGTGCGAAGCTGCCCGGGTGGATGGCAGCTGGTTCCTGCAACGCCTTCGGACGCTGCGCCGGTGCCGCCGCATTAGTCGTTTCGTCGAACGCTTTCTCACGACCCCGGCGTGAAGGCGTGGCTTAGATAGAAGAACAGCGCCACGCCCAGAAGCGCGAGCAGCGTCGCCAGCGCGATGTCCAGACGTGAGCCGGTGCCGGGCACAACTTCGGCCTTGTCGATTTCCTTGGCGGTGCGCGCGAAGCGGACCGCCGCCAGCACCACCATGGCAACGCCGGCCGCGATGAGAACGAGGCCCGCTTCGCGGCCGAAGGCGGAACGGTGGACCGAGATCTCGCTCAAGGCTCCTTGTGGCGCGATCGCCGCCAGAAACAGATCGAAGCGCTCCACGAGGAATCCGAAGGCTGTGACGGCGATCGATGTCCGCACCCAGGCAAGAAAGGTCCGCTCGTTGGCGGCGTGGTCGCTGAAATTCTTGATGGACACGCTGTTCTCCCGGCTTCAGCCAGGAGAAGTCTAGCGCGGGCGCGGCAGTTCCGGCATTCCGGCGGCCCGTCTTGCCCCTTCGGCCCGGCGGGTGTCAGCATCCGCCGCCATGAGCCCCGCTGCCGCCCGACCCCGCAAATTCCTCGTCGTCGTCGACAAGACGCCGGAAGCGCCGGTGGCGCTCCGGTTCGCCACGCGGCGGGCCCAGCATACCGGCGGACGCGTCACGCTTCTCTGCATCGCCGAGCCGGGCGAATTCCAGCAATGGCGCGGCGTCGAGGAGATCATGCGCGAGGAAGCGCGGCAGGAGGCCGAAGGCCTCATCTATGCGGCCGCCAAGACGGTGAACGAGCTGTCCGGCATCGTGTCGGAGCTTGTGATCCTCGAGGGCCGCGCGACGGAATGTCTCTTGGACCTCATCCGCTCGGACCGCGATATCTCGATCCTGGTTCTGGCCGCGGGCACGGCCAAGGAAGGCCCGGGTCCTCTGGTGTCGATGTTCGCAGGCCCCGGCCAGCATCCCATCCCGGTGACGATCGTACCCGGCGGTTTATCGGACGACGAGATCGACGCGCTGGCGTGAAAAGGAGTCAACGATGCGTTATCTGCACACGATGGTACGCGTGACCGATCTGGACGCGAGCCTCAACTTCTATTGCAACCTTCTCGGTCTGAAGGAGATGCGCCGCATCGACAACGAGAAAGGCCGCTTCACGCTGGTGTTCCTCGCGGCGCCGGGCGATGCGGAGCGCGCGGCCGACGTGCAATCACCGATGGTCGAACTGACCTACAATTGGGATCCGGAAGAGTACAAGGGCGGGCGCAATTTCGGCCATCTCGCCTATCAGGTCGACGACATCTACGCGCTCTGTCAGCGGCTGAAGGAGGGCGGCGTCGTGATCAATCGCCCGCCGCGCGACGGACATATGGCGTTCGTGCGCTCGCCGGACGGCATTTCGGTCGAGCTTCTGCAGAAGGGCGGATCGAAAGCGCCAGCAGAGCCGTGGGCGTCGATGCCCAATACGGGCGCCTGGTGATGGGAAAGGTCGTCGTCGCAGTCGCGGTCGGCTTCGTCGCCTGTGTTCTCTTTGCCGGCATCTATACACTGTGGGCCGGCGGCGACACAGCGCGCAGCTGGTCGAACCGGCTGATGCGCATCCGCGTGCTGGCGCAGTTCGTCGCGATAATCATCATCATGGCCGTCCTCTGGATGACGAGCCGCCATTGAAACAGCTTCGCTCGTGGTGAGATTTTCAACGCAGAGGACGCAGTGGATGCGCAGTGGACGCAGAACAATCTTGCGCGCGAAGCGCGCGGCGACCTTTCCGGCGGCAACGAAACGAACTGCGCGCTGACGCGCGAAGATTCCCCGCGTCCCCCGCGCACCCATTGCGTCCTCTGCGCTAAAATTGCTCATCGGGGCCTCGCCCTCGCGGCAGCTTTCTGAAAACCCTTGCGGCAGCCGCTGGTGTGTGATGTTACGGGGCAGGTAAACCGAGTTATGGCCATGGCGAAGACGCTTTACGACAAGATCTGGGACGCCCATCTCGTCCACGCGGAAAAGGGCGAGGCGAGCGTGCTTTATATCGACCGCCATCTCGTCCACGAGGTGACGAGTCCGCAGGCGTTCGAAGGGCTGCGCAATGCCGGCCGCAAGGTCCGCCGCCCCGATCTCACGCTTGCCGTCGCCGACCACAACGTGCCGACCACGAACCGCGCGGCGGGCATCACCGATCCGGAATCCGCGCAGCAGATCGCGACGCTCGAAGCCAATGCCCGCGAATTCGGCATCGAATATCTGTCGATGGACGATATCCGCCAGGGCATCGTGCACATCGTGGGGCCGGAACAAGGATGGACGCTGCCGGGCACCACGATCGTCTGCGGCGACTCGCATACCTCGACGCACGGCGCCTTCGGCGCGCTCGCCTTCGGCATCGGTACGAGCGAAGTCGAACACGTGCTGGCGACGCAGACGTTGCTCATCAACAAGTCGAAGAACATGCGCGTGACGGTCGAAGGCGCGCTTCCGCTCGGTGTCACTGCGAAAGACATGGCGCTCGCCATTATTGCCAAGATCGGCACGGCGGGCGGCACGGGCTACGTCATCGAATATGCGGGCGAGGCGGTGCGCGGCCTTTCGATGGAAGGCCGCATGACCCTCTGCAACATGACGATCGAAGGCGGCGCGCGGGCGGGCCTCATCGCGGCAGACGAGACGACCTTCGCTTACATTGCGGGGCGTCCTCGCGCGCCCAAAGCGGCGGCCTTCGAAGGCGCGCGGATGCATTGGCGCACGCTCAAATCCGATGATGACGCGAAGTTCGACGCGGAGATCGTGATCGAGGCGAAGACGATCGTGCCGATGGTGACCTGGGGTACGAGTCCCGAACAGGCGCTGCCCATCACGGCGCACGTACCTGATCCAAAGGCTGCGTCCGACGAGAATCAGCGTGCCGCCATCGAACGCGCGCTCGCCTATATGGATCTGAAGCCCGGCACGGCCTTGTCCGACGTGAAGATCGATCGGGTCTTCATAGGCTCCTGCACCAACGGCCGCATCGAAGATCTGCGTGCCGCGGCGGAGATCGCGAAGGGACGCAAGGTCGCCAAGCATGTCGGCGCGATGGTCGTGCCGGGTTCCGGCCTCGTGAAGGCGCAGGCCGAAGAAGAAGGTCTCGACGAGATCTTCCTCGAAGCGGGCTTCGAATGGCGCGAGCCGGGCTGTTCGATGTGCCTGGCGATGAACGCCGACCGGCTCGAGCCTGGCGAGCGCTGCGCGTCGACCTCGAACCGCAACTTCGAAGGTCGTCAGGGCCGCGGCGGGCGCACCCATCTCGTCAGCCCCGCGATGGCGGCAGCGGCGGCGATCACCGGCCACCTGACGGATGTAAGGACATTCGATCTCGCCAAAAGTTAACTTGCCGACGCGTTAGGCGGGCGTAGCCTTGCGCCATGCATGGCGCTCGTCACGCACCGCTGCAGTATCAACAGCAGGACAGCCCGCAGACGCTCGCGGAGGCACTCGCGGAATATTATCGCGTCAACGACGGTGTCGTGACGCGGCCCGCCGATCTCCCACCGGAAAGCAAGGCGCTGTTCGTCGGTCACGACACGGGGCACGTCATCTTCGGTCTGTCGACCTCGCTGGAAGACGAAGCCATGGCGGACACGCGCATCCTGTTGTCGAGCGATGTCGGTTTCTGGCGCTACTCGCGCTATCTCGCCGCGGACCAGCAGGCCAAGGCCATCTTCAAGCAGGTCGGCTATGGGCGTGTCCTTCTTTACTCGCTGCGCGCGACGCCCAGGATCCTGCGCGCGATCTGGGAGGCAATGCGCACCGGGAAACGTTGGCCGTGGGCGCCGCCTTCCTCATTCCAGACCCGCTCGCTCGCGGATTTGAGACGCGAGTTCGGAATCAGGGTCATCTGACCCGCAGGGCTTTCGCGCGCGCCGACAGATAGTCGTACAGCGCGTCGATCTCGTAGTCGTGGAAGGCGCGGAAGCGCGGGCGCTGTTTGCTCGGCGGATAACGGCCGTCGGTCGCCAGCCCGCTCTTCAGCAAACGAAAGAAATCCGCGCGCGTATAGCCCACGATGATCGACAGATCCGGCGCGTCGTCCATCCCCGTCAAGTCCGTGCCATGACAGTCCGCGCAGGCGATGCGCGCCAGATAACGGCCGCCGTCATAACGCGGCCCCAGATCGAGCGAGGTCGGAGACTCCGGTGCTACCAGCGCAATGGGCTCGATATCGCCGCTTGCGATCGCGTAGCGAGCCGGTATGTCGAAATTGGGCTGCGGCCGTTCGGGGCCGAGCGCTTTCAGCGTGCGCAGGAACGAGACGATCGCCGTGACGTCATCTTCGCTCATATAGACGTAGTCCATCGCGGGCATCACCCACATGCTTCTCGAGTCGGGCCTGATGCCGGTGCGGATGGCGCGTTCGAATTCCTCGTCCGTCAGCGTGTGCGCATCGATGCGCAGGTTCGACGACCAGACGGGCAATACGCGTCCCCCGCGCGTGATCCGTCCTTCGAGATCGGGTCCGTGGCAATCCGAGCAACCGGCGATGGCGACGAGATGGGCGCCGCGCGCGATCTTTTTCGTCTCGGTGCTGGCTGCAACCGTCGTCGACGGCAGCGGATAGCGCCGCTCGATCACGGCTTCCGCCTTGAGCCAGATCAGCGCCGCCGTCCCGACCGTCAGCGCGACGGCGAGGGCCGCGGCGGCGAAAGACCATTTCAGGAAGGGGGGCAGGGATAGCCTCGCGGAGCCTGGTGTCGGAACGCCCAATTCACCACGCAGACGGGCTCTGCGGCAAAGGTGGGTGACGAAGGCTTCCGGGACGCGCTAGGATCGGGGTGCTTTGCGGGCATTTCGGTTTTTCGATGGCTGGGACAAGAGCGTTACGATCGCGTTCGACCGCCCTTACGGGGTGGCGGTTTGCGGTCGTTTGCCTCGCGCTTCTGGCCTTCGCATTCCAGAGCTACGTCGTTCAGACGCATATCCATTTTGCGCCGGCCATGCAGCTTTCGTCCGGCGGTCATCGCGGCCATCACGGCAAATTCCCGGCCGATGAAGATCCGGCCAACTGCCCGATCTGTCAGGAGATTCTCCACAGCGGCCAGTTCATCACCCCGGCGGCGCAGTTCCTTCTGCCGCCGACCCTCGCCGTCTCGACCATCGCGCTGGTCGACCAGGCGCTGCCCCACATCTTTGCGCCTTCGCATAGTTGGCGCGGCCGCGCACCACCCCAAGCCTGATCGATTCGTTTTCGTGCCTCGTGAGAGCGGCCGGTCGCCGCGGATGTGAGGCGTTCCGACATCGATTTCGCCCTGATTCGCGTTGTCCCCGTGAGGGGGAGGCGCAGCAGAGGCGGAAAAGCAGGGGTTCCTAAAATGCTACGCGTAACTCTTCTCGCCGGAGTAGCCGGCGCTGTCCTTCTGACTGGCGCGGCCTATGGCCAAAGCGACAATCAGACCGAGACCATTGTCGTCACCGCACAAAAGCTCAACGAAGCCCGAAGCGGCATCCAGACACAGATCGGCGCCACGACCTATACCTTCAGCGAGGCCAATATCGAGGCCCTACCGGGCGGCTACAACAACCAGCTCAACCAGGTGCTCCTCCAGGCGCCAGGCGTCGTGCAGGACCAGTTCGGGCAATTGCACATCCGTGCTGAGCACAACGCCCTGCAATATCGTATTGATGGCGTGATCCTGCCGGAGGGTCTCAGCGTTTTCAGCCAGACGCTCGATCCCAGGCTGGCTTCGTCCGTAAGACTGATCACCGGCGCGCTGCCTGCGGAATATGGTCTGGTCACCGGCGGCATCATCGATGTGGGGACGAAGACCGGCCTCTTCGATTCGGGCGGCCAGGTTTCGATCTATGGCGGCAGCCATGGCGAGATCCAGCCCAGCGCGAGCTACGGCGGCTCGACCGGCAACTGGAACTACTTCGTCACCGGCGATTATCTGCAGGACAATCTCGGCATCGATTCGCCGGACGGCAGCGCCAATCCGCATCACGACTTCACGTCGCAATATCACGGCTTTGCGTATGCCGAGAACATCCTCGACAGCCACAGCCGCATCTCGATGACCCTCGGCACCGAGCACGACAATTTCGAGATCCCGAATACGGTGGGCTTTCCGGATAATCTCACTGGTCCACAACCCGGCTTTACGATCGCGGGCAACACGCCGACGCCGAGCGTGGCTCTCAACGACAATCAGCGCGAGATCACGCATTTCGGCTCGGTCAGCTATCTGCGCTCGCAAGGCGCGTTCGACTTCCAGATCTCGCTGTTCGGCCGCTATTCGAGCCTCGGCTATTCGCCGGACGAAAACCTGGGCGACCTGTCCTATCTCGGCATTTCGCAAAACGCTTACAAGAAAGACCTGGGCTACGGCCTTCAGGCGGAAAGCGCCTATCACCTCAGCGACGCGCACACCGTGCGCTTCGGCGTTCTCGTCGAGCGCGACGACCTGACCAGCAACACGTCGGCGGCGGTGCTGCCCGCGACCTGTACGGGCTCCGGCACGCAGTTTGATCCTTACAGCTGCGCGCAATCGTCGGACGTGCCGTTCACGATTGTCGACAACGCCACCAAGAGCGCGTCGAGCTTCAGCGCCTATATCCAGGACGAATGGAAAGTGCTGGAACAGCTCACGATCAATTTCGGCCTTCGCTACGACGACTATCACGCCTACAGCAGCGGCAACCAGTTCAGCCCGCGCGTCAACCTCGTATGGACGCCGCTCGACGGCACGACGTTCCACGCGGGCTATGCGCGCTATTTCTCGCCGCCGCCCTTCGAGCT
>DATKON010000139.1:0-14315 GCA_035524575.1 Rhizomicrobium sp.
CCGAAACAGAGAAAAACAACGATGAAGTTCCTCGACATTGCCAAGGTCTATATCGCGTCGGGCTCGGGCGGGAACGGCTGCGTGTCGTTCCGCCGCGAGAAGTTCATCGAGTTCGGTGGACCGAACGGCGGCAATGGCGGAAAGGGCGGCGACGTCTGGGCGGAAGCGGTCGAGAATCTCAACACGCTGATCGACTATCGCTATCAGCAGCATCTCAAGGCCCAGAACGGCCAGCACGGCATGGGCAAGGAGATGACGGGCTTCAATGGCGACGACGCGACGCTGCGCGTCCCGGTCGGCACGCAAATCTACGAAGAAGACGGCGAGACGATGATCGCGGATCTCGCAACGCCCGGACAACGCGTGAAGCTTCTGCGCGGCGGCAATGGCGGCTTCGGCAATGCGCACTTCAAAAGCTCGACCAACCAGGCGCCGGAATACGCCAATCCCGGACAGCCGGCGGAAGAGAAGACGATCATCCTCAAGCTGAAGCTGATCGCAGATGCGGGGCTGATCGGTTTGCCGAATGCGGGCAAGTCGACGTTTCTGTCGCGCGTTTCGGCCGCGAAACCCAAGATCGCCGATTATCCCTTCACCACGCTCAATCCGCAGCTCGGCATGGTGCGCATCGACAACATCGATTTCGTGCTCGCGGATTTGCCGGGGCTCATTGAGGGCGCACATGAAGGGGCCGGACTCGGCGATCGCTTCCTCGGTCATGCGGAGCGTTGCGGCGTCGTGCTGCATCTGATCGACGGTACGCAAAGCGGGATCGTGCGCGCCTATCGGACGATCCGTGGCGAGCTGGAAGCCTATGGCCATGGCCTCGCCGACAAGCCGGAGATCGTCGCGCTCAACAAGATCGACGCGATTCCGAAGGCGGCGCTGACGAAGAAGCTAGCCTCGCTCGCCAAGGCGTCGGGCAAGAAGGTGTTCGCCATTTCCGGCGTCAGCGGCGAAGGCGTCAACGAGGTTCTGCGCGCGCTGGGCGAGCAGGTGGTCAAGAGCCGCAAGCGCAACGCGCCCAAGCGCGCCTCGGAAACTGCCTGGACGCCATGAGCGACGCGCTCGCCCGCGCCAAACGCATCGTCGTCAAGATCGGCTCGGCGCTGCTGGTCGATCGCGCGAACGGCGCGTTGCGGGAGGACTGGCTGGCGTCCGTCTGCGCCGACATCGCCGCGCTGAAACAACAGGGCAAGGAGATCATCGTCGTCTCCTCGGGCGCGATCGCGCTGGGTCGGCGCGCACTCGGGCTTCGCGACGGCGTGCTGAAGCTCGAGGAAAGCCAGGCCGCCGCCGCAGCCGGACAGGTGCGGCTCGCGCATGCTTATGCCGATGCCTTCGCGCACAAATCGATCCTGGCGGCGCAGGTGCTTCTCACGCTGGGCGACACCGAAGAACGCGCACGCTATCTCAACGCGCGAGCAACCTTGCGCACGCTTCTGGGACTGGGCGCCGTGCCCGTGATCAACGAGAACGATACGGTGGCGACGGCGGAGATCCGCTTCGGCGACAATGACCGCCTCGCCGCGCGCGTCGCCTCGATGATGGAAGCGGACTGCCTCGTTTTGTTGTCCGATATCGACGGGCTCTACACCGCCGATCCGACGCGCGATGCGACCGCCGAGCACATTCCCGTGGTCGATGGGATCACGCCAGCGATCGAAGCGATGGCGGGCGAATCCATTTCGGGTCTCGGCCGCGGCGGCATGGCGTCGAAGCTCATTGCGGCGCGCATCGCCTGCGAAGCGGGCGCCGAGACGCTCATTGCGAAAGGCGCGATCGCGCATCCCTTGGCCGCCATTCGTGACGGCGCGCGCAAAACGGTCTTCAGGGCGCATGCCTCGCCCCATGCCGCGCGCAAGCGCTGGATCGCGGGCGGACTCAAGGCGGAAGGCGCGCTGGTGATCGACGCCGGCGCGGCGGACGCGCTGGCGCAGGGACGCAGTCTCCTGCCGGCGGGGGTCAAGTTCATTGAAGGCCAGTTCCGGCGCGGCGATGCGGTCGTGGTGCGCGACGCTGCGGGACGCGAGATCGCACGCGGGCTTGTGGCGTACGCGGCGGCGGATGCGCAGCGCATCGCCGGCCGCAAGAGTTCCGAAATCGAAACCATTCTCGGCTATCGTGGCCGCGACGAGATGATCCATCGCGACGATCTCGTTCTCGTCGAGAAGAGCCCGGCCGTATGAGCGATCATGTCGGAGCGCGGACGTCACGTCCGCACACAAAGGAAAAAGATGCGGGGGGGACGTCCGCGCTCCGACATGACGCGTTGCAACTGCTCGCGCAGATGGGAAAAGACGCTAGGGTTGCAGCGAAGGTTCTGCGTCAAACCGATCGCGACAGCAAAGACAAAGCCCTCCTCGCCGCCGCGAAGGCGTTGCGCACCAACGCACATGCAATCCTCTCCGCCAACGCCGAGGACATGAAAGCTGCCGGCGACATGTCTCCCGCGATGCGCGACCGCCTGCAGCTTGACAAAGACCGAATTGAAGCGATGGCGAAAGGCCTTGAGGACATCGCGGCCCTTCCCGATCCGGTCGGCCGCGAGCTGGCGCGCTGGACGCGACCGAACGGTCTCGACATCCAGCGTATGTCTACACCTATCGGGGTCATCGGCATCATCTACGAAAGCCGTCCGAATGTGACGGCGGACGCGGGTGCCCTATGCCTCAAGTCGGGCAATGCGGTGATCCTGCGCGGCGGATCGGAGTCGCTACTCTCCTCGCGCGCCATTTATCAATGCCTTGTCGAGGGTCTGCGTGCGGCGGGTTTGCCGGAGGCTTCGATCCAGCTTGTCACCACCACGGACCGCACGGCCGTCGGTGAGATGCTGGAGGGCCTCGACGGCGCCATCGACCTCATTGTCCCGCGTGGCGGCAAAAGCCTCGTCGCACGTGTACAGAAAGAAGCCCGCGTGCCGGTGCTGGCCCATCTCGAAGGCCTCTGCCATGTCTATGTGCATGCGA
Organism: Rhizomicrobium sp.; assembly: GCA_035524575.1. Taxonomy (GTDB): domain Bacteria; phylum Pseudomonadota; class Alphaproteobacteria; order Micropepsales; family Micropepsaceae; genus Rhizomicrobium. The sequence continues at coordinate 2,970 of DATKON010000139.1, forward strand.
AAGCAGACGCCGAGAAGGCGCGCGCCATCGCCGTCAACGCCAAGATGCGGCGCACCGGCGTCTGCGGCGCGGCGGAGACGCTCCTGATCGACCGCACGATCCTCCCGACGCTTGGCGTCGAAATCCTCGATGATCTCGCCAAAGCCGGTTGCGAAATCCGCGGCGACGACGCCGTGCGCGCTGTCTTTCCCGCCGCGCGCGCCGCCACGGAAGAAGACTGGAGCACCGAATATCTGGATGCCATTGTCAGCGTGCGCGCGATCGACGGCGTCGACGACGCCATCCGCCACATCGAGACCTACGGCTCGCAGCACACCGACGCGATCGTGACGGAAGATAAGGCGACGGCCGAACATTTCCTCGCCGCTCTCGATTCCGCAATCGTTCTCTGGAACGCCTCCACGCAATTCGCCGATGGCGGCGAGTTCGGCATGGGTGCGGAGATCGGCATCGGCACGGGCAAGCTGCACGCGCGCGGACCCGTCGGCCTCGAGCAGCTCACGACATTCCGCTATGTCGTGCGCGGAACAGGACAGACAAGACCGTGACGCGCGCACCCTCGCATTGGCTAAAGCCGCCCGGCCCTGTCGCCGACGGGCTTTCGATCGGGCTTCTGGGTGGCTCGTTCAATCCGCCGCATGAAGGCCATCTCCACATCAGCGAGATGGCGCTGAAGCGTCTCGGTCTCGATTATGTCTGGTGGCTGGTCTCGCCGCAGAACCCGCTCAAATCGGGCCGCAGCACCGCGCCGCTCGACAAGCGCATCGCGCTCGCCACGAAGCTCGTCGACGAGCGCCGCGTGATTGTCACCGATGTCGAGCGCACGCTCGGCACGCGCTACACGGTCGACACGCTGGAAGCGCTGGTGCGGCGCTTTCCCAAAGTGCGTTTCATCTGGCTGATGGGCAGCGACAATCTCGCGAGCTTTCATCTCTGGAAGGAGTGGCCGCGCATCGTGGAATTGATGCCCGTCGCCGTCGTCATGCGCCCCGGCTCGATGCTGGCGCCGCTCCAGGCCAAGGCGATGCAGCGTTTCTGGAATGCGCGCAGGAAGCATATGCGCGGCTTTGTCGGCGTCCTTCCGCCGGCCTTCGTCGTCGTGGGCGGCCGCCGCAACGCGCAGAGCTCGACAGCCCTGCGCGAGAGCGCCTTGGTCGGCCCCCACGCGTTGTGATAAGATGACACGTCACGCAAAGGACGAGGCGGCCATTCCGGTTCAGATGACGGCATTCCCCTCCCCGGCGCGCGTTCGCAAAGGAGGATCCTGACCTGACCCGCAAGACTGCCAAGAAGGGCGCCCCCAAATCCGTCGCGCCCGTGGAGCAGACGCTCCTCTCCCGCATCATTTCTTCCCTCGACGACGACAAGGCGGAAAACATCGTGACGATCGACCTCGAAGGCCGGTCGGCGCTGGCCGATGCCATTGTCATCGCGAGCGGCCGCTCGGCGCGTCACGTCTCCGCGATTGCGGAGCATCTGGCGCGGCGGCTGAAGGAAGCGGGCTATGGCACGCGGCCGAGCTCAGGCGCCGCAACCGGAGATTGGGCGCTGGTCGACGCCGGCGATATCATCGTGCACGTCTTCCGCCCCGAAGTGCGCGACTACTACGATCTCGAAGGCATGTGGTCGGTCGAGGAGCCGGGGCGCGCCGCGGCCCGTTGATCACGCCATGCGGCTTCTCATTCTGGCGGTGGGCCACGGGCGCGGCACTTCCGAAGGCGCGCTGACGGAGGATTTCATCGGTCGCGCGCATGCCTTCGGCAAAAGGCTCGGCTTTACGTCCGTCGCCATCGAAGAAGTCGCGGTCTCGAAACTGCGCGAAGCAAAATCCCGCATCGCCGAGGAAGGCGAGCGGCTGGCGGCACGGGTGCCGCGCGGGGCGCAGGCGATTTTCCTCGATGCCCGCGGCAAGGGTATGACCAGCGAGGCCTTCGCGGAGATGCTGGGCGCGATGCGCGACGCAGGCGCCAAGGATCTCGCCTTTCTCATCGGCGGTCCCGACGGGCTCGATCCCGGCCCGGCCGTCAAATCCTCGCGCAGCCTCGCCTTCGGGCCGCAGACCTGGCCGCATCTTCTGGTGCGCGCGATGCTTGCCGAACAGATATACCGTGCACTGACGATCCTCGGCGCTCACCCCTATCATCGCGGGCATTGATGCGGGCCATTAACACCAGATAGCGCCGCTTTAGCGGCCGCGTATGCCGTTATCCCTATCTTAACCAAGCCGGCGCAAAGTGAAGTTGCCGCAATGGGGATTAGGCCCATGGAAATCAAAGGAACGGGACCGGTCGGAAGCACCAGCATTCGCCGCACCACCCGCGGCACGTCCACCACCACGGACAGCGTCTTCAAACCCCTGACCCCCGAAGCCGAGGACCAGCCCCGCGCCCAGACCGTTGCCGGCCCAGGCCCCATCGCGGCCGTCGAGACGATCCTGACGCTCCAGGGCTTCGACGACGCGGCAGATGGCCAGTCCAGGGGCTTCGCCTACGGCCAGAACCTGCTCGACATGCTGGACCAGGTCCGCGATGGGCTTCTGGCCGGAGCCATTCCCCGCACAACGCTGAGCCGTCTCGCAGCTGCGGTCAGCCGCAAGCAGGAAGGCTTTGTCGACCCCCGGCTGCAGAATGTGCTCGACGAAATCGACCTCAGGGCCCGCGTCGAACTCGCCAAGCTCGAGCAGGCCGACGCTCGGGCTGCTTAAGACTATTTCTAAAAAACACGGTTTTATGTCAAAGCTTTGTGCTCGAATCCATTTGAAGGACCGAGTGGGCGCCTGTATAACCCCGGCCGCTTGGTAGGGCGTACGTTAAAGGGAGTGTCCATGGGTATCGAGCTTCCGCCCGGCTACAGGCCGTCGGACAGTGAGGCCTTTATGAATGAGCGGCAGCGCGAATATTTTCGCCGCAAACTGCTGCGCTGGAAAGACGACATCCTGCGCGAAAGCCGCGAAACGATCCAAAACCTGCAGGCCGAAACGACGGTGAATGCCGATCTCGTCGACCGCGCTGCCACTGAAGCCGAGCGCCAGCTCGAGCTCAGGACCCGCGACCGTCAGAGAAAGCTGATCGCCAAGATCGACGCGGCGCTGAGGCGCCTTGAAGACGGCTCTTACGGCTTCTGCGAGGAAACCGGCGAGCCGATTTCGCTGAAGCGCCTCGATGCGCGTCCGATCGCGACACTGTCGATCGAAGCGCAGGAACGCCACGAGCGCCGCGAACGCGTCTATCGGGACGATTAGGGCCTCGTCATCGAAACGATGACATCCTCCGAAGCGCGTGGCGCGAAGGAGGAAACGCGGGCATCGTGCCGGCCTGGCTTTCGACGCCGGCAAAAATGCCGACTAAACGCTCCGCGCTCCGATATCATCGCGTCGCGAGCGAATATCTTCCGCGCCGCAGCGTGCATTAGGCAATCTTCCCCATTCTCTCCGCCTTGAACGGGTGATCGACCAACGGCTCGATCGCCGCCACGAAACGCTGCGTGTGCGGCAGGTCGATGTGGCGCTCGAAGGCGGCTTCGCTGTCCCAGCGGGAGTGGATGTAGAAAAGCTGCGGATCCTGCGTCGACCGATAGGCGCTGACGGCGAGGCAGCCGGCTTCCTTCGCCGTCTCGGGCAGCACTTCGCGGATGGCGTGTTCGACGTCGGCCTCGCGGCCCTTGCGCGCATGGGCGCGCGCGAAAATGAAAAGCTCCATAGCGGCTCCTCCTGGCGTCATCGAAACCGAAAACGGCTTCACGCGCCAGCAGCCACGCACAGGTTGCTGCCATCCGCTGACAGAGTCAGAACGGCATCAGGATGTCGAACAGCTGCGAGCCGTAGCGGGGCTGCTGCACGTCGGTGATCTGGCCCTGGCCGCCATAGGAAATGCGGGCTTCGGCGATCTGGCTGAGATTGATCGTGTTCAGCTGCGTGATGTCTTCGGGACGCACGACACCCGAAATCTCGAGATCACGCATCTCCGCATTGACCCTCACCTGCTGGTGGCCGCTGATCACCATGTTGCCGTTCGGCAGCATCTGGGTGACGAGTGCGGCGAGCGTCAGGTTGATCGCTTCGGAACGATTGACGGAGCCCGAGCCCGTATTCGACGTCGCGGAACCCATATTGACGAGGTTCTTCGGATCCATGCCCGAATTGGTGATGCCGGCCTCGAGGCCGAAAAAATTCGCAAGATTGGCCGAATCGCTGTTGTTGCGCGTGCGCGTCGTCGTGTTCTGAATCTGGCCGGAATCGGCAATGGTGATGTCGACGGTGATGATGTCGCCGACATGGTTCGCACGCGGATCGTGAAAGAAGCTGTGCGCGCCCGTCTGCCAGAGCGAACTCGCCTGACGCGGCGTCGTCGGTGCGGGCGGCATCGGCAGCGAAACTCTCTGCTGCTGCGGATTGCTGATCGGCGACAGCTTGGGTTCGGCGCCGACATTCTCGATGCGATCGAGCGCGCTGCAGCCGCCGAGCGCGGAGACGAGCGCAACGGCGCCGATGCAGTCCTTCCAGAACCCCCTACGCATGCGCATGTCCTTCCTGCTCATGGATTTTCCGTCGATTGCGCCGCGCGCACCTGGCCTGCGCCCGTCACGATGCAGGAGACCTGCCGGAACGAGGCTGGATTCTGCACCATGACGCTTTCGCCGAGGCCCGCGTCGCTCATGGCGCGGCCCGTCGCCGTCAGCACGATGCCGGGCTCCGCGAAGGTCATGGTCACGGTCGAGCCTTTGACGACCAGGATGGGCATGCGCACATCCTGTTCGCGCACCGGTTCGCCCGCACGCAGCATCCGCCGCGCCTCGTGACCGATCAGTGCGGCCGTATCGACGACGACGCCGGGACGCAAACGGTCGGGCGTAGTCGCCTGCATGACGACGTCGGCATCGGTGATGGTTTCGCCGCGTTCGATATCGTGTGCCGGCACCGCGATGCGCGGCGCGTTGACGGCGCCGTCCGCAAGGGCAGTGCCCGCGGCGAAGGCGATCAGCGCGGCGGCGAGAGCGAGCGCTTTCATCAGCCCTGTCCCATATTCGCGGTCTGCTGCAGCATATCGTTCGCCGCAGTGATGACTTTCGAATTCATCTCGTAGGCGCGCTGCGCGGTGATCAGCGAGGTGATCGCCGACACCGGATCGACATTCGAGGATTCGAGATAACCCTGCTGGATCGTGCCGTAACCGGTCGTGCCGGGAACGCCCGCCTGCGGCGCACCCGATGACGCCGTTTCGACAAAGAGATTGCCGCCTTGCGCGCCGAGACCGGCCTCGTTGGGGAAACGGTCGAGCTCGAGCTGGCCCTGCAGCTGCGGCGCTGTCTGGCCCGGAATGCTGGCGAGCACCTGGCCTTGCGCGTTGATCTGCACGTTGGTCGCGTTCTGCGGCACGGTGATGCCCGGCGCCACGGGATAGCCCTGTTGCGTCACGATCTGGCCCGTCGGCGACAGCGCGAAATTGCCGGCCCGCGTATAGGTGAAGGTGCCGTCCGGCATCGTGATGCGGAAATAGCCCTGGCCCTGGATCGCGACGTCATAGGGATTGGAAGTCGACTGGAGCGCGCCCTGCGTCGTCACGCGCGCCACCGCGGCCGTGCGCACGCCGGCGCCCAGCTGGATGCCGCTCGGGAGAAGCGTGTTCGAATCCGACGACTGCGCGCCGGGCATCTCGACGTTCTGGTAGAGAAGGTCCTGGAATTCGGCGACCTGCGACTTGTAGCCGGTTGTGTTCATGTTCGCGAGATTGTTCGCGATGACTTCGACATTGGTCTGCTGGGCGGCCATGCCGGTGGCGGCGATGCTGAGAGCGCGCATTCAACTTCTCCTTAACTCTGCACGGTCGCGAGCTTGTCGAGCGTCTGCTGCTCGGCGTTCGCCTGCGATGTGCTGAGATTGATGACGGCCTGATAGGCCCGCATGGTTTCGATCATCTTCGAGATCTCGACGACCGGCTGGACGTTCGAGCTTTCGATCGCGCCCTGCTGGACGGTCGCGTTGGTGGCGATGCTGGCAACCTGCGTCGTCGAATAGAGGCTGCCGCCTTCCTTCACGAGCGCGCGGTCATTCGCGAAGTCGACGATGTCGATCTGTCCGATCTGGCCGTTGACGCCGCTGACCGTGCCGTCGGCGGCGATATGGATGTCGCCGTCGGTCTGCTGGATCGTGATATCGCCGCCGCCGGCCTGCACCGGATCACCCGCCTCATCGACGATGCGCCCCGAGGCGTCGAGCGAGAAATGGCCGTCGCGCGTGTAGCGTGTGCCGTTGGGCGTCGTCACGGCGAAATAACCCTGCCCGTTGATGGCGAGGTCGAACGGCGCGTGCGTGATGTCGACATGGCCTTCGCTCATGTCGCGGATCATGCCGGTCTGCTGCACGAAGCTGACGGCCTGCGTTCCGGTCTGACCTTCGGCGGGCTTTTCCAAATCCAGATATTCCTGAAACTTGGGCGTCTCGCCTTTGAAGCCCGGCGTCGAGACGTTCGCGAGGTTGTTCGCGATCGAATCCATCGACTGGTAAGCCGCCAGTTCCTGCGACAGGCAGACGAGTTGCGTCGTATCCATGGCCCGCTTGGATCCTTTCTGGTCCGTTGCGTTCGGAAGGCCTCTTGCAGCCGGTATGCCAGCGCGAAAGCCGCGGATTCGCTGGCTTTTCCCGCTGCCCGGCGCGACACCGGGCAAGGATTGCCGGGAGCGGACGGTCAGGACCCCGGTCATCGCCCGCAGCCAGACGACCAAATTGGTCAGCTGCCTGAGCAGAAGTATTGTCGCGTATGTGACACTCATGGGGGCTCCCTCCCAGGCCGGGCGGAAGACTTCGTTCTTGATATGTTCTTTTTCAAGAGGCCTGCCGAAAAACTTTTTCAGGGCCGCGACGGCAAGAACTGCCCGGCGGAAATTGCCGGGCGGGAACCAGTCCTTAACCACACCCGACTAATCCTCGAACGCGAAGGGGCCGCTGGCACGGCCTTGCGCAACAGGGGCAGCCGATGGCCAAGGACAACGATCCCGAGCTCGACGACGATTCGGACGGCGAAGGCGCAGGCGGCGCCAAAGGTCTCCTGGGCCGCTTCAGCAAGAAAATGCTGATCATCGCCGGCGGCGGCGCAGCCGCCCTGCTGCTGCTTCTCGGCGTCGGCATCAATTTCCTCTTCTTCTCGAGCTCGGATGCCGACAAGCCGAAGATGGTCGGCAATGTCGTTCTGCCCGTGGTGCCGCCGCAGGTCGTCTTCTACGACATGCCCGATCTCGTCGTGAACATTCAGTCGGCCGACACCGGCGCGCCGGCCTATCTGAAGCTTTCCGTCGCGCTCGAGCTGGCGGCGCCCGAAGAAAAACCGGGCATCCAGGCGCTGATGCCGCGCATCGTCGACCAGTTCCAGAGCTATCTGCGCGAATTGCGCATCGATGACCTGCACGGCTCGGCCGGCGTGCTGCGCGTGAAGGAAGAGCTCCTGCGCAGAGTCAACGCGGCGGCCGCGCCCTATCCGGTGCGCGACGTGCTGCTCAAGGAAATGATTGTTCAGTAGGCAGAGCATATGGCAGACGAGACCGAAACCAACGACGAAGCCCAGGCCGCCGCCGGTCCGGAAATCATCGAGCCGCCGACAACGACGGACGAGACGGCCGCCGATCGCATCCTCAATCAGGAGGAGATCGACAGCCTTCTGGGCTTCGACGTCAACGACGACCAGATCCAGGACAAGAGCGGCGTCCGCGCCATCATCAATTCCGCGCTCGTCTCCTATGAGCGCCTGCCGATGCTCGAAATCGTCTTCGACCGCCTCGTGCGGCTGATGACGACATCCTTGCGCAACTTCACCTCCGACAACGTCGAAGTCAGTCTCGACAACATCACGTCGATCCGCTTCGGCGACTATCTGAACTCGATCCCGCTGCCGGCGATCCTCGCCGTGTTCCGGGCCGAGCAGCTCGACAATTACGGGCTGTTCACCGTCGATTCCAATCTCATCTATTCGATCGTCGACGTGCTTCTGGGCGGACGCCGCGGCACCGCGGCGATGCGCATCGAAGGCCGGCCCTACACCACCATCGAGCGCACGCTCGTCCAGCGCATGATCGAAGTCATCCTGCAGGACATGTGCGTCGCCTTCGAGCCTCTGGCGCCCGTCACGTTCTCGCTGGACCGCCTCGAGACCAATCCGCGCTTCGCCGCCATCGCGCGGCCCGCGAACGCAGCCATTCTGGTCAAGCTCCGCATCGATATGGAAGACCGCGGCGGCCGCACCGAGCTCCTTCTTCCCTACGCGACGCTCGAACCCATCCGCAAGCTGCTGCTGCAGCAGTTCATGGGCGAGAAGTTCGGCCGCGACTCGATTTGGGAAGGCCATCTTGCGACCGAGCTCTGGTCGACGCGCGTCGACATCCACGCGATTCTCGACGAGCAGACACTGCCCCTGAGCAAGATGATGAATCTGCAGGTCGGTGAAACCATCATGCTCAATGCGAGCCCGGAGTCGAAGATCCAGCTGCGTTGCGGCGGCGTGCCGCTGCTGCGCGGCCGCATGGGCCGCGTCGGCAACCAGGTGGCCGTGCGCATCGATGAAGCGGTCGAACGCACCGACGCCTCGCGCCAGCTCTAAGGGGGACAGGCCATGAACTTCTCGCTCATCGTCGAAATCGTTCTGACGGTTCTCCTCGCGGCGACGCTCGTCTATTGCGCCATTCTCGAACGCCGGCTCTCGGCCCTGCGCAAGAACCAGGACGGCTTCAAGGACACCATCGCCGAGCTCAACCAGGCCATCGCCACGGCCAGCGCCTCGATGCGGATGCTGAAATCCTCCGCCGCCGGCGCCGCCGAAACGCTTGACGACCGCCTGTCGCGCGCGCGCAGCCTGAGCGACGAGCTGGCGCTTCTCACCAATTCCGGCGAACGCATCGCCCAGCGCATCGAACGCGGGGCGCCCACCAGCGATCGTCCGCGCTCTGCGGCATCGACGCCGTCGGTGCTCGCGAGCCGCCTTGATGCGCTCAAGCCTGCCATGGGGAACGTGCGGTGAAACTTTCACTCGCCCCGCTGCGGCGTCACATCCGCCTTCTTCCTGCGGTCCTCGCGCTGGGCACGGCGCTCCTCGCGCTAAAGAGCGTGAGCCTCGTCGCTGAAGCACAGGAACAACAGCCTGCCTCGCAAACGGCAGCACCGGCGCAATCTGCGACGTCTCAGACCGCGACCGCGGCCCAACAGGCGGTGCAGTCGACGGCCGCCGCCACGGCGGACGACGACGACGCCGAAACGTCGAGCGCCCAGGTCGACGTGCTCTCGAGCCTTGCCAAGCGCCGCGCCGAGCTCGACGCGCGCGAGCGCGATCTCGACATGCGCGAAAACCTGATCGCCGCGGCCGAGAAGCGCGTCGACGGCAAGATCGACAGCCTGAAGCAGCTCCAGTCGTCGATCCAGGGACTGCTGGTGCAGCGCGACACCGCCGAGCAGAAGCAGCTCGACGCATTGGTGAAGACCTATTCCGCGATGAAGCCCAAGGACGCGGCGCGCATCTTCGACAGTCTCGACGAGACGGTTTCCCTGGAGGTCGCGGCGCAAATGAAGCCCGACGTGCTGGCGCCCATCATCGGCGCCATGTCCTCGGAGGCGGCGCAGAAACTGACCGTGCGCCTCGCCAACCGTCTCAAAGTGCCGGAGCAGCAGCAGGCGGCAGCGCAACTTGCGCAGACCATGCCTTCGATGCCCGCTCCGGCCACGCAACCCGGAGCGGCGCCGCAGATGCCGGCATCCGCGCCGGCTTCAACGCCGGCTCCGACCAAATGAAGACGCGCCTCGCCTTCGTTCTGGCGTTGGCCTTCGCGGGATTCGCAGGCACGGCGCACGCGGACTCCGTCGCGGTCGAGAACCAGGGCGGATTCGGCCGCATCATTTTCAGCCTCGATCCGGTAGCCCATGTGAAGCCGCAACTTTCCGGCGGCGTCCTGACGCTGACCTTCGATCGCAAGGTCGCCATCAACGCGAATGCGGTCGCGCAGGGTCTGCCCGGCTATATCGCAAGCGTGAGGGCCGATCCGAACGGCCAAATCTTCCGCTTCGCGCTGTCGCAGACCGTGCGCCTTCACGAAAGCACGTCGGCCGACAAGATCGGCATCGATCTGGTGCCCGAAAGCTTTGCCGGCGTCCCGGCCGACCTTCCGCCGCCGCCGCCGAAGGAAGCCACCGCCGTCGACGTGGCGAAGCTCGATGCGCTCAAGATCCGCGCCGGCGCCTATGCCAACTATTCGCGCCTCGTCTTCGACTGGCCGAAGAATGTTCCGTATGCGGTCTTTCCCGGCGCCGGCCACATCACCATCCGCTTCGAAGCGATGGCGCGGCCCGATTTCACGGCCTTCGAAAACGTCTCGCCGCCCTGGGTGAAGGAAGCGGGCTGGAAGGTCGAGAACAAAGGCACCGTTATCGACTTCGCGACCGATCCGCAGTCGGGCTATCACGACGCGCGCGACGGCTCGAAGGTCATACTGGACATCCTCGCACCAAGGACGGACTCCAATGCGCAACCCTCCACGGCAGGCAAAGAGACGAAAGCTGGCCCGAATGAATCCACTGCCGCCGCGCAAGCCAAGGCGATCGCCGCCGCGGCGGCGCAGCTAGGCGGCGCCAAGCAGGCCGCTGCGGCCCAGCCCGCGCCACCGGCAACGCCGCCGCCGCAGACGCTGCCCAATCCGCTCGCCAATGCCGACATGGCGCAGGCCCTGCGCACACGCCAGGGCGTGGTCCTCAGCTTTCCCGGCGCCGCCGCGACGCCTGCCGCCGTCTTCGTGCGCGGCATGACGGCCTGGATCGTCATCGACCGGGCGCAGAAGATGGATCCCGCCCAGCTGAAGGCCTCGCTCGGCGATTTTCCGACCTCGCTGGACGAATCCACCAGCAACAATACCACCGTCATTCGCATCGGGCTGAAATCGCCCGAACAGATCACTGCGCGCGCCGACGGCTCAAATCTTCGCATCGACATCGCGCCCGAGCTGACGGAGCAGCCGGCTTCGATCGGCTTCGTGCGCGACGACAGCGATCCCCGGCGGACGGTGCTGACGACGCTCATTCCGACTGCGACGCATATGCTAATCCAGACCGATCCCGGCGCCGGCGACACGCTCTTCATCATTCCGGGTGTCCTGGGACGCGGCGTGCTTGATGCGCGGCGTTATGCAGAGCTCGCAGTCTTGCCGACGGCGTCCGGCCTCGTGATCCGGCCCTATGCCGACGACCTCGATGTCATGGTTTCGAACGGACACGTTTCCATCGCGCGTCCCGCCGGCCTTGCGATGACCAAAGGCCCCATCAGCGTGGCGCAGTCGCCGGAGGCGCTGATGCGCGGCGAGGACAGCCCGGCCTTTCTCGAT
>DATKON010000140.1:0-13687 GCA_035524575.1 Rhizomicrobium sp.
GGCGAGATCGTCGACGTGACGGACCATCCGGCGCTCGATCGCGCTTTCGACAAGGCTGCCGCCGAGTATGGCAAGATCGACGTCGTGTTCGCGAATGCCGGCATCGATTCCGGACCGGGCTTCGTCAGCGCCTGGGTGGGCGACAACCGCGAACGCGTGAGCGCCGGCGCCATCGAGAACTACACCGATGAGCGCTGGGAGAAGGTGATCGACATCAACCTCAACGGTATCTTCGCGACCTGTAGAGCCGCCGCACGCCACATGCGCCCGCGCCGGCAGGGTCGGATCATCGTGACGACCTCTCTTGCGGCGCTCGTGCAGGAAGGTGTGATCGGCAGCGCTTACATGGCGGCCAAGGCGGGCGCAGCGCATTTCATGCGCAACCTCGCGCTGGAGCTCGCGGCCTACAACATCTGCGTCAACGCGATCGCACCGGGCTTCTTCATCACCAATATCGGCGGCGGCCACGCGCACAATCCGAAGACGCAGGAAGCTGTTGCCAGGCGCGTGCCGATGCACCGCGTGGGCTGGCCGAAGGACATGGCGGGCCTCGCGATCTTCCTGGCCTCGCCCGCGTGCGACTACATCACGGGGCAGCAGATCGTCATCGACGGCGGCTGGGGCCTCGGAACTGCGGACTGAGCAACGCTCACGACAGGCCTATGATCCGCCCGTTTTCGTCGACATGGATCGACTCGGCCGACGGCTGCTTCGGCAGCCCGGGCATCGTCATGATGTCGCCGCAGATGGCCACGATGAATTCCGCGCCGGCGTTGAGGCGGACTTCGCGTACGGGCAATTCATGGCCCGTCGGCGCACCGTATAGGCTCGCATCGGCGGAGTTCGAATACTGCGTTTTGGCGATGCAGACGGGAAAATTCCCGAAGCCCAGCTTTTCGAACTCGGCGAGCCGCGAGCTTGCCTGCTGCGACGGCACGACTTTGCCGGCGTGATAGATCTGGAAGGCGATGGTCTCGATCTTCTGCAAGAGGCCCATCGAGTCGGGATAGAGCGTGTGGAAATTCGCGGTGCCGGCGTCGATGGCCGAAATGACGGCGTCCGCAAGCGCTTCCGCGCCTTTGCCGCCCTCCGCCCAATGCCGGCAGACAATGGCCTGCACGCCGAGCCTTGCGCAGCCGGAGATGACGGCTTCGAGCTCCGCTTTGGTATCTGCCGTAAAGTGATTGATGGCGACCACCGCCGGCACGCCGAACTTCCGCAGGTTTTCGATGTGCCGTTCGAGATTGGCCATGCCTTTCGCGACCGCCGCGACGTTCTCGGCGCCAAGCTCGGCGCGCGCCACGCCACCGTGGAATTTCAGCGCCCGCACGGTTGCCACCACGACGGCGAGGTCGGGCGAAAGGCCCGCCTTCCGGCATTTTATGTCGAAGAATTTTTCCGCGCCGAGATCGGCGCCGAAGCCCGCTTCGGTCACGACATAGTCGGCGAGCTTCAGTCCCAGCTTGGTCGCGAGGACGGAATTGCAGCCATGCGCGATATTGGCGAACGGACCGCCATGCACGAGCACGGGATTGTTTTCGAGCGTCTGGACGAGGTTGGGTTTGATCGCGTCCTTGAGCACCGCCGCCATGGCGCCGTGCGCCTTCAGGTCGCGGACGCGCACCGGTTTGCGGTCGCGCGTGGAGGCGACGATGATGTTGGAGAGCCGCCGTTCGAGATCGGCGAGCGAGGTTGAGAGGCAAAGAACCGCCATGACCTCGGACGCCACCGTGATGTCGAACCCGTCCTCGCGCGGAAAGCCGTTGGCAATGCCCCCCAGCGAAGAGACGATCGAGCGCAGGGCGCGGTCGTTCATGTCGAGACAGCGCCGCCAGGTGATGCGCCTTTGATCGATGGCGAGCGCGTTGCCCCAATAGATGTGATTGTCGATCATCGCCGCCAGCAGATTGTTGGCGACGCCGATGGCGTGGAAATCCCCCGTGAAATGCAGGTTCAGCTCATCCATCGGCACGACCTGCGCATAGCCGCCGCCGGCCGCGCCGCCCTTCATGCCGAAACACGGCCCCAGACTCGGCTCGCGCAGGCAGATCGCCGTCTTCTTTCCCCGTCTGTTGAGCGCGTCACCGAGACCGACCGTCGTGGTGGTCTTGCCTTCGCCGGCGGGCGTCGGATTGATCGCGGTGACGAGGATGAGCTTGCCGGTCTTCTCGCGCGCGAAAGCCTGTTCGACGAAATCCATCGAGACCTTCGCCTTGTGATGGCCGAAAGGTTCCAGGCTGGCCGCCGGAATGCCGAGCTTTTCGCCGATGTCGCGGACGGGAAGCAGCTTCGCCTCCTGCGCGATCTCCCAGTCCGTTTTGACGCCGGACTTCGCCGCAACGTCGTTCATGATGGCTCCTTTCGGGTTACGCGCCGCCGGCCTGATGGATTGCGCGTTCTCCTGACTCGGTCAGGATCGTGTCCATCGGGATGTCGTGCGGCTGAGGGAAGATTGTCTCGAGGCGCGAAGATTCGAAGCCCACGGCGATCGTGCGGGGCCGCGGCGTCAGCGACGCCAAGGTTCGATCATAATAGCCCGCCCCATAGCCGAGGCGATAACCGGCATCGTCGAATCCGAGCAGCGGGACGACGAGCAGGTCCGGCGTGACGGCGGCGCCTTCCGCCGGATGCAGGATCTCCCAGGGTCCTTTTTCCATCTTCGTCTGCTCGGTCCACGGACGGAACGCGAGGGGCTGTTCACGTGCCGTCACGACAGGCAATGCGACGCGAACGCCCGCACGGAGCATCGCGCGCATGAAAGGCAGGCAATCGGGCTCTCGCCGGAACGGCCAATAGCAGCCGACTGTGCCGGCGCGCGGCGCGCGTGCGAGGAGCATCTGCATGACGGCGTCGGACGCGGCGCGGAAGTCCCCGAGCGGCATCGCCAGGCGAGCCTCGAGAAGTCGCGCGCGCTCCGCCTTGCGCCACGCGGCAATATCGGCGGGCTGGTTTTCTTTCCGGCCGTGCAAATTCGCGTTCGACATAAGACAGAGAGTGCCCAAATGTGCGCGCGAGGAAAAGCGCCATGATGCCCGGACCGCCGTGTGGTGTTCACATGACGGAGATCGGGACAGGCGCCACGCCCATGCGCCGCACGGGCGATTTCATTGCGCGACGAGTGGCCCATGCGCAGTGGGAGGGCGCGCGTCTTGCTGTGAAAGAACGAAACCCGTTCCGCATACGAATTTGCGGCCGTTTCGCAGCGCAATTGCGATGCCGCAACGCGTTTCCGAATTCCGCGGCGGCGGGAAGTGTGATAGTTCGAAGGCCGATCGCGCGGCGATATTGCGCGACCGAAATCGTCCGTATACGGCAAGCGGGGCCTGCGCATGAAAATCTACGAAGTCGTCAAAGGCGCGCGCAATCTTGATGGTCTGCGCCTCGCAGAGCGTCCGGATCCCAAGCCCGGCCGCAGACAGGTTCTCGTGCGCGTGCGCGCGGTGTCGCTGAATTATCGCGACCTTGCCGTTGTCCAGGGTGTCTATCCCGGTCCGCCGATGAGCGGGAACGTGATTCCGCTCTCCGATGGCGCCGGCGAAGTGATCGGCGTCGGCGAGGAGGTCACGCGCTTCAGGCCCGGTGATCGTGTCGTCGGCACCTTCTTCCAGGTCTGGATCGACGGCCGGCCGCCGCCGGGCACGGTGGCGCTCGGTGCTTCGCCCGTGGACGGCATGCTCGCGGAGCAGGTCGCGCTGCACGAAGACGGTCTCGTCGCGATTCCGGAAGGTCTGAGCTTCGAGGAGGCGGCAACGCTTCCCTGCGCGGGCGTGACCGCATGGCATGGATTGATGGTGGCCGGCAAGTCGATCACGCCCGGCCAAAGCGTGCTGGTGCTCGGCACCGGTGGCGTGTCCATGTTCGCGCTGCAGTTCGGCCGCGCGGCCGGCGCGCGCGTCATCGTCACCTCGTCGCACGACGAGAAGCTGGAGCGGGCTCGCGCGCTCGGCGCCTCGGCCACCGTCAACTACAAACGAATCCCGGAATGGGGAAAGGCCGTGCAGGAGCTGACGGGCGGCGCGGGCGTCGACTGCGTGATCGAAGTCGGCGGCACCGGCACGCTGGCCAATTCATTTCAGGCGGTCGGATTCGGCGGCAAGGTTTCGCTGATCGGCGTGCTTTCGGGATTCCAGGGAGACACCAGCCCTCATTCGCTGATGTTCAAGAATGCGAGCCTGCACGGAATTTTCGTCGGCAACCGGCGCATGTTCGAGGACATGCTCGCCGCGATGCGGGTCAACGCCATCAAACCCGTCATCGACCGGACGTTTGCCTTCAAAGAGGTGGCCGAGGCCTACCGCTACCAGATGGAAGGCCGCCATTTCGGCAAGGTCGTCATCCGGTTCTGACGGGTCAGGCGGCGAGGCGCTCTTTCAGGAATGCGTCGATCCGCGCATTGGCTTCCCGCGCGAGCGCGTACGGGAACATGTTGAACCCGTGGACACCGCCCGGATAGACGGCGAGTTCCGCGTCATTTCCGGCCGCGATCCAGCGCACATAAAGCATCAGGGAATCGTCCAGGAACGCATCGAGCGTGCCGACGGTGAACAGCGCCGGCGGCATGTCGCGCACATTGGCGTAGAGCGCGGACATATCCGGATCGCGGCGCACGGAAGGATCGGGCGCGTAAAGGCTCGTGCAATGCTGGATGTCCTTCAACGCCAGAAAGAAGCTGTTCTCCCCGATCCATTTCTGGCTCGGCGTGGTCGTGGTGTCGAAATTGCCATAGCTGAGATTGGCGGCCTTGAAACCGGTGAAGCCGTGCCTGTCTCTGAGACGCACCAGCGTGGGCACGGCCAGCGTCGCGCCCGCCGATTCTCCGCCGATCGAAAGCCAGTCGCTGCCGAACTCGGCCTTCGCATTTTTTGCGAGCCACAAAGCCGCGGTTTCGCAATCATCCCATCCGGCGGGATAGGGATGCTCGGGCGCCAGGCGATATTCGACGCTTGCGCAGGCGAGTCCCGTCGCCTCCACGATGCGTTCCAGCATCGGGTCCTGCGCACTCGCCGAACCCATGATCAGTCCGC
This sequence comes from Rhizomicrobium sp., assembly GCA_035524575.1. Taxonomy (GTDB): domain Bacteria; phylum Pseudomonadota; class Alphaproteobacteria; order Micropepsales; family Micropepsaceae; genus Rhizomicrobium. The sequence goes on from DATKON010000140.1 coordinate 5,025, forward strand.
CGCCATGGATGTGCAGATAGACCCCTTTGGGATTGTCCGGCGCGACCACATGCAGCGCGACCGGCTCGCGGCCCTTGATCTCGGCGTGGAGTGTCCTGGCGCGCGGCGAGGGCGGCGAGACGAACATCGTGCGCTGCTCGCGAGGTTGCTCCCACGGCTTGGGCCGGCCGCGCGTCTGTTCCTCGAGCTGGACGTTGAACGCGCGGGTCTCGGCGGAGATCGCTTCCGGCTTGAAGAGAGCGGGATCGAGCGAGTTTCGCGCCATGGCCGCCTCAGGCCGCTTCGCGCAGCGGTTCGCCGATCGTCACCGGCGAAGCGGGCGCCCAACTCTTCAGTTCCGGCATGCAGGTCCTGGAGAAGTAGGTCATGTTCCGCACGACCTCTTCGTGCGGCATGCCGCCGGTATAGAGGTGCGGGAACAGTCCTTGCGGCTTGCGTTTCGCGATCACGTCCTCGAAACCCTTCAGCACCTGCTCGGGCCGGCCCCAGATCGACTGCTGCACGACACCGTCGACCGCCTTCTCGACATCTTCCGGCGCGATGCGCAGCGCCTTGTAGGCTTCGTAGCCTTTCACGCTGCCATGGTGCTCCGAGCTCATCTCGTAATGCTTGATGGCGGAGCGGAAGGTGTTGGCGGCGTAGGTGCGCGCGAGCTCGTAGGCGCGATCGCTCGATTCATCCACGAAGACGAGATTGGAGACGAAAGGTCCCGGCGGCGGTTCATGCGGCCGGAATTCGAGCCAGGCCTTCAGCCACGGATCGTCGGGAGTGTCCGCTGTCGTCGGCACGTGACCAGCATTGATCTGCCCGCCGCCGAAAGGCGGACGCTGTCCGGATGTCGTCATCGGCTGATTGAGGAAGAGGCGCGGCAGACCCATCTTCGCCGTCGAGCGCAGCGAGTCCGGCGTGCCGCCGGCAACGAAAGCGCGGCCCTTCAGCGACCGCAAAGGCCGTGGACGGATTTCGCGCCGCGGCTGCTTGAAGATCTCACCGCCTTCGATGAAGCCCGTTTCCATCGCGGCCATCACCATCGACACGACTTCGTCGAACAGCTCGCGCGCCTTCGACTGATCGATGCGCAGGCCTTCATATTCGAGACGCGCGAGACCGCGGCCGAAGCCGATGATGGCGCGGCAATCCGAAAGATGATCGAGCCACGAAATCTGCTCGGCCAAGCGCACAGGATCGTGCCACGGCGCCACGATGACCGCCGTTCCGAGGCGTATCGTCTTCGTGCGCGCGGCGAGCCATGCCAGCGTCATCAGCGGTGCGGGGCTGATCGAATAATCATCGAAGTGATGCTCCGTCATCCAGATCGAATCGAAGCCGAGTTCGTCGGCCAGCAGGAGCTGCTTCAGCTCTTCCTGCATGAAGCGCGCGTCCGGCACATGCGCGTAATTCGCAAAGCCGGTGCAGAGTCCAACGTGCATTGATGCCTCCTGATCGGTCCGCTGCATCGAGAGCGCATGTTTTGCATGCAGGCAGCGCACTTTCTGCCAATCGAATCCTGTCGATCGCGTTCACTCGACGTGCGATCGACAGGAATCTGTGCCATACGTTCTGAGTGGTCAAGAACATCGCATGCGCGTGTGCCGAGGTAGTGATGGAATCGTTTCCTTCTATGCATGGGCTGGCGAAAGATCGCGATCTCGTTGCGGATTTTCTGGCCTTCCGCGCACGTGCAAATGCCGAGCGTGTGGCGTGCATTGATCTGCCAGCGAACCGTCAATTGACTTATCGCGAACTCGCCGATGCAGCCGACAGATGCGCGGGCTGGCTCGCGTCGCTGCTGCTGCCTGGCGCGCGCGTCGCCATGCTCATGCGCAACAGCGTGGACATTCTCATCGTGCATTTTGCCTGCGCGCGCGCGGGCATGATTTTCGTGCCGTTGAACTGGCGGCTTTCGGGTCTCGAGATCGGCGGGCTTCTGGAAGACGCGACACCGGACCTTTTCATCTACCACACCGAGTTCGCAGAGCAGGCGGCAAGCGCGCTCGAAAAGCGGTCCGTGCAGCACGTCGTAAGTATGGCGCCGGGCAATGACCCGCTGGCGGCGACTGTCGCCAAAGCCACGCCGCTCGGCCCTCGCGAATCCGATCCCGATGCACCGATGACGCTTCTTTATACGTCCGGCACGACGGGCAGACCGAAGGGCGTCATCATCACCGGCCGCAACGCGTGGAGCACGGCGTTCAATTTCACCATGTCGAACGCGGTCGCGCCCGGCGACGCGATGCTGTGCGACATGCCGCTGTTCCACGTTTCAGGGCTTTTCGGCGTCGCATGGGCGGCCATCTTCGCAGGCGCTTCCGTGCTTATCTCGGACCGCTTCGTATCGGCGACGGCGCTGCGCCTGATGTCGGATCGCAAGCTCGGCATCACGCATTATTTCGCGGTCCCGCAGATGGCGAGCACGATGCTGCAGGATCCGTCCTGGTCCGAGAGCGATCTGAGCCGTCTGAAGGCGCTCGTTATCGGCGGCGCACCGCTCGCGCCGATCGTCGTGGAGCAGCTCCTGAACTCCGGCGTCACGCCGCTCGAAGGCTACGGCTCCAGCGAAGCCGGCACGGTGTTCGGCATGCCGATCGATCGCGATGCGATTCGACGCAAGCCGGAAAGCTGCGGCGTCGCCGCGATGCGGATCGACGTGCGTCTTGTGGACTCCGAACGCCATGACGTCGCCGACGGCGAAGTCGGCGAAATCTGGCTCAAAGGCCCCAGTGTCACGCCGGGCTACTGGCAGCAGCCGGAAGCCACCGCAAAGGCTTTCCACAACGGCTGGTTCAAGACCGGGGATGCTGCCATGCGCGACGCGGAAGGCTTCTACCGGATAGTGGATCGGTGGAAGGACATGTACATCACGGGCGGCGAGAACGTGTATCCGGCGGAAGTCGAAAGCGTGCTGGCCACGCATCCTTCCGTCGCGGAGGCCGCGGTGATTGGCGTGGTCGATGCGCGCTGGGGCGAGGCGGGCTGCGCCTATATCGTCCCGCGCGGTCCGATTGATGAAGCCGAGATCGTCTCATACTGCCGCGCGCGGCTCGCGCATTATAAAGTGCCGCGGTATGTCCGCGTAGCCGAGACTCTGCCGCGCACCGGATCGGGCAAGGTCAGGAAAGACGAGCTCCGTCACGCTTTCCGCGAAGACTAGCGACGCAGCCTCTCGATGACTCTTGGAATCGCCGAGTCGTTCAGCGGCGCCATGATATGAGCGCCGGCGAGCCCTGGAATCTCGCGCATCTGCTTCAGCACCTCGACGCAGATCGCTTCGCCTTCGGCCTTGGGATCGCTCGCGCGGTCCAGCCGCTCGATGATCCAGTCGGGAATGATCGATCCCTTGAGCGTATTGACAATCCAGCGCGCCGAACGCGCCGAAGCCAGCGGCGCGATGCCGACGAGGAGATGGAAGTTATCGCGGATGCCATGCTCGGAAAGGCGCGCGAGATAGCGCCGCAGGATGTCCGCGTCCATGCAGAACTGCGTCTGCGCGAACTGCGCGCCGGCGTCGATCTTCTTGCGCAGCGAATTTGGTTGCCAGCCGGGCGGCGGATCGATCGGCGCGTCGGCGACGCCGATGAGGAAATTCGCTGAACCACCGACCGCGCGGCCGTAAGGCAGCTGATGCCTGTCGCGAATGGCCGCGGCCGTCGCCACGATTCCGCTAGAATCGAGATCGAAGACCGGTTTCGCATCGGGCTGATCGCCGGCCTTCGGATCATCGCCCGTCAGCGCCAGGATGTTCTCGATGCCGAGCGCCGCCGCGCCGATGATCTGGCTTTGCAAGGCGATGCGATTGCGATCGCGGCCCGTCAGCTGAAGGATCGGCTCGATGCCGCTTTGCAGCAGAAGATGGGCGGCGACGGTCGATTCCAGATGGGCACGCGCGCCGGCCCCGTCCGTCACGTTCACGGCATCCGCCAGTCCTTTCAACGGCGCCGCCCGCGCAAGCAGCTCCTTCGGGTCGCAGGACAGGGGCGGCGTCACTTCCGCGGTGATCGCGAAATCCCGCGAATCCAGCTTTTGCCGTAACGACATGGAGGTCCTCTTTGCGTGTCCTAGAGAGAAAGGCCGAGATAGCTTTGCGCGAATTCCATTTGAGCTGACTTTGAACGGCGCAACCAGTCGAATTCCGCCTCCTGCAGACGCTCCGCGAAATTCTCCGCCTCCGGAAATTTGTGCGTCAGACGCGTCAGCCACCACGAAAAACGCTGCGCGTTCCAGGCCCGGCGCAAGGCCGCGTCAGAGTAAGCGTCGAGCGCGCCCGTATCTCCTTTTTCGTAAAACGCGGCGAAAGCGGCCGCCAGAAGTTCTGCATCGGCGACCGCGAGGTTCAGTCCCTTGGCGCCCGTCGGCGGAACGATGTGGCCTGCATCTCCGGCGAGGAAAAGCCGGCCGTGCCTCATCGGTTCGACGACATGGCTTCGGAGCGGCGCCAGGCTTTTTTCGAGCGAGGCCGCAGGTGCCGGACTCACGGCCGGCCCCAATCGCCGCGCGATCTCGTCCCAGATCTTGTCATCCGGCCAGTCTTCCACGCGCGCGCCGAGGGGCACCTGGATGTAGTAGCGGCTTCGCGTGCGCGAGCGCATGCTGGCCAGCGCAAAGCCGCGGGCGTGGCGGGCATATATGAGTTCGGAATGGCAGGGCGGACAGTCGGCAAGAATCCCGAGCCAGGCGAACGGCCAGCTGTGTTCAATGATGCGGCCGCCTGACCGCGCTACGAACGCGGCGCTGACCCCGTGCTGTCCGTCGCAACCGGCCAGAAAATCGCAATCGATCCGGCAAGCCTCGCCGTGGCGGGTGAAAGTCAGCGCCGGCTTTATTTCAGCATCATGAAGTGCGACGCCCTCGGCTTCGAACAGGATCGGGACGCGCGAGTGCGCGACGAGACCGTGCACTATTTCGGTCTGTCCATAAACGATGAGGCCCCGGCCCGCGAGCGCCCCAAGGTCGATGCGGAATATCTCGCCGTCGACAGCAAGATTGACGCCGTCATGGACGAGACCATCGCGCCTTATGACGTCGCCGAGACCGCACGCCTCCAGAATATCGGCGCTATGAGGTTCGAGCACGCCTGCTCGCACGCGGGCTTCCACATGCGAACGGCTGTGACGTTCGATTATGACCGACTCGATGCCGCGGGCACGAAGGAGCTGCGACAGCGCAAGGCCGGCTGGCCCTGCGCCGACAATTCCGACCTGCGTGCGCAATCTCATGCCCGACGAAGCTAGTCGCCGATCCTTGCGCGGCAAAGTGGAATGTTCGGGACCGGCCCGCGGAACCTATTGTGGTCCGACAGCGCAACATGAATGTTCCGAGCGCGCAGTGAGCGATACCCGCCTGCATTGTCACGCGCGAAGCCTGTTGCCTGCCGGCTCCGGCCCAAGCTTCTATCGCAGTGAAACGAAATCTACCTCTGAGAGGAGCGCCGGATGGCACGCTATGAACCCAAGATCAATCTCGACGCCATTGTCGCGATTGACGTGCACACGCATGCCGAAGTGTCCGGCCGCCAGCCGCGCGACCCCTGCTCGATCCTCTTCGACGAGCAGATGGCGAAATATTTCAAATCCTCGCGCCGCCCGACGATCGCGGAAGTCGCCGAATATTATCGCCAGCGCAAGATGGCGGCGGTGATCTTCCCGGTCGATTCCGAATCCGAAATGGGACATTGGCGCGTTCCCAATGAAGAGGTCGCCGAGATCGCCGCGCAGAACGCCGATGCGCTGATCCCGTTTGCCAGTATCGATCCGCACAAGGGCAAGATGGGCGCACGCGAGGCGCGCAAGCTGATCGAAGAGTACGGCGTCAGAGGATTCAAGTTTCACCCGTCGTCGCAGGGTTTCTTTCCCAACGATCGCAAGCTCGCATATGGCCTTTACGAAGTGATCGCCGACGCCGGTCTGCCGGCGCTGTTCCATACCGGACAGACGGGTGTCGGCGCGGGCGCGCCGGGCGGCATGGGTATCCGTCTGAAATACTCGAACCCGATCCATCTTGACGACGTCGCCGCCGATTTCCCCAACCTGACCATCATCATGGCGCACCCTTCCTTTCCATGGCAGGACGAAGCGCTTTCGGTCGCGACTCATAAGGCCGGCGTCTACATCGACCTTTCGGGCTGGTCGCCCAAATATTTTCCGCAGAACCTCATCCAATATTCCAACACGCTGCTGCGCGAGCGCGTTTTGTTCGGGTCGGATTTTCCGGTCTTCGAGCCCGATCGCTGGATCGCGGATTTCGCCAAGCTGCCCATCAAGGAGGAAGTGCGGCCGCTTATCATGCGCGAGAATGCCATCCGCATGCTGAAGCTCAAGGCCTAGTCGCAGCCTGTAGAGCCAGCGATCGGTCTAACCGTTCAGAAGATCCCAGGCCTGCGCCGCGCGCCGTGGCGTGTCGTTCATGGCGGGACGGTCCGTGCTCGCGATTCCGTCAAGGATGCGCTTGTAAACGCCCTGCGCGATGGAGGCGAGGCGGAAGAGCGAAAACGCGAGATAGAAGTTCCAGTGCGGGATGGAGGAGCGTCCCGTGCGGCGGCAATAGGCAGCCACATATTCTTCCTCGGTCGGAATGCCGCTGGTCGCGAAATCGACGCCGTCGAGATTGCCCCAGGCTTCCGACATGGAATGCCACAGCAGCGCATTGTAAGCGATGTCCGCCAGCGGATGACCGATGGTCGACAATTCCCAATCCAGCACGGCGATCAGCTTTGGCTCGGTCGGATGGAACATCAGATTCTCGATGCGATAGTCGCCATGCGCAATGGAGACCGACTGATCGTCCGGGATCCGGTGCGGCAGCGCCACGATCAGCTGCTCCATGGCGGGAATGGATTCGGTTTCCGCACCGCGATACTGCTTTGTCCAGCGCCCGATCTGGCGCTCGAAATAATTCCCCGGCCGACCGAAATCGGCGAGGCCGACGGCGGCGTAGTCGACGTGGTGAAGCTTCGCGAGCGTGGCATTGGCCTCGTCATAAACCGCGCTCCGTTCCGCCGGCGACAGTTCGGGCAGCCGCGCATCGCGAAAGATGCGGCCCTCGAGATAGTCCATCACATAAAAGGCCGTGCCGACGATGTTGTCGTCCGTGCATAGGGCGCGCATGCGCGGAACAGGTACACCCGAACCCGCCAGGGCACTCATGGCGCGAAATTCGCGGTCGACCTGATGGGCGCTGGCAAGCAGCTGTCCCGGTGGCTTTTTGCGCATGACGAACAGACGCCCATCGCCGCCCTTCTCGATGATGAGAAATGTCGGATTCGACGCGCCGCCTTTGAATTGGCGGACCTCCTCGAGGCCATTGAAGCCTTCGATGCGGCCGGCAAGATAGTTCGCGAGCGCGGCCACGTCGAAGCGCTGGGCGGGGGCGATATCGCGCGTTTCCGGCAAAGCAGGCAAGCTCTTCTCCAGTTGGTCGGCGCGCGGCGATTCCGGTTCGGGTTGATCTCCCGAGGGCGGGCCGGCACTCCCGGCCAACGACATATCGACGCGCCACATCTGCGTCCAGACTTTCGGCAATTCCGGGTGCCGAATTCGCCGACAGGCCAGTTCAATGTGGACATCCGTCACGCCGCCCGCGTGCCATGGTGGCGAAACCGCTGTAGAACGGTTTCGAAGCGTCCCCATCGGGAGACTTGTTCGCGTGACCCCGAAGTTCAGGGCCGCCCTTGTGGCGTCCCTTTTCCTTTTCCTCACGATAGGTGCAGCGATGGCGCAGACCGACTGGCGCACGGCCGCGGAGAAATCCAATTTCACCACCACGCCGAACTATGAAGAGACGCTGGCCTTTCTCGAGCGGCTGAAAAAGGCCGCGCCGGACAAGATCCATCTCGAGCGCTTCGGCGCTACGGCGGCGGGCCGGCCCATGATGGTGGTGGTGGCGAGCGGAAAGAAGCTTTTCACGCCGGACGCTGCGCGCGTCGCCCATGTTCCGATCGTGCTGGTGCAGGCCGGCATTCACTCCGGCGAGATCGAAGGCAAGGATGCGGGGCTTGCGATGCTTCGCGACTTCGCCGTGACCGGCAAGCTGCCGCATCTGCTCGATCATGCGGTGCTGGTGTTCATCCCCGTCTACAACATCGACGGCCATGAGAAATCCTCGCCCTTCAACCGCATCAACCAGAACGGCCCGGCGGAGATGGGCGCGCGCGGCCAGGCGCAATATCTCAATCTCAACCGCGACTATGTGAAGGCCGACGCGCCGGAGACGCGCGCCTGGCTGAAATTGTGGCAGCGCTGGCGGCCGGATTTCTTCATCGATGTGCACACGACCGATGGCGCCGACTATCAATACGATCTGACCTGGTATCTCGAGGATCCGCACAAGCTTTATCCAGCCGTCAGCGACTGGCAACAGAAGGCGATGGCCGACGTGGTCCCTGCCTATGAGGCACGGGGACATCTCGCCTCCATCTATCTCGAGTTCAAGGACGGCCGCGACCCGACGAAAGGAATCGAGAATTTCGGCTCCGGAGCACGGTTCTCCACCGGCTATCTCGCGCTCCTCAATCGCCCGGCGCTGTTGATCGAGACGCATATGCTGAAGTCCTATGCGGTGCGCGTGAAGGCGACTTACGATCTCGTGTCGCTGCTGCTCGACTATGCGGGCAGGCATGGCGCGGCGCTGCTCAAGGTCAATCTGGACGCGGACCAGGCGACGGCTGCGCG
>DATKON010000141.1:0-2642 GCA_035524575.1 Rhizomicrobium sp.
TGCGACGGCTCACCTTCCCGGCGAAGGCGCTAGTGAAAGGCCACGAGCCGCGAAGTGGCGTGCTGTCGGACAGATTTCTGGAGCAGGTGTTGGATCTGCGCTTTCAGCGGATGTCCCGATACTTCCGGGTCGATCGCATCACCTCGACGGATCAGTTCGCACGTATCTGCACGCTCGAATATACGTTTGACAAGCTCGGCGCGGTGTAACCGATCGCGCCGCGCGCGCTGTCATCGCGACGCGATCCGCTCGTAGATATCCTTGTAGCGCCCGGCTACGACCTCCCAGGTGCGTTCGGTTTCGATGAAATGCCGCCCAGCGCGCGTGATGGCCGCCAGATCGCCGGGCGCGCGAATGATCTGCTCGAGGCGCGAGGCGAGCGCGGGAACGTCGCCCGCCGGAAACAGAAAGCCCGTTTCGCCGTCGCGGATGAGTTCGCGATGTCCACCGACATCCGACGCCAGGACGGGCTTCGACTGCGCCATGGCCTCAAGCGGTTTGAGCGGCGTGACGAGATCGGTGAGCCGCATGCGTTTGCGCGGAAAAACCAGCAGGTCGACAAGGTCGTAGTAGCGCGGCACTTCGCTGTGATGAACCCGGCCCGTGAAGTGCACGACGTTGGACAACTCCAGATCGGCCGCCATCTTGCGGAGATTCGTCTCTTCGGGACCGCCGCCCACCAGCAACAGCGCGAAATCGACATTGCGTTCGCGCAGCCGCCTGGCGGCGCGCAAAAGAAGGTCGAGACCCTCATAAGCATAGAAGGACCCGATGAAGCCCAGCACGAAGGACGCGCCGAGCCCCAGCTTGGCACGCAGTTCGTTCGCCCCCGGCATGGCGACGACATCCGACAACAGGCTGCGGCTCACGGCATTGGGCACCACGGCCACGCGATCCGCGGGGATGCCGCGCGCGACGATGTCCTGCCGCAACGGTTCGCAGATCGGGATCACGTACGCCACGCGCCGCATCGCCCATGTGTCGACCATCCGCGTGGCACGGTAGCGCAGCGAACCCTCGCGCGTCGTGCCGTGATCGACGGCTGCATCCTCCCACAGCGCCCGAACCTCGTATACCACGGGCAGGCCGAATTGCCGCCCGACCGAGAGCGCCGGAGTCGCATTGAGGACGGGCGAGTGCGCATGGATCACGTCGGGTTTCTCGCTGGCGACGATTTCGGTCATTCGCCGGCGCGTCGCGCGCATCTCGGCGAGTTCGCGCAACACCGGCGCCGAAACCACCGGCGCCGTTGTGCGGCAGAATGTCAGGCCGTCCACGACCTCAACAGTGGACGTGGCGCCGACATGGCGCGGTGTCGTCATGTGGATCGTCTGCCAGCCCAGCGAGCGCTGCGCATTGATGATCCCCAGAGATCTCGTAACGTAACCGCTCTGAAGGGGCAGCGAATGGTCAAATACGTGCAATATCCGCATCAAACGAACAAAAGCCCCATGGGAAGCGCGCAATTGAGCCCGACGTTTGCACGCCCACAGGTCCAATTCCAGACTGTATTCGTCGATGCGACCGGACCAGGTCGGCGTTTCAGCACGCGACCTAAGTTCCGCTAATGTCAGTGATTCGCGGGGGAATCGACCTATGACGCCTGAGGCGGGAACCAGATCAGCGACGGCGTCCGGATGGACGCCGGGCTCCGCCCAGGCGGTCGGCTTCGCCCTTCTCTTCATCGCCGTCGCGTTCGCGGCGCAGCTTCTTTCGTCGGGCTACACCTCCGATCAGGGTCAGACGGCCGACGAAGCGGCGCACTTCGTCACGGCGCTGATGATGTTCGACTACGTTTCGCATCATCTTGGCGCCAATCCGCTCGCATTCGCCAAGACCTATTATGAGCATTTCCCGCGGGTGGCGATCGGTCACTGGCCTCCGCTGTTCGAAGCCCTGCTCGCTGTCCTCTTCACCATTGCGCGCCGCTCTTGGGTCGCGCTGGCGTTTCAAGCCGTGGTGACGGGATTGTGTGCGGCGCTGCCCGCGGCGACGACGTCGCGCCGCTTCGGTTCCGCCATGGGCGTCCTAGCCGGGCTCATCGTGCTTGCGGTGCCGCAACTCATTTTTTCGGTCAACACGGTGATGGCCGACAATTTTCTCGCCGTGCTCGTATTCGCGTCGGCCGCGGCCTGGAGCAGGCTCTTCCGCCGGCGCGACTGGCCTTCGGCCCTCCTCTTTTCGGTCAGCGCCGCCGCGGCCATATTGACCAAAGGATCGGGGCTCGGACTCGCATTTCTCCCGCTGATCCATCTCGCCCTCAAGCGAGACATCCGTTTTCTCTTCGACCGCAAGGTGCTCGTCAGCGCCGCCCTGGTCGGACTCGCTTCGGGACCCTGGTACGTCCTGACCTACAAGATGCAGGCGACCGGCTTCGTCTACGCATGGGGCCTTTCCTACTCCGGTGTCGCCTTGCCGCGGTTCGCCGGCGCCTTCGCGCTGGCGCTCGGGGTTCCCGGGCTCATCGGCTTCCTCTGGAGCGGCGCGCTGGCGGTGCGATCGCCACTATCGGACGAACGGCTCGATCTCGCGGCTTTCCTCGCAGCGGCGCTCGCCATGCTCGCCATCATCGTGATCGTCCCGGCCGACATCGACAATCGCTATGTGATCCCGGCGATCCCCGTGGCCGCCGTGGCCGCGGT
>DATKON010000142.1:0-3222 GCA_035524575.1 Rhizomicrobium sp.
ACGTCGCGCGGCTGGTAAAAGGTTAGGCGATGTTCCGCGATTACCTTTCGTCCATCGAAGAGCTGATCGAAGAAGCCCGCAACGGCCGCATGTTCATCCTGGTCGACGCCGAGGATCGCGAGAACGAAGGTGATCTCGTCATTCCGGCACAGATGTGCACGCCCCAGGCCGTGAACTTCATGGCCAAATACGGACGCGGGCTGATCTGTCTCGCGCTGACCGGCGAACGAGCCTCGACGCTCGAAATACCGATGATGTCGGCCGTCAACGGCACGCCCAACCAGACGGCATTCACGGTTTCGATCGAGGCGAAGGAAGGAATCTCGACGGGCATCTCGGCGCACGACCGCGCCCACACGATCTCCGTCGCCATCGATCCGACGAAAGGCCCAACGGACATAGTCTCGCCCGGTCACGTTTTTCCGCTGGTCGCGCGGCATGGCGGTACGCTGGTGCGCGCGGGCCATACGGAGGCGGCGGTCGACATCCCGCGTCTTGCCGGCCTTTATCCCGCCGGCGTCATCTGCGAGATCATGAACGACGACGGCACGATGGCGCGGCTACCCGACCTCGTGCAGTTCTCGCAGCTCCACGGACTCAAGATCGGCACGATTGCCGACTTGATTGCCTATCGCCGCAAATACGATCACTTCATCAGTCGCGTCGCCGAAGCGCCCTTCCGCAGCCACAATGGCGGCGACTGGAACATGATCGTCTACGCCAACACGCTCGAATATGCCGAACACATTGCGCTGGTGAAGGGCGATATCCGCTCCGGAGGGCCGGTGCTGGTGCGCATGCACGCGCTGAATATCTTCAGCGATCTTTTGGGCTACCAGCCTTTCGAACGCGATGTGCTGGGTGAATCCATGCGCATTGTGGCGGCAGAGGGACGCGGCGTCGTGGTCGTGCTCCGCCAGAACAAGCCCACCTTCGTGACCGATATTTTGAGCGGCCGGACCTCCGAGGATGTCGACAGGCGGCGCGTCAAGGAATATGGCGTGGGTGCACAGATCCTGCTTGATCTCGGCGTGCGCGACATGACACTTCTGACGGACACGCCCGAGAAAAAGATCGTTGCGCTCGACGGCTATGGCTTGAACATCGTAGGCACGCACGCGATCCGCGGCCGGTCGGGAGGCTGAAATCATGAGTTCCAACATCCTGATCGTCGAAGCGCGCTTCTACGAAGACATCTCGGACTCGCTCCTGGACGGCGCTGTGGCGGCGCTCGAGAAGGCCGGCGCGATATTCGATCGCATTGCGGTTCCCGGCGCGCTCGAAATTCCGGCGGCGGTTCTGTTCGCGGCGAAAGCCAGCGAAGGCGCCGGCAAGACCTATGACGGCTTCGTGGCGCTCGGCTGCGTTATCCGCGGCGAGACCTATCATTTCGAGATTGTCTCAAACGAGTCCGCGCGCGGACTGACGGATCTCGCGCTACAGCATGGGCTCTGCATCGGCAACGGGATCCTGACGGTCGAGAGCGAGGAGCAGGCGATGGAGCGTGCCAGGCGCGACGGCCTGGATAAGGGCGGCGACGCCGCGCGCGCCTGCCTTGCGCTGATCGATCTCAAAGCACGGCTCGGCGCAAGGCGATGACCAACGCTGTCGACAGCGCAGCGCGTCACGCGGCACGGCTCGCGGCCGTCCAGGCGATCTATCAGATGGAGCTGACCTCGCTCGACGCCGAAGCGGTCATCGACGAATTCCTTGAGCATCGTTTCGGCGAGACAGGACTGGATACGCGTCCCGACGGAACCTTCTTCGCCGACGTCGTTCGCGGTGTGCCGCGGCGGCAGACCGAGATCGACCGTGCCATCGCGCATTGCCTGGCGGCGGATTGGAAATTCTCGCGCATCGACTCCATCCTCCGCGCCATCCTGCGGGCCGGCGGCTATGAGATGATCGCGCGCCCCGATGTGCCGGCCAAAGTGGTGATCGACGAATATCTCGATATCACGCATGCCTTCTTTCAGGGCGACGAACCCGGCTTCGTCAACGCGGCCCTCGACAAGCTCGGACGCGACAAGCGCGGCGCGGAATTCGGCGATGACAAGCGGGAAGGCTGACGGTCGGCCCGGCGAGTTCGCGCTGATCGCGGAATTGTTCGCGCCCTTGTCGGCGAAGGCGCCCGGCGCTTTCGGGCTGACGGACGACGCCGCCGTGCTGGCGCCGCCGCCGGGCCATGAGCTCGTCCTCAAGACCGACGCGATCGTGGAAGGCGTCCATTTCTTCAAGGACGATCCCGCCGATACGGTCGGCCGCAAGGCGCTGCGCGTGAACCTCTCGGACCTGGCGGCCAAGGGTGCTGAGCCGGTTGGATATCTGATGGCGCTGCTGCTGCCGGCCTGGCCCGACATTGTCTGGCTTCGTGCCTTTGCCGACGGCCTCGCCGCCGACCAGGCCAGGTTCGGGCTAGCACTCATGGGCGGGGACACGAGCAGCACACCCGGGCCGTTGGCCGTCTCGATCTCCGCCTTCGGTGTGGTGCCGGAAGGTGCGATGATCCGTCGCGCCGGCGCTGCTCCGGGGGATCTCGTCTTCGTCACCGGCACGATTGGGGACGCCGGCGGCGGTTTGGCTGTCCTGAAAGAAAACAGGTCGGATGAATTCCCGAGTCTTGTCGCGCGCTATCGCCAACCGGAGCCGCGTCTCGCACTCGGTCGAGCGCTGCGCGGCGTGGCGAGTGCGGCACTCGACGTTTCCGACGGGCTCATCGCCGACCTCCGGCATATCGCGGACGTCTCAAATGTGCGGATCGAAGTGGAGGCCGAACGCGTTCCGCTGTCGAATACCTTGCGGAAGTTGTGGGGTGACGACGCTGTCGTTCGCGCCGCGACGTCCGGTGACGACTATGAGATCGCGTTTACCGTGAAGCCGGCGCTTCGATCGGAGGTCGACGCCTCGGCGGCGCGGGCGGGCGTTGTCGTAACCGAGATCGGACGCGTGACGAAAGGCGAGGGCGTCGCGCTGCTCGATCGAGCGGGAAAAAAAATCGCGATCGCGCGCGACGGATACACGCATTTCTGAGGTATTCAATAACGGTCTTTTAGTCTGTTTCGGTCACACTACTTCAATGCGTATCGTATCGCTCATCGTCCTCGCTCTCCTCGTCGCAAGCTTCACGCATGCACTCGCGGCGCCGTCCCATGAGCCGGGAACGAGCATCGAGATGCCGTATCTCATCGCACCGGTGGTCGTGAACGGCGAGCTGACCGCGAA